>CAYNVN010000097.1:0-15564 GCA_964400655.1 uncultured Lentimicrobiaceae bacterium
GGCGGCCAATAATAAGTAATTATAAGTACCTTTTTCATTATTTAAGCGGCATTCTCTTTAAACGACTTCCTTGTTTCGATTACCAACAACGACAGTACAAGAACAATTAACAACAAAGAAGCTACAAAAGAAATAACATTCCCGATATTCCAAACTTTCGGCTCAAACTTAAACTCAACGGTATGCTTACCGGCCGGTATTATCATACTCCTCAAAATGTAATCTGCTCTGAAATAGGGTACATCCTTACCGTCTATATAGGCATTCCATCCGGCCGGATAATATATTTCGGAGAAAACAACAAGCTGATCTTTTGCAGCGTTAAAATTATATACTAGATGATTAGGTGCATACGACACCAACTCTACCTTTGAACCCGGATCATACTCAAACTGTTTTTGTGTAACCTTATCCTCGAAACGTTTGTCGATAACTGCAACCGATTTTAAGTCAATCTTTCCGATTTTATCAATTTCCTCGTCAGCATTTTCAACCGTCTCCACCCTGTTTACAAACCAAGCATGACCGTAGGCAAACGGATTTTCAATAGGAGCAACATTGGGATTATAAATAATATACTTAGTATTCAGCATATTAACAGCTTTCAATGCGCCCAATGTTTTTTCAATCATTTCAGGTGAAGGATTACTTTTTAAAGCATATTGTAATTTTTGTATTTCAGGTGATAAATAATACTCTATCACATCCTGATATCGCTGCAGTTTAGCACCATGATAACCACCTATGGATTTATGAAAATAAGAGGTGGAAGCATCGTTAAAAACATTTTTTGTAATATCAAGCACCCTGAAATCGGGATCGGTATCTTTTAAAATATAATCATCTGCTTTTGTCTTTTGAAAAGGCTGATCAACCTTTCTTTTACGTTCAAAGTTATCATTATTCAAATACCTTTTGTTTACAGGAAAAAGGTCCGATACAATTAAAACACCCAAAACCAACAAAAAAACACTTTTGTTAAATTTACCAAGCGAATAAACCCAAACCAAACCTGCCACCAGTAAAATAAACAAAAAACTACGCATGGCATCGGCTTTAAAAACAGCCATTCTCACATCCTGCAAACTTTGCATAAAGGCATTGATTTGTGCGGGATTATTTGACTGTTTTAACTGATTAAACTGCTGTATTTCAAACTGACTGAAAAAACTAAAAAAGGTATCAGGTATCAACCAAAAAACCAAAGTGATGCCCGCCGTAGCCCCCAGTGAAATATAAAACGCACGCATGTTTTGTTTCAGGATACCCGGATTTTTCAAAATCTCATTAACAGCAAGTATTGCCAGTAACGGAATGGTCAGTTCAGCGATTACGAGAATCATCGAAACCGTTCGAAACTTATTGTAACCCGGTATATAATCGATAAAAAAGTCGGTAAACGGCATCCAGTTTTTTCCCCATGCAAGTAAAACGGATAGAACGGTAGCTGCCAATAGTACCCACTTAAACCGGTCGCGAACAATAAACAACCCCAACACAAAAAGAAAGATAACAACGGCTCCCACATAAACAGGGCCCGATGTACCGGGCTGATCGCCCCAATATGCATTTTGCTGTGCAATAATTTGCCGGTAAGCAGGGTCAGCATTTTTCAATTCGTCAACATTGCCCAAATATCCCGATGCCCCGCCTTTTGCGTTGGGAATTAATAACGACCACGTTTCGCCGATACCATAACTCCATGCCGTGATATAATCCTTATCGAGTCCACCCGATTTTATCTCTTTTTCCTTGGTTAATTCGGGTTTACCACGCATGGTGTATTTCCCGTAATCATATGTTGCCCACAAATTTGTAATATTTGTCGAAGCAGCTAATAAAGCTGCCGCCACTAAAATCATGGTGGTTTTTGTAAAACCGGCCAGTTGATTCTGTTTTACAGCATCAATCAATTTATAAATGCCGTAAATAATAACAATAAACAGCAAATAATAGGTAATTTGCAGGTGGTTGGCATTAATCTCAAGTGCCAGAGCTAAAGCAAACAAAAGAGCGCCTTTCCATATATTACCCCTATAGGCCCAAATTATTCCGGCTAAAACCGGAGCCATATAGGCAATGGCATGAGCTTTTGAGTTATGACCCGCTGCCAGAATAATTAAAAAATAGGTTGAAAAAGCAAAAGCCAGAGACCCAACTAATGAAAGCCAGACATCAACCCTGAGAACCAATAACAAAACAAAAAAGCCCAGGAAATAAAGAAAAAAATAGTTTGCCGGCGTTGGAAATCCGAATTTCAAAATATTATCGACTTTCTTAATTAAATTTGACGAATAAACAACCGATATCTGCCAGGCAGGCATACCGCCAAACATCGAATTGGTCCATAAAGGCTCCTCGCCTGTTTTTTTACGAAAGTCGGTAATCTCTTTTGACATGCCTTTATACATGGTAATATCATGCTGTTTTAACTTTTTCCCTTCCAAAACAGGCGAAAAGTAAGTAAGTGTCATTGCCAAAAAAATAAAGATTGCCGCAAAATAGGGGGCCATCTTTTTAACTAAATCTCGTTTCATATTGTTTTGTTATCGTTATTATCATCAATCTCTTCGTAATCTATATATTCACCAACATCGGGGTTTACCGCACCCTTTTCGGGTTCCTTGTTTATTCTTACCTCTTTGTCTTCATAAACCCTGCCGTCGGAATAATATTGTTGATTAAATTTTTGTTGTTGCTTTTTCATAAACCGGCTTAACCACCAGGGCAGCACATACCTGAAAAACAACCGGCCAAGGAAACTCAGCGCAAAAAAGATTAAAATAATGGTTAATAAAACATCCATTCTTAATGATTGTATAAAAGTGTGCTAATTTATTGATTTTTGCCTTGACATTGACGCAAGCCAACAAAAAAAGGAGGTGCGGAATGCACACCTCCTTAAATAGATCTTTAATTCAGTTTATGAAAAAAAGCGTATAATCGCCCGATTATTTACGCTCGTCCGAAACAGTAAGCTTCCTTCTTCCTTTAGCTCTTCTTGCTTTTAACACTTTACGGCCGTTAACAGAAGACATTCTTTCGCGGAATCCGTGCTTGTTCTTTCTTTTTCTTACTGATGGTTGAAATGTACGTTTCATTGTTCTTCAAATTTTGGGTGTGCAAAAATAGAGGTTTTTTTTATATAAACAAAAGGTGCTTTAAAAATTATTGAATAATCTTTTGGGGACGGATGACTTTCCTCAATTTTTGCAAAAGGTATTTTAAGATTCATTTAAAATTCCAAATCACAAAAAACAAATCACAAATAAATTCAAATAGTTAGATTGCTCAAATTATCAAAACATTAATTTTAGGTTTTGATATTGTTATATTGAATTTATTTGTGATTTGTGATCTGAAAATTAATTATTGATATTTACTTTTTCGGTGCATTTTTCAGTGTTTCCACCAGAAAATCCCAAAATTTCTGAACAGTGGCAATGTTCACTTTTTCATCGGGAGAGTGAGGAAAACGAATGGTAGGACCAAAGGAAATCATATCCCAGTTGGTATAAACCGAACCCAGCAATCCACACTCAAGTCCTGCATGAATAACCTTAACTTCAGGTACTTTGCCGTATTTGTTATTATAAATCTCTTTCATCTCTTTAAGGATGGCGGAATCGGGATTTGGTTTCCATCCGGGGTATGCTCCCTGATTTTCGGCTTCAAAACCGGCATCAAGAAAAACATTCTTCATCTGCTCTCCAATTTTATCTCTGTCGGAATCAACCAAACTACGTTGCAATGAAGCCACTTCCACTTTACCGTCCTTAACATTTACAATGGCCAGGTTTGTTGAAGTTTCAACAATTCCTTCCACCGATTCGCTCATGGCAATAACGCCGTTCGGTGCTTCGGCAATGGCTTTAAATAATTTCTCCTGCGATTGGGCATCCATCACCTTTGCAGGCATTTCGGTTTTTTCTTCAACGGTAACTTCCAGTCCCGGGTCGGCCTCCCTGAATTCGTCGGCGGCAATCACTGCAAACTCGGCAGCATACTTTTTAAAATTATCAACATGCTCCGAAGGAACAACTACCGTTGCAAACGATTCGCGCGGAATGGCATTACGAAGGCTTCCCCCCTGCAATTCCGATACCCTTAAACCGAATTTTTCGGCAGCGGTAAGCAGCAAAGCATTCATAATTTTATTGGCATTTCCACGTCCCAGGTTGATATCAAGACCGGAATGGCCTCCTTTTAAACCTTTAACCACAACGTTAAATGCAACTGCATTTTCCGGAGCATCTTCTTCGGTGTAATTCATTGATGCGGTAGTATCAACACCTCCTGCACAACCAATATAGAGTTCTCCTTCGTCTTCCGAGTCGAGGTTTAACAGGATTTCACCGTCCAGCAAACCGGGTTTTAAATTTTCAGCACCCGTCATACCGGTCTCCTCATCAATGGTAAAAAGGGCCTCAACCGGACCATGTACCAAATCGGTAGCTTCAAGAACAGCCATGGATGCGGCTACTCCCATACCGTTGTCGGCACCCAAAGTAGTACCTTTGGCCGTTACCCACTCGCCGTCAACATAAGCATCAATGGGGTCTTTTTCAAAGTCGTGATCGGTATCTGCATTTTTTTGCGGAACCATATCGAGGTGCCCCTGAAGAATAATGCCTTTACGGTCTTCCATACCTTCGGTGGCAGGCTTTTTAATGATTACGTTACCCACTTCGTCAACAATGGTTTCCAACCCGAGGTCTTCTCCAAATTTTTTCATAAATTCAATTACCTGAGCTTCTTTTTTGGAAGGACGGGGAATTTGTGTAAGGCTGTAAAAATGTTTCCACAACGCCTTTGGTTCGAGGTTTAATATTTCTTTACTCATTTTTTAAATTATTGATACGTTTTAGATTTTTATAAGAAAGGCCGAAATTACAAAAATTTGTAACGGTTAAAAATGAAAAAGGGCGACAATCGGCCGCCCTTTTCTTAAATTTTCTAAAAAACTACTTTTCAATGTTTGGCAGTTCAAGCCCGTAACCTTTTCGTTTGTCTTCAATTTTCAGCAAAAAGGCAAACAGTAACGACGAAACCGACAACCCTACAAACAACAACATATCGTAAAAGTAATCATATCTTAAGTTAAGTTTCTCTTTGATAATCACTTTGTATGCA
Organism: uncultured Lentimicrobiaceae bacterium; assembly: GCA_964400655.1. GTDB lineage: Bacteria > Bacteroidota > Bacteroidia > Bacteroidales > F082 > B16-G9. The sequence continues at coordinate 5,134 of CAYNVN010000097.1, forward strand.
GCGTCTTTCGCAGCATTCGATATCTTATTAAGATCTTCTTTTTTATTGCCTGTAACGGAAACATTTTTTAAACTGCCGGCCACACTTGCATAAATGTTATTTTCAACATTATCAATGTTAATTTTATCTTCTTCAATGGGGGTATAAGCACTGTATTGCACCACCGAATCAACAGCGGCACCTGAAGCTTTATCAATTATTTTGGTCAGCTCATTTTCTGATAATGATGCTGTTTTTAAGGTTTCGTTGACCGCCTTTTCGATACCTGCTTTAACCACCTTTTTGTTGGGAGCCACGTCGGGATTGGTATTGTTTAACACAATTCCCAGCAAAAGCGGAATCAGCATAAGCCCAATATTTTGAATCCAAAAGATAACGGCATATGCGGTTCCCAGTTGTTTTTCGGGAATAATTTTCGGAACCGACGGCCACATGGCTGACGGCACCAGCGAAAATGCAACGCCAAGTACAATAACCATGATTGCGGCAATCCACCAAAGGTTAAGCGAAGGGATGGCCAAAACACCATGAACAAGGATCAAAATCAACGATCCTACAATCATAATGCTGGCACCTTTTCCAAACTTATCGTATATACTACCGAAAACCGGTGTCAGGAAAATGGTTCCAAAGGGAAGCAACATGGTGATGGTTCCGGCAAGGCTCGGGTCAACATTGTATTTATTAACCATTAAGTCGTTGGCATAAAACAAGAAAGGGAAAACCGCCGAATAGAACAATACACAAAGTATGGCAATGTACCAAAAGCCGAGGTTTCCGATAATAAGCAAAATATCTTTCACTTTAAATTCATCATCAGGGTCTTTCACCTCATTTGCCGTATCTTCCGATTTATCGAGTTTAATATCCAGAATCGAAAAGAGGATAAACGAAACAACCCCCATAAGCATAACGATAAGTGCAAACAAAATAGGAGCGGTTACCGAGAATTTGAGAGCCAGAGGAATTGAAATACCTATTGCCAGTGCTGTACCCAAACGGGCAATGGCCATCTGCATACCCATGGCAAGGGCCATCTCTTTTCCTTTAAACCAGCGAACCACCGCTTTTGAGATGGTAATACCGATGGCTTCGGTACCCACTCCAAACACGGCAAAACCCAACGACGACCACCAAACCTGTGCCCTCATATCGCCCAGTATGGGGAGATGAACCACTGCATCGTCGGCAAACTGATGGTTAACCGCCCAATAATTTAAAGCGGTACCCAAAAACATAACTATGGTAGCTCCGAGTCCTGTTTTTCTTACACCCAGCTTATCGAGGATAAACCCGCTGAAAATAAGCATAAAAAGAAATACATTAAACCAGGCATAGGCCGATGTATAAGTCCCGAAATCTTCGCTATTCCAACCCAGAACACTCTCCAGCATAGGTTTAATGGACGATAGTGCATAGTTAAAATAATATGCACCGAAAATAGACAGGGATGCAAGAACCAACGCCGTCCAGCGCATGGCAGTTGACTCCCTCAATGACTGACGTACTTTTTCTGTCATAACAATATTTTTATTGATTAAAAGAATCTGAAAAACGCACGAAAATAGAAATTTATTTCAAGCCTGCCTATTTATCGCCGAAAATTAGACTGATTCTTACTTAAAAACATGCACCACCTGCTTGGTTTCAAAAAAAGGTTCGTTAAAATAGCTGGAGACCGGATAGGTTTTTACATGTGTTTTTTTCAGCCCCTTTACCCTTTTCAGTTCATCCGCCAGGTCGCCTCCCTTTAAATACAATATCCCGTTTTTAACTTTATTAAACGACTGTTTATGTATTTTGTAAAAAGTCCACCGGATAAACTTCTCCAAATCGGTAACGGCGCGGCTTACAATAAAGTCGAATGTACGGTCAACCTGTTCCATACGCAGCTGTTCGGCTTCAACATTATCCAATTCAAGTTGCTTTGCCACCTCCTTTACCACCTTTATTTTCTTCCCGATACTGTCAACCAGATAAAATTTAGCTTTTGGAAAAAGAATGGCCAGCGGAATACCCGGAAACCCTCCTCCTGTTCCCGCATCCATTGTTTCGGTAAAATCTTTAAAAGTGGTAACCTTTGCAATGGCCAACGAATGCAGCACATGATGAAGATAAAACGAGTCCATATCCTTACGGGAAATCACATTGATTTGCCGATTCCAAAAATCGTACAACGACTTAAGCTCTGTAAACTGCTCCTGCTGGCGGCTCGATAATCCGGGAAAATAATTGAATATTAATTCTGCATTCATTTAACAATGATTTTTATTCCGACCATAAATAGCGTGCGTCATATTCAACACCATACTCTTTAATAAACATCGTATATTCCTCTTTGTATGTTTGCTTGTGATGATGTTGTTTTTAATACCCGATATACCTTTTGGTTCGGTCATGTAATGACGGACTCACCGAAAACCCTCCGTAACTTCCCTGCCAGACAAAATTAGCATAATGATTACTTTTTTGTCTTTATCCATCCTGAACGGTGGCGTTTAATTTCCCGGACCTTTCCTATTTCAAAAACAACAGCTCCCTGTATTTGGGCAGCGGCCAAATTTCGTCATCCACCAAAAGCTCCAGTTTATCAACGTGCGATCTGATTTTTTCAAAATAGGGTAAAACCGTATTTTTATAGGCATTGGCCTGTTCTTCAATCTCCCCAATCCGGTTGGCAACTTTCCGGGCCTCTACCATTTCGGCAACATACTCTTTAATGCTTGAAACATGATCCGATATTTCTTTTATCGTATTTAACTGGTTTCTCGACAGTTTAACAAATGTTTTTGAGTCGAGCACCTCTTTCAGACCCCGGGCATTCTCAATAAGCCTGTTTTGATACTGTATGGCCGTCGGTAAAATATGATTTACCGCCAAATCGCCCATCACCCTCGATTGAATCTGTATCTTTTTGGTATAATTCTCCAGTTTAATTTCGTGACGGGCTTTTAACTCAACATAATTTAAAACATTGTGTTTGGTAAACAACTCAATCGATTTTTCCGACATAAAAGCCTTTATGGCCTCGGGGGTGGTTCGGTTGTTTGACAATCCTCTGCGTGCAGCCTCTTCTTCCCACTCCTTACTGTACGAATTTCCCTCAAACCTAATGGGTTTCGACTCCTTAATATATCTGCGTATTACATTGAAAATGGCATCATCTTTTTTCAGCCCTTTTGCAATCTCATTATCAACGTCAATTTTAAACTTTTGCAACTGTTCGGCAACAATGGTATTTAAAACAAACATCGGTTTTGCCGTGTTGGCCGTCGATCCCACAGCGCGGAACTCAAATTTATTACCGGTAAATGCAAAAGGCGATGTTCGGTTCCTGTCGGTATTATCAAGCAGGATTTCAGGAATTTTTGGAATATCCAACGATCCGGAACTGTGGCTGTTACCCAGCGATTTTTTTGAAGGCATTTTTTCGATGGTATCCAGCGTACGGCTTATTTGTTCGCCGATAAAAACCGAAATAATGGCCGGAGGTGCTTCGTTGGCTCCAAGGCGCAAATCGTTGCCTTCCGATGCAATGCTTGCACGTAACAGCTCTTCGTAATCGTGAACCGCTTTCAGAATATTAACCATCACGGTAATAAAACGGAAGTTGTCCTTTTGGGTTTTTCCGGGCGAAAGAAGGTTAACACCGGTATCGGTTGCCAGCGACCAGTTATTATGCTTACCCGAACCGTTTACACCGGCATAAGGCTTTTCGTGCAACAACACTTTAAAATGGTGATGACGGGCAATTTTATCCAACAGGTGCATCAACAGCTGATTATGATCCACGGCAACGTTTATCTCTTCATAAACCGGCGCACATTCAAACTGCGACGGAGCCACTTCGTTATGGCGGGTTTTTAACGGAATACCCAGTTTATGAGCCTCAATTTCCAGGTCTTTGATAAAAGCCAGCGCCCTTTCGTGAATGGTACCGAAATAGTGGTCGGAGAGTTGCTGGTCTTTTGCCGAAGAGTGGCCGAACACGGTTTTTCCCGTTAAAACCATATCGGGACGGGCCGCAAACAGTGCATCGTCCACCAAAAAATACTCCTGTTCCCAGCCAAGCGTTGCATAAACCTTGCCCACTTTTTTATCAAAATAATGACACAGCGCCCTTGCACTGTTGTCAAGAACCGTTAACGATTTTAACAGCGGTGTTTTATAATCAAGCGATTCGCCGGTATAGGACACAAAAATGGTGGGAATACAAAGGGTGTTATCCATAATAAATGCAGGCGAAGTGGGATCCCAGGCGGTATATCCCCTTGCTTCGAAAGTATTTCGAATACCTCCGCTCGGAAAACTTGAGGCATCGGGTTCCTGCTGTGTTAAAGCACTTCCCTGAAACTCTTCAATGGCACGTCCGTTAGGCTCGGGCATAATAAAAGCATCATGTTTTTCGGCAGTGGCACCGGTTAAAGGGTGAAACCAGTGTGTATAATGGGTTGCCCCTTTCGACAATGCCCATGCTTTCATGGCCGAGGCTATCTGATCAATAATTTTACGCTCGATACGAAGGCCTTTTTGAATGGCACTCATTACCACTTTGTAAGCTTCGTCGGTGAGATATTCACGCATGGTAGCCTGATTAAAAGCCATCGACCCGAAATAGTCAGAAACCTTTGTTGCCGGATAATTTACCTCCACAACGGGTCTGTTCAGTGTGTGCTCCAACGCAATAAACCTAAAATTCGCCATAATTGTAATTTATTTGTTTTTAATGATAAAGAGTAGTCCTGTAAATGTAATCAACCCGTTAATCAACAACAGCTCAAAACCTATTTTGTATCCTCCGAACCAGTTAACGGCATTTATTTTAATAATGTACGACAACAACGGTGCAGCCACTGCCACTACCGGAACCAGGTTATCTTTTACATTCCATTTTGTAAAAAGTCCAAAGGCATACAAACCCAACAGCGGCCCGTAAGTATAACCGGCAAAAGTAAACAGCTGCGCAATCACCGATTCATCATTGATAACCTTAAACAGTATGATCACAAAAATAACGGTTACACTCATTAGGAGATGAACCTGCATCCTCTTTTTTTTCAACAAGTTTTCACGACCTTTATATTTTCTGTCGAGTTTTAAAATATCAATACTGAAGGAAGTTGTAAGTGCGGTTAAAGCACTGTCGGCACTGGAATAGGCCGCAGCAATCAACCCTACGATAAAAACAACGCCCGCAACCACACCAAGGTTATTGATGGCAATTTCAGGAAAAACCAGATCGGCTTTTTCAGGCAGCGAAATACCGTTTTCGGCGGCATATAAAAACAGAACTGCTCCCAAAAAGAGGAATAATAAGTTAACGGGGACAAGTATCCAGCTCAGGGTGGTCATGTTTTTTTTGGCTTCCGGAAGATTACGGCAGCTAAGGTTTTTTTGCATCATGTCCTGATCCAGCCCCGTCATCACAATGGTAATAAACATTCCGCTTATAAACTGTTTCAGGAAATATTTAGGATGCGACAGGTCGGTAATTATCATTTTTGAATAATCGCTGTTCCACACCTTTACAATAACATCGCCGATACCTTCCTGCATATGATGCAAAATAATGCCCACCGTCAGCACCACCGCCAAAAGCATAAATGTTGTTTGCAGCGTATCGGTCCAAACAATGGTTTTAATGCCTCCTTTTAATGTATAAAGCTGAATCAGCAGCATAAAAAATACCACCGTAACCCAAAAGGGAATATGAAAATGATCAAACACAAAATATTGCAACACGGTAACCACCAGAAACATCCTGAAAGAGGCCCCTATCACCCTTGATATCAGAAAAAACGACGCACCGGTTATGTACGATTTGCTACCGAACCTTTTTTCGAGATAGGTGTAAATCGAAGTTAAATTTAACCGGTAATACAAGGGAAGCAGCAGTGTGGTAATTACGGCATATCCGGCAACATATCCCAACACGATTATGAAATAGGTAAATCCGGTGCTGCCTACCCAACCCGGAACGGATATGAAAGTCACCCCCGAAAGCGAAGCGCCAATCATTCCGTATGCTACCACATACCAGGGCGATTTCCGGTTCCCAATAAAAAAACTTTCGTTATTTGCGTTGCGCGAAGTAACCCACGAAACACCAAAAAGCAGCAGGGTATAAATTAAAAAGGTTAAAAGTATGATGGTCGGGGTCATAAATAATATTCAATATTTTTATTATGCTGCAAATCTAATTATTGACAACAATTAAACACCATTACCTTTACTAAGTTATTAAGAATTAATTACCGGTTCGCAACAGCATCGGCAAAACTTTTCAAACTGCTAAAACAAACGTTTGCGGTTTTATTTTCGTTACCTATAAAAACGGTAAACATGCCTGCATTATTTCCAAAATCGATATCGCTTTGCGAATCACCAACCATTATGCTTTTGGACGCATCTATTTCAGGAAAATCGGTTTTGGCTTTGTTGAACATGGCTATGGAAGGTTTACGGCAATTGCCGGGTTTATCTTTAAGATCGGTACAGTAATAAACGGCATCAATCCTGCCACCGGCTCTTTTAACAGCGGTTTTCATATTTTCATGAATCGTGTTCAGCTGCTTTTCGGTCATACGGCCTTTTCCAACACCCTGCTGGTTGGTAACGACAATTATTCTGTCAAATATTCCGGACAAGATTTTCAAACTTTCGGTTACGCCGGGCAAAAACTCAAACTCCGCCCAATTTTTGACATAGTCATCCACCAAACGTTTATTGATAACCCCGTCCCTGTCGAGGAACAGTGTTTGGATATTGTTTATTTGCTTAAAAAAATGTGACATTACCCGCGGGGAAATAATTCCGACTCGATGATCTCGCAAATGATATGACCGATTAAAATGTGTGCTTCCTGTATGCGTGGCGTATCGGTTGACGGTACTTTAATACAAAGATCGGCCAGCGAATTCATTTCACCGCCGCTTTCGCCCGTAAAGGCAACGGTTTTCATCCCAAGCTCTTTTGCCTGCCGCAGGGCATTTACCACATTGGCCGAATTTCCCGAAGTACTGATACCAAACAACACATCTCCTTTTCTGCCCGATCCTTTAATCATTCTGGCATATACCTCATGGTACGAATAATCGTTGGCCACTGCTGTAAGAAACGAGGTGTTAACATGTAGGGCTTCGGCAAAAAGCGGGTCGCGGTCGTAATAAAACCTGCCCGAAAGTTCGGCGGCAAGGTGCTGGGCATCGGCGGCACTGCCACCGTTACCGCAAAACAATACTTTTCCGTTGTTCCGGTAGGTTTCAATGCAAAATTCCGCCGCTTCCCACATTTGGGCGTGGAGACCAACATCTTCCAATATTTTCTGTTTCACCGATATGGAACCGGCTATTACCTTTTCTATGTCCATGGTTTTAATTTAAAAAGTCAAAAATAGAGAAAATAATCACGTCCCTGTTTTTCATTTAAAACAAAGCCGTGTAAAGGGGTTAAAACTTAAAAAAGAACCCGAAAGTCATTTTTGGCTTGCAGATAGTCGTCAGGTATTCCGATATCAATAAAATAATGATTGCAAGGTTTTCCGAAAAAATTCCCTTCAAGATATTTTTTTTCAAAAAAATCTTTTTCAACGGAAAACTTTTGAGGAAAACCAAATCGACCAAAAAAGGTTTTATCAATTAAATAAACGCCGCCATTAATATAACCCCTGCCTTTTGTACTGTTCTTTTCTTCAAAACCAATAATTCTGCCGTCGTCATTCATCTTAACGCTACCGTAACGGCTTACATCATCCACCTCTCTAACTACCAAGGTAAAATCGGCATTATTTTTCCTGTGAAAAGCACCAATCTCTTTTATATCGACCATAAACATCGTATCTCCGTTGGCAACCAGCACCACGTTTGTATCGGTTAATTTTAACGATTGTTTTATTGCGCCACCTGTACCCAACGGAGAATCTTCGATGGCATAACTTATGCGAACGCCTAAATAATTATCGGAAAAATAATCGCTTATTATACGATGCAAATAACCAACCGAAAGCACAACATGCTCAACACCCTGACGGGCATAATGTAAAATAAGATAATGCAGAAACGGCTTACCGTTAATATCCGCCATTGGCTTGGGAACATCTTTAACCACACTTTGTAAACGGGTACCAAATCCACCTGCAAGAAACACCGCCTCTTTAACAGCATTCATATTAAAACCTCCAGGTAGTTAATCCTTTTTTAGTAAATTCAAACGGCAAAACATAACCACCCAGTTCCTCCAATGCTTTTTTAACGGTAAACCGTCCATTGCCCGGGCAATAAAAAAACATAAAACCTCCGCCACCTGCACCCGATATCTTACCTCCGGTAGCACCGTTTTTCATGGCTACTTTATAATACTTATCAATAACCGGATTGGTAATACCGGAAGCCATCTTTTTCTTGTTTTCCCATCCGAAGTTCAGTATTCGTCCAATTTCACTTAAATCTCCTTTAAGTATCGCCTCTTTCATCATAACCGATTGCTTTTTCAGGTTATGAGTTGCCTGAACCGAAGACTCTTCATTTGACTTAACATTTTTCATCTGAGTTTCAATAATATCGGATGAAAAACGGCTTGTTTGCGTATAATAAAGCACCATATTATACGAAAGCTCATTAAGCACTTCGCTCCTGATACGCAACGGATTAACTATTACTTTATTTTCATCATAGAACTCCATAAAATTAACACCGCCAAAAGTAGCCGCATATTGATCCTGTTTTCCTCCTGCCATTTTAAGGTCAACTCTTTCAATTTCCCACGCAAGTTTAGCAATGTCGTACTCTCCCAATGGAAGCTGCAACCATTCTACAAAGGCACCTAAAATTGCAACCACTAACGTTGATGACGAACCGAGCCCCGAGCCGGGAGGAGCATCCACATATGTTGTTAATTTAAACGACATGGCATTTCCCGTATAATCTTTTACCAAACGGTTATAAATTCCTTTTGCCAGGTCAAGTTTGCCGTTGACGGGTAAAGTTTTTGTTGAATCAAGTATAACCTTTTCTTTTCTGTCAACAGCATCAATTACAATCTTCCCGTCATCAGTCGGTTCAATTGTTGCGTACGCATACAGGTTAATGGTAGCATTTAAAATAGCACCGCCGTACAAGTCGGAATAAGGAGCAACATCGGTTCCTCCTCCGGCCAGTCCGATTCTTAACGGGGCTTTACTTCGTATTATCATAATTCTGTTTCTTTTGGGTCATCTCCGCTACACTGTCAATTGCTGCAAGCATATTATCCCAGCTATATTTAAACTTAATCTTTCTTACATTTTTTTCAAACATATCGCCTTTGTTACCACGATAAAACCTGATTATTGCATCCTGAATTTCATTTACATCCGGTTCCGTAACAAATCCCACCTCGTTATCAGGAACAATCTCTGCCAATCCACCCACATTGGTTGTAATAATAGGTTTTTCAAAATGATAGGCAATTTGTGTTACGCCACTCTGGGTTGCATCTTTATAAGGCTGAACCACCACATCGCAGGCATTAAAATAGAGTGCAACTTTGCTGTCGGGGATAAAATCATTTGACATTATTACAACATCTCCCAGCCCGTGCTTTTCAATTAATTCAAAATAGGGTTTTGAGTCGGTATAAAATTCACCTGCCACCAACAGTTTAATTTTGTTGGATTTAATGTATTCATGGTCCATTGCCTGCAATAAAATATCCAATCCTTTATAATCTCTTATGAAACCAAAAAACAACATATATTTATATTCATGTTCAAGCCCCAGCTTTTTCTTTGCCGTTGATTTATCGGTTATGGTTCCGTAATGATCATATAAAGGATGGGGGCAAAACATTTTGGGTTTCTCTTTATCAAACAAGTCCAGCTCACCCAAAACGGCTTTCGACATGGTTACAAAACCATCTACACTATTTACCCAGTAAGAAGCAAGTTGTTTATCACCCGGCCGTTTCTCATGCGGTATAATATTGTCAATAATCGAAATAACTTTAGAGTGACCGTTTTTACGGATAATCCTGGCAATTTTTCCCAGGGAGGGTGCTACAAACGGAATCCAAAACTTAATAATGACCAGATCGGGTTTTTTATTTTTTATTTCATTACCTGTTTTAAACCAGGTAACAGGATTTACCGTATTTATTTTAACATTTATTTTTAAGTCATTTGGAGCAGGTTCGGATGAATATTGTGTTTTTCCGGGAAACAATATTGCCGGATATTGGAGGCTAAATGTATAAATTTCAACCTCATCGCCAATAGAGGCATATTGTCTGGCTATTCTTTCGTTAAAAGCTGACAGCCCCCCCCGTAACGGCCAGGCGGAGCCTATAATTACTATTTTTCTGCCCATTCTTCAGCAGGTTTTTTGGCACCGTTTAATGTGCCGGCGGTTTCGCGGATTTTATACACCCTGTCGGAACGGTTATTTCTTGATATCAGTT
>CAYNVN010000098.1:0-41998 GCA_964400655.1 uncultured Lentimicrobiaceae bacterium
ATATCGTAAATAAAATCGGTATGGATAAGTGCACTGATGTCAAATCCCGGTTTTAATCTGCCGGGTTCATCAACATTGTTTTGGGCAAACAGATTGAACGGGATGAGTAAGAGAAGTAAAAATTTCACAAAGGGCTTCATAATTCTCAATTTTAGTGAGGGTTATTTCTTGTTTTTTTCTTTTTCTTTTTTGGCTCTTTTTGCCATGGCTTTTTTTGCACCAATGGGAAGCGTTACTTCAAAATACAATGCGCTGTTATTGGTGCCCGAAATTCCTTTATATACATTTACAAAACCAAAATAGTATCTTAACGAAAAAGTCATGCCGAGATCGTATTTGTTTTTTAGTTTATAACCGAGGCCTGCCATTATACCCGCATCAATGGGGTTGATTGCCTCTTTGTTGTTCTCTTTATAAGTTACCGATTCATTATCGTTTGGTTCCCAGTTGTATTCCACAAACGATTTATACATCCAAACAGCCTGAATACCTGCCTCGGCAAACAGATTGATTTTTGACCGGTATCTGATTAACACGGGAACCTGAAAGGCATTGATTTGCTGATGATAGGTTCCGTCGCCTTCATAACTTTTAGCCCCAATAGTTTCAAGATCGGAGAGGGTAAGTTTGTTGATTCCCAGATTGGATTTTACCAACACGCCGGTGTTGATGTACCACGGCTTTTTCAGTTTAATATCAAAATAGAATCCCAAATTAAAATTTGATTCAAAACTATGAGATGAGAGCCCGCCTATTTTCGACCAGTTACCTCCGCCGATAAGTCCAAATTCAATTTGTCCGCTATTTAATTTATCACCAAGAAGAAGTGATATTAGCACCTGCCCCGACATTTGCATGGTGGCTAAAAACAGGATTATAATAAGTAAGGATTTTTTCATATATAATATGTTATTAGCAAATTTTCTGTTTTGCATGGTTAGATAAACTGATTTCAGGTATGTCGCCGTACGTATTAAAAGCAGGATTGTAACAGGTTTAGCCTGCCTGTAGCCTGCTTTTTACGGGCAAACAGCAATAATACCTATTTATTACGGGTTGAACCGGCTGCATTTTGCGACCGGATAAATGCCTGTTCTTCTTCGGGCGACAGCCATCCTCCGCCAAGTGCTTTATAAAGCGTAACATGGGCGTTTAGCATATCGCGTAGCGTTTGCGAATATTGTAATTGTGCTTCAAACGACTGACGTTGTGATTCCAGTACTTCGAGATAACTGGTTTGACCTTTGTCGTATCTTTGCTCCGAAAGATACTCTGCATTGATGGCAGCAACATTTCTTTGTTTCTGGGCAGCCAATTCTTCTTTCAGGGTTTGTATGGCAATGAGGGCATCTTCCACCTCTTTAAATGCTCTGATGGCAACATTTTCATAATTTTTCAGCATGGCATTGGTATTGGCTTTTTCAATCTCAACGCGGCGTTTGTTTTTTCCAAACTGGAACAGCGGCCCGGTTAACGATCCTGCCACAGCCCATGCAAGTCCTCCCGTATTAAATGCCATCAGGTCGTTGGTAGCATATCCCAGTAATCCGGTGATGTTGAGCGATGGCCAGCGCATGGCTTGAGCAGCACCAATCAGTGCATTCTGAGCCTGATACAAAGCAAGGGCTTCCATTACATCGGGGCGGCGTAACAGTAATTCCGATGGAATTCCTTCAGGAATTTTAGGAGGTTCTGTTTGTTGGATAAGGGGAAGGCCTGTTAAAATTTCGTGTGGATAATGCCCCAGTAAAACACTTAATGAGCTTTCGGTAACTGCAACAGCCCTTTTATAAACGGGAACAGCCGCTGCAGAAATGGCTCTTTGTATTTGTGCCTGATTTAGGTCGATTTCGGGAATAATGCCATAATTGTACCTTGATTGTATGATCATAAGGCCGCTGTCGCGTGAAGCCAGGGTTCTTTTTGATATTTCAAGTTTAGCCTTGTTGTCAAGCAGTGTAAAGTAGGTGGTGGCAACCTGTGAGATGAGTGCCATCTGTATGGTTCTCATGCCGTATTCGGAGGCAAGTAAATCGGCTCTGGCCGATTCGTTCAGCCGGCGGTATTTTCCCCAGAAACCAATTTCCCAATACATTTCGGGATATGCAGAAAAATTGGAGGAGTTATTTTTGAACAACATGCCGCCTCCGAAATTCCCGCCTCCGGCATTGGCCGAAAAACCGAAAACAGGCCATTGGTCGGCTTTTGTAAAACCTACGTTTGCTTTTGCCGCTTCAATGCGTGCTGCGGCAATCAACAGGTCTTTATTGTTTCGCAGGGCTTCTGCAATAAGGGTATCCAAAACCGGATCGTTGTATAATTCCCACCATCTGAGGTTGACAACTGTGTCGGTGGTTGTGGAATCAAACCTGAATGTTTCGGGCCCCTGATATTCGGGTTGAACAAAGTCGGTACCCAATTTGCAGCCGGACAGCAACAAAAAGGAGCCAAGTATGAATATGCTTATAAGTTTTTTCATGCTCTAATCGTTTTTAGCTTTGACAATTTGAGCTTCGGCAGCTTTTTGCTTATCTCTTTTCTTTTCATATCCTGCAATTTTTCCGATAAAAACAAACAGCATGGGGTAGAGGAAAACGCCGAGGAAGGTGGCAATGCTCATGCCGCCCAACAGTGCCATACCCATTACCTTACGAGCTTCGGCACCCGACCCGGTGGCAATAACCAACGGAAATACACCGAGGATAAATGAAAATGCGGTCATCAGGATGGGACGGAACCTCGATTTGGCGGCGGCAATGGCGGCATCAAACAGGCTCAGGCCTTTTTTAAATTCATCGTTGGCAAATTCCACAATCAGAATGGCATTTTTGGCTGCCATACCGATGAGCATTACAAATGAAACCTGGGCAAAAATGTTGTTTTCAAATGTCGGGCTAAAAAGCCGACCCGCCCAAAGGGCAAACAGTGCCCCGAAAATGGCAAGTGGTGTTCCCAGCAGAATGGCAAACGGCAGCGACCAGCTTTCGTATTGTGCTGATAGAATCAGAAATACAAAGATTAGGGAGAAGGTAAGAATAAACATCAGCGACCCCGATGCCTTTTCTTCCTGATACGACATGGCATTCCAGGCATAACCCATATCCGAAGGTAATACCTCTTCGGCTACCTCTTTTAATGCCTGTCTGGCTTCATCGGAGGTGTAACCTTCAGCAGGGCCTCCCGTTACTTCTACCGACCGGTACAAGTTAAACCTTGAAGTATAATCGGGGCCTGAAATGGGTTTGACGGTTGCCAGTGTTGCCAGCGGAACCATTTTTCCGTGTTTGTTTTTAATAAAGAAACTGTTGATTTTTTCGGCATTAACTCTGTATTGCGGTTCGGCCTGGATGTAAGTTTTGTATAATCGTCCAAAGCGGGTGAAATCGTTAACATAAGCACCTCCCATAAAGGCCCCCACTGTAGTATATAGATCGTTGAGCCGTACACCCAGTTTCAGGGCTTTCTCTCTGTCTATATCCATAAAACGTTGGGGGACATTGGCCTGGAAAGTGGTGAATGCTTTACCGATTTCGGGTCGTTGGTTTGCCACCTTGATAAATTTCATGGCATTTGCAGCAAGGTACGCAGGAGTATTTCCTGCCCTGTCCTGTAACATAATACTGAAGCCCGAACCATTTCCCAGCCCGGGAATGGCAGGAGGGCCAAAAGCAAATGCCTGGGCGCTTTTTATATTGACAGCCAGTTTTTTATTAACCTGATTAATAATTTCTTCGGCGGTGTATTTTCTTTCCGACCAATTTTTTAACGAAACAAAAAGAAAACCGGTATTGGAGGTCATGGCTCCCGATAAGATACTGTAACCGGTGGCGGTGGTAACATATTCCACTTCGTCAAAATCCATCAGGATTTTTTCTATTTTTTTGGTAACGATATCGGAACGCCGGATAGAGGCGGCATCAGGAAGTTGAACGTTGACAAAGAAATAGCCCATATCTTCTTCAGGAATGAATCCGCCCGGTACCATCGATCCGAAAATGCCGGCAGCAACTGATACAATAAGTATAAATATTACACTGCGTTTTAGTTTACGTGCTACCACGCTGGTAAAGCTCATATATGAGTCGGTGCTTTTATCCATGCTGCCGTTGAATTTCTTAAAAAACCATCCCAACGGACCTTTGTATGGTTTGGGTTCCTTTAACAGCAATGAACAGAGTGCCGGACTGAGTGTTAGTGCATTGACCGATGAAACGATAACCGATACCACGATGGTAATGGCAAATTGCTGATAAAGGATACCGGTTATACCGGCCATTCCCGCAACCGGGATAAATACAGCAATAAGTACAAGGGTTGTGGCAATTACCGGTGCCGTTACTTTTTGCATGGCATCTAGTGTGGCTTGTTTGGCGTTCATCCCTTTGGCAATGTTCACCTGTACGGCTTCCACCACCACAATGGCATCATCCACTACAATCCCGATTGCCAGTACCAGCCCCAGCAACGACAAAACATTGATGGTAAAGCCAAGCATGGGGAAAAAGATAAAAGCACCGATTAAAGAAACGGGAATGGCCATGGTGGGGATTAGTGTTGCCCGCCAGTCCTGAATAAAAATAAACACCACCAGAATTACAAGGATAAGTGCAATGATAAGGGTAACCACAATATCTTTAATACCGGCATCAATGGCTTTGGTGGTATCCATTGATACGGTGTATTTGATGCTTTCCGGAAAGTTTTTAGCCAGTTTATCCATTTCATCCCTGATGCTTTGGGCCAGTTCCACGGCATTGGAGCCGGGTGCCTGGTACAGGGCAATGATGGCGGAGGTTTTTCCGTTAAGGCGCGGTATCATGTTATAGGTTTCCACACCCAGATTGATGGTGGCCACATCGCGCAGTTTTATTTGCGAACCGTCGGGTTGTGTTCTTACAACAATCTCGCCAAATGCTTCCGGCGAATTAAAGCGGTCGGGCATACGAACGGTATAGGTAAATTCTGTTTCGGGCGGAGCCGGCTCAGCTCCGAATTTTCCTCCCGGAACAATCACGTTTTGTTCGTTAATGGCGTTGATGATCTCGGGAACCGTAAGTCCCATTTGTGCCCAACGGTCGGGTTTTACCCAGATACGCATGGAGTAATCGGAAGCCCCCAGCACATCTACACGGCCTATACCTTTAACCCTTGCCAACTGGTCTTTGATATTGATTAGGGCATAGTTGCCGAGAAAATCCTGGTCGTAACGTCCGTCGGAAGTGAGGGTAACCAGTAACAAAATATTGGGTAGCGATTTTTGGGTGGTTACACCAAACTTGGTAACGGCTGTCGGTAGTTTTGCCGAAGCTGCCGAAACCCTGTTCTGGGTAAGTACGGTGTTCATATCGGGGTCGGTACCTACTTCAAAAGATACCTCAATGGTCATGGTTCCGTCGTTGGCATTGGTGGATCTCATATAGATCATGTTATCCACGCCGTTTATTTGCTGTTCAAGCGGAGTAGCTACCGATTCCTCCACATTGATGGCGTTGGCACCGGTATAGCTGGCCCTTACCTGAACAATGGGAGGGGTTAGGTTAGGATATTGCTCAATGGGAAGTTTTACGAGCGATGACAGCCCTACAATCACAATAACAATTGCGATGACCATGGCCACAATGGGACGATGTACAAAAAAGTTTCCTTTATTCTCAGCCATGATTAATTGTGTTGCATTTCTGATCTGCTTTTAAACTCAGTGATAACAGGTTCTATTTTCATGCCTGAACCTACTTTTTGGAGGGCATCAATAACAATTTTGTCTCCGGCTTTAAGTCCTTTGGTTACCAGTACCAAATCGTTAATATTTTCGCCTATTGAGACTTGTTTGTTTTTAACCGTATCGTTGTTAACAACATAAACCGAGTATTGCCCCTGAAGTTCCATAACGCATCGTTGCGGAATGAGTAAAGCATCTTTTACATCTTTAACCTTTACAACAACTTTGGCATATTGTCCCGGTTTTAATAACCGTTCGGGATTGGGAAAGGTGGTTTGAACCAGTAACGATCCGGTTTGCGGGTCAACTTCGCGGTTGATAAAGTTTATCCAGCCTTTATATTTAAATGTGGAACCGTCGGCAAGGATAAGTTGTAGATTGTTGTGTTCTGTGGTGTCGGTTTGTTTTTTGTTTGGTTTGTTATTAATGATTTTACGGAATGCTCTAATATATTCGGCTTCGGGAAGGAAAAATTCAACCCGTACCGTATCAATGGTGGAAACCGTATTCAGTATGACCGGGTTGGGTGATTGTCCAACAAATTCACCAACTCGTGCTTTGGTTTTTCCGATGGTACCTGTTAAAGGTGATTTTATCCAACAGTAACTAAGGTTTATTTTGGCGTATCGCAGGTTTGCTTCCATGGCCTGAACGTAGGAAAGAGCGGCATTGTATTCAGCCCTGGCTGCATCCAAATCGCTTTTACTTACCGCGTTTATCTCAGCAAGGGGTTTAATTCTGTTCAAATCGCTTTCGGCTTTGGTAAGCGCTGTTTTTGCTTCGGCAAGATTGCTTTGCTGTGTGGCTACTTTGGCTTCAAAAGGTGCAGGGTCGATGGTATAAAGTAACTGGCCTTTTTTTACGCCAAAACCTTCATGAAAATGGATGCCTGTCAGAAAACCGGTTACCCTTGCCCTGATGGGGATGTCGGAATATCCATATACCTGACCGACAAATTCTTTGTAAACGGGAACATCTTTCTGAATTACTTCAACTACCGGAATTTTTGCCGGCGGGGCTATATTTTGTTTTTTTTGAGAACAGGATATTAGCAGAGAAAATACTACGGATCCAAGAAATAATAAAAACGTAATTTTATACTTCATCATGAATTATTTATGAATAGTGTTGAAAAACAAAAGTACTAAAAATTAGCTTTGTTAGTTTATTGAGTGTAGGTAATCCTAATATAAATCTTTTGGTAAGACGATTGCCGTGCAGGATGAATCACGCTTGTGGGTGTAGGGATATTAATTTATGAATTGTCCTGATATAGGTTGATTCTTTCTTAGTCAACCTATATCAGGACAAGTTGCATTTTTTAGATAAATGGTTAAACTGTTTTTTTTTAGTTTGAATTGATAACAATTTTTGTTTGCGTTTTCATGTTATCGGTAACGGGGCATCTGCGTTCGGTTTCATTCAGCCATTTTTGACGCTGCAGTTTTGTTACGAGCCCTTCAAATTTTGTTTCAATGTTTACATTAATATTTTCAAATCCCGCTCTGTTATTGGTAATGTATCCCATAAAATGGGCGGCATCCATATTTCCTTCAATGCTTATTTTCATCTGTTTTAAAACCAAACCCTGCTCTTTTGCAACGGTGTGTCCGGTCATATTAAGACAGCCTGCCAACGCCATCAGTAATACCTGAATGGGTGAAGGCCCCTCATCGGTTCCGCCCATGTTTGCAGGTTCATCAATGGTTAAAGTAAATTTACCGGCCTTCAAATTAATCTTTGATGCCGTTTCGCTGATGCCTTCTATTTTTACATTTACCGGAATGGTAATTTCATTTTTATTCATACTGTTAATGATTTAATAATTAAAATGCAATAATAGTGTATATTCTGATTAAAACAGAAATTAATTTTATGTTACTTTTAATACTTTGAGGTTGTTTTTTAAAAATTCCGACAAAAATTTGGATATTAATGCTTCAGGTTCAAATCATAATCTTTTGCTTTGAGTAACTTTGCACGATAAAGGATTAGAAAAATTATGGAAAAAGAAATTTATACCATGCCTGACGGCCGTTCGATAAAAGAATATACGCTTACCAACAACAAAGGCATCACCGTTAAAATATTGAATTACGGTGCCATTATTACTTCAATGATAACTCCCGACAAAAACGGAAACCTGAAAGATATTGTTTTGGGATTTGATAATATTGAACCCTATCTTGAAAACCCGCCCTATTTCGGGGCGATTATCGGGAGGGTGGCTAACAGAATAAGCGGGTGCACTTTTAAAATAGGAACTGAACAGTACACCCTGAATAGTAAATTCGATAATTTTACCCTGCACGGAGGTGTTACGGGTTTTGACAAAAAGCTGTGGGATGCGGTACCTTATAAAATAGAAGGGGAGCAGGGAGTTGAACTTAGTTACTTAAGTCCCGACGGGGAGGAGGGGTTTCCCGGCAACCTTCAGGTTCGAATCATTTACAGGTTAAACGATAAAAATGAGTTTTATACCGAATATTTTGCCACTACCGATGCCCCCACTCATGTTAACCTAACCAATCATGCCTACTTTAATTTTTCGGGTAAGGAAGACATATACGACCACCGGTTGTTGATTCTGGCTGATAAAATTACCGAAACCGATGATAATATTCTGCCTACGGGCGGGTATATCAACATTGATAACACTCCTTTTGATTTTAAAAAGATGCACGCCATTGGCGATAGTATCAATGAAACCGAAGTGGGTTACGATCATTGTTTTGTTTTTGACAAACCTGAAAACGACCTGGCACCCGCAGCCAAAGTGTATGACCCCGACAGTGGCAGGATTGTGGAATTTTTTACCACCTATCCTTCGCTGCAGTTTTATACCGCCAACTATCTTAAAGGAATAAAAGGTAAAGACGGCAGGATTTATCAAAACCACGAAGCTTTTTGTCTGGAAACACAAAACCTGCCGGATGCCTGTAACCGGCCCGAGTTTCCTTCCACGCTGTTAAATCCCGATGATATATATTCGCATTTGACCGTTTTACGTTTTGGGGTTGCCGAATAACCGGTATGATAAAGGAAAAATCACTATATCGGTTTTTTTTAGGAGCGGGTGTTGTCCTCTTTCTTTACAGTCTTTGGGAGCGTGTACCCGACCTGGATGGTGCATGGATAGGTGAAAATGCCTACTGGCTGGCAACAGCTGGATATGCCAAATCGGAACTGATGCGGGGAATAACTTCGCAGGAAACGCTGAGCATTATTCATCATAAACTATTTAACCTGTTTGGGGCCTTGTGGATTAAACTGTTCGGGTTTTCGGTTTATACGCTCAAGTCGGTAAGTTTGTTGTTTTTTGTGATGCTGATTGTACTGATGAATCAATACAGTAAAAAATCATCGCTCTCATTTAAAAAAACCGACAGGATGCTTTTGTTCATTCTGTTGCTCTTTTTTCCGTGGGTTTTTAAGTACGCTTTTGTTTACCGTCCCGAAATAATGATAACCACACTGGGTTTTGTCGCTTTTATTTTTTTGGAGGAATCGCTACAAAAGGGCAGCAGGACGGCTAACGCATGGTTTGCTGGCTTGCTTATGGGGCTTGCCATGGCTGCCCATCTTAATGGTATTGTAATGGCTGCTTCGGGGTTTTTTCTTTTGGTTTGGAGCAAACAATATAAGTTGTTATTGCCTTTTGTCGCCGGAACGCTAATGGGTTTTGCCGTTTATTTTTACGATTATTACGGTTCCGGTTATTTTGATTTTTGGTATTATCAGTTTTTTGATTCGCCAACGGTTAAGGATATTCATAAATTTCCCATATGGATAGAGCCGGTAATTAATTTGTTTAGTGAACATTTACGCTATTTTCACGATATAAAAATAATTGTATTTACCCTATTTATGTTATTTACTTTATCGGCAGGATTCGGGTACCTTTATCGTAATTACAAAACGCTTACGAGGTTTACGTTGCTGATGTTTGTTTTTACGGGAATGTTTACCATTCACGATACACGGAAATACATTATCTTAAATTTGCCTTACATTCTGTTACTTTTGGTAATTACGGTTAAAGCATTGCGCAAAGGGGAAATAACGCGGTTTAAAATTAATATGGACCGTAACAAGGTTTACCGGATGTCCTTTGGATTGATGTTGATATACCTGCTGGTTTCGTTTGGTTATAATCTGAAGTATTCCATGGAAAAATTTACTCCCGATGAAAACCGCGAAATAACCTTAAAATATGCAAACGGGGATGTGTCGGAGATGAACATTGTAGCGCCGCTGACCTTTATTTTTAACGAAATAGAATATTATAACAGCATACAGGGCGAGATATGTTATACCGAATTTCAAAAAGAAGAGCCCGGATTAAAGGGGATTGCCTTTTTAAAAAGGGCGGAATTGTTTGGTAATTCCATGTTAATTATTACCCCTTATTACCAGCATCTGCTTGGTATTGATCGGTTTGAAAAAGGAAAGCAATATGGCAATTTTGTGGTAAAAGCCAAAAATGATAAAATGATAATTCTTGTCAGAAAAAAATAATGCCTCACCGTTAAAAGCACCGGCGAGGCAATTATCAAATTAACTTAATGTTTTATGGCTTTTATGAAGTGAGCATCACCGGCATAATAAGCATCAGGATGTCTTCGTGTTCGTCTTCGTTTTCGTCGGGCCGGATAATTCCTGCACGGTTTGGAGCCGACATTTCGATGGTAATATTTTCGCAGTCCAGGGTGCTGAGCATCTCCTGCATAAATTTTGAGTTAAAACCGATTTCAATATTTTCTCCTTCGTAGCTACATGTCAGCCGTTCCCTTGCTTCACTTGAATAGTCGATATCTTCGGCCGAAAGAACCAGTTCTTTGCCTGAAATTTTAAAACGTACCTGATGGGTTGATTTACTTCCGAAAATGGAAACCCTGCGTAAAGCGTTCAGCAGGTTTTGACGGTTAATGGTTAAAACGTACGGATTTTCGCTTGGTATTACAGCCTGATAGTTGGGGTATTTGCCTTCTATCAACCGGCATACAATAATAATGTCGTCAAACCTGAAAACGGCATTGGCTTTGTTAAATTCCATTACCACCTCTTCGTCGGCATCATCGGGTATGATATGGCGTGCCAGATTTAATGTTTTTTTCGGCAAAATAACTGCATCGGCAGTATTGCTTTTAACTTCGGTGCGACGATACCTTACCAGTTTGTGGGCATCGGTGGCAACAAAAGTAAGGTCTTCTTCATTTATTTCACAAAATACACCCGACATAACCGGCCGAAGTTCGTCGTTGCCGGTGGCAAACAAAGTGTTGTTGAAAGCATTTACCAGCATGGCACCGTTAACGGTAACACTTTGGGGTTCTTCCAATACGGGAACCTGCGGAAATTCATCGGCATTTTGCCCGATCATTTTATATTTACCCTCGCCGGCAAAAATTTCGATGTCCAGCGTTTCGGCATTTGAATTAATGGTTACCGGAATTTCGGGGAATGTTTTTAGTGTTTCAAGCAGCTGGCGGGCAGGAATGGTTACCGACCCCGGATCGTCGGCTTTTTCGGGTTTGATCATCACCGAAATGGTGGTTTCCAAATCGGAAGCCGTAACGGTAAGCGTGTCATCTTTTAATTCAAAAAGAAAATCTTCTAAAATAGGTAATGTGCTGCTTGTTGACAAAACACCGCTGATTTTCTGTAAACTTTTCAACAGTGTGGTACTGGATATTATAAACTTCATGGTTTTTGTGAATTTATTATACTCGCTATTAAATACGGGAGTAAAAATAGAAAATTAAACCGACAAAAAATAGCAAGCGTAAAAGAAATTATCCACAACCGGAGGTGTGGGCGGTTTGCATACGGTTAAAAAGCCATAGCAGTTACTGCTTGGCATGATGTTTAATTTATCTCCTGTTGTTTAGGCGCTTCATCCGTCTTACGAAATCAATCATTTTTCGTTTGGTTGAAATTACAAATTCGTAATAGGTTTCGTCGCTGTCGGGGTTTTTTAACCGCTTTTCATCTTTAATATTGGCAATACGTTCATTGTAATTCATATCGGATGAAATGGTTTGCATAATCCCGTTTTGATACGAGAAGAAATACCATGTTTTACGGTCGGTTTCAATATAAAAATGGATGGCACTGCCTCCTCTTCCCACCTCTATCTGCATGTAACCTTTAAGCAGCTTGTTTATTGCCTGTCCGTTAATAAAGCCGATTCCTATGGGGCCTTTTGACAGGTAAGAACGGGTATCGGGATCCCAAACAAGATTTAAATCGGAAAATATTATGGCCCCTTTTATCTGGTCGGGCATTTTTTTCATGTTGCCGTAAAGGCTGAGTTGTTTTTTCAACTCCTGTGCATCCTCCTTGTTCAATAAATCGCGAATGGCAATGTTAAACGGGCTGCGGGCAACATCAATCACATCACCGGGGGTCATTCTGAGGCTGTCGAGCATCATGTCCAGTGCATTATCGTCGAAATAGAAATCAAAAATCAGTGAAATATCAAAGATGGTGGAATCGGGAATGATGTAATGTTTGAATTTACCAATGGTTGAAAACTTTACCTGTGTAAAACTCGATCCCAAATCCAAAATACCGTCGCCACTCATAATACAACGTTTGTTATCGAGCCGGATATAATTTCCGCGGGCATTTTTATCGCCACGTAATCGGAGTTCATTACCCACTTTAAAGGTGTTTAAGGCAGTGTCGAATTCCAGTTTTCCATAGCTTTCGATGGCAATGATATCGGAAGGCGATTCTCTGTGTTGCAGTACCATGGGGTAAAAATTGTTTCGGCGCGGCGAAAGTGCCAGTCCGAATCGTGCCCTTAAACTGTCGGTGGTGGTTGTGGTTGTATCTACCTCGAACTGTACGTGTCGGGGATTGATGTAGCGGCTGAATGCCACCCAGTTGTTTTCTAAGCCGATGCACTCTTCGTTAAGACGGTATCCGCCACTGAATTTAAAGTAAGGTTCGGATGATATGAGTGAAATCGTTCCCTGAAAAAAGTATTCGGGGCTGAGGAAGAAAAGTTCATCCTGCGATATGGTGCCTTCAGCAACCGTTCTTCCGTATTTGTCCACTTCAATTTTCGGGAGTATGATTTGTTGCGGCAGATGGTTGCGGTCAACATAATCAACAATACCGGAAGCATCAAAATCGTTACGCGAATGAATATGAACTTCGGCATCATAGATGCGATGGTAT
Source organism: uncultured Lentimicrobiaceae bacterium (assembly GCA_964400655.1). Taxonomy (GTDB): domain Bacteria; phylum Bacteroidota; class Bacteroidia; order Bacteroidales; family F082; genus B16-G9. The sequence goes on from CAYNVN010000098.1 coordinate 12,908, forward strand.
TTTGTAACCGTATCGGTGATGATAACCGCATTATATAATGTGTCCATTTTGGCACCCTGATAGATTTTGACGGCACGGTCGTTTGGAAATACCGCAGCATTTCCGGTTTTTATAAAGCGTACTCCCTCTGCATTTATGGTGTATTGGTTTAGGTTGTACGAGGCCTGCCGGGCAAAAAAGCGTAATGAGTCCTGAGCAGGGTCCACCGAAATAAACTCGGGGCCGGTTTTTATGTTATCGATTACCGCGTAATCGGACAGGGAGTCCATGTGGCTGAAAAATCCGTTTTGTCCGCCCGAAAGTTCAAGCCGGTCGTCGTCCATAATCCATTTAACCTCGTCGAGTGTTGAAATGTATTTGTTTAACGGCAACTCAACAAACGATCCTTTATACAGGTTGTCAAATTCGCCGATGCCGTTTTTAAAGTCGATGTGGGCAAAATAACCTTTTGAGATAAAGATTTTGTTTTCCCCCGTGTTGTCATATAGCGAGAAGTCTGCCGAGTCTGCCGACATGCTGTTGAAAGCAAAATCCATGTTGTTTGAAAGAACTTCCGAGCGGTCGAAAGTAAAAATTCCTTTTCCGTGCATAAAACCCGGATTGAGACAGAGTGTTCCGTTAAGTTTTGTATTGTTGTAAACAACCATTAATTTGCCGGTATCCAGGGTTGAAAGTGCCATAACATTTGAATCGGTGTTCCAGTGCATAAGCAATGAGTCGCCCTGAACAGGCGGGGTGTTGTTAACCAGCTCGTCGCCCTGTGATAAAAAGTCAAAGGCCGTACCTTTAAGCGAATCGGGATAAAAAACAAGATCGGGTGAATTAAAGGTGGCTTTTAAATAATCAACCCTTCCGTCTCCTTTAAATCCGGTATTATCAAGGTGCAAGGTGTTAAAAAACCGTGCTTTGCCGTTGTAGATGGCATAGCCCGTATCGGGCGACTGATGAACAAAGCCCAATGAGTTGTCGGGCATCACCGTTAACGGCTCTTCAATTTCGGGAACGATGCCGTCGGCAAACAGGCTGCCTTTAAAGGTAAGTCCGCTTGTGCTGAATTTCGAAACGCTGTCGAACACAAAGGGGTCGACCCTGTAGTAAAAGCGGTCGGGTACCAGTGTGCTGTCCTGTATCTCCTTACGGTTGTAATAAACATAGCCGAAATCCTTACTTACAAAAATGGGGTATTTGGCAAATCTGTTTCTGCCCGATTTGTTGTCAGGTTCATCAATGTATATTTTACCGTTCATGCGGGTTATTACATTGTCAACCTTCCGGTAATACACCTTTTTTCTGTTTAACGAATCGCGTTTTACAAGATAAAAGGCCATGGTATCGATGTAATTCAGGTTCAGCATAAAACTGTCGTAAACAAACATGCTGCTGTGGGCATCAAAATCGAACAGCCCGATCTGTACCCTTCCGTCAAATGAAAAGTCGCGATTTTTTTTAACCGAAATAGATCTGTTGTAAGGATAGATATAAACTGCCTGAGAATCGCTGATATTAACCTGCGGAACACCGTAAATGTCCATGTCCAGCGTATTAAGGTCAATAACGGCGTTGGATTTGTTGTGCACTTTCGATACAAAATGAATGACATCGTAATCGGATTGTTTCGATTTGGCAAAGAGGTAGTAAAACAGTTTGTTTTTTACGATGGCGGTACGGGTTTTACTGTTGTAAACAATAAATCCCCGGTTTGATAAGTCAACCAGCAGGGCCACCACCTGTTCCTGTGGCATTTTCATGTAATCGGCCAATAACGGTACTTCCACCTCTCTGTCGCCGCTGTCGCCATACTTTTTAAGGTAGCCGTCGATAACATATAGCGGGTTTTTTTGGTCCATTACCTGAAGCGAATAAAACTCCTTTAACGAAAAGTAGTTACTCGATTCGAAAGTGGCAATGTTGTCGCCACGCAACTGTTTGAATTTTTTAAAGTATATCTTATCTTCATCCATGCTCCAGTAGAGTGCAGGAACATCAATGTCGAGTTTGTGATACGAATCGTAAAACGGAATGTGGTTGGAAGAATTAAGTACGGAACTGAAAAGAATCAGCTCGTTTTTTTCACTTTTGTATCGTAGTTTCAAATCGGGATGATAAATCGAATCGCCTTCAAGATAAAAAATAAATTCGGTATGTGCGCTTTCCAGTACATTGTCTCTTAATCTAAAGCGGTCGGATAAAAAACGTGCGTAAACTTCGTCGCGAAGGCGTACGGTGGCCATGGCTTTTTCCCATTCCGAACCGACACCGTACAAGGTTTTTCCTTCGAGCTTAAGGCTGCATTTCAGGTCGATATTAGGATATACCTGCCCCAGTTCCATGCTTTCCTGATAGGCGATAAACGAAGGGTACAAAGAGTTGTCGTTGGGCGGACTGGATAGTATGCGTTCGGTAAGCTGCCCCTCCAAAGGATGTTTAAAAAAGCGTTTGTAATGCAGTTTTACCGAATCGATAACATAAGTGTTGGTTTCGAGGTTAATGGAATAATGGTCGAAATCGGCAGAAATCTCTTTGGCGGTTTCCCCGCCAAAACGTTGCCAGTCGATATGGCCGCTCTTTCCTTCCCATTGTTTGGTATCGTAATAAAAGGTGCCCGATGTTTTTTTAATGACGGAACTGTCGCGTTTGGTGGCACAAACCAGGTTGAGGTGGTCGAACACCACGTTAAAGGTGGAATCATAGGAAAATTTGAATCGTCCGTTACGATAAAACCATGCAAACGAACTTTTCTTTTTATAAACTATTTTGTTTTCAAAAAGCCTGTTGGTGTATTTTAAGAAGGTAATAAAACTTCTGGTGTTTTTTTCGTCCAGCAACTTTGAAGCATAGCGATGCCAAGCGATAACAGCCTCCGGATTTTGGTGTGATTCGGCTATTAGCGTAAGGGTTTGGATGTATTTGTACAGGTTGGGGTAGGCGGGTAGTTTTTTTGTCCTCATTTTTTCGACAAGATGTCTTATCGCTGTTTTTTCGCTTTTGTTGAACCTTCCAACGCTCCAGCTTGCATAAAACCTGTCGAGCATGGTTTGCGATTTGTTTTGCCAGGTTTTGGATTGAGTACCCATTAAAAAAGAGGTTATCTGCTGAAAGAAAACCTCCGAATCGGTGGAAAGGGAATCGGGTTTTGTTTGCTGCTGTGCACCGGCCGAAACGGTAAAAAACAGCACAGCCGTTAACAGTAAAATAAGTTTCCCTTTTAATATCATTCCCCTTGATTTTTATTTAACAAATCTTGCCGCTGTCCAGTTGTTTTTTACTTTATGATCCAAAAAGGTCATTCCCAAATTTTCCGCTTTTCTTTTAATATCTTCCAAATCGGTTTCGTAAAATCCGCTGAACCATATGTTTCCGCCTTTTTTCAAACAGCGATGGTATGCTTCCATATCGTTTAACAGAATGTTTTTATTGATGTTGGCAAGAACATAATCAAATGACTCTGTTTTGGGTAGCGACGATGCGTCCCCCAGTTTGGCAGTTACCTGTGGGGTTTGGTTTATTGCTCTGTTTTCCCCGGTGCTTTCGTACGACCATTTGTCGTTGTCAACAGCCAGTATCTCCCCGGCACCCATCAAGGAAGCAAGTATTGCCAGTACACCTGTTCCGCAGCCCATATCAAGCAACGTTTTAGCCCGGATATTATTTTGTTCTTCAAGCAGGTATTCAATCATCAGTGCCGTTGTTTCGTGGTGAGCGGTACCAAAGGCCATTTTTGGATTGATAACTATATCAAAATCCACATCGTTACGCTTGTCGTGAAACGGAGCCCTAATGTAAACCCTTCCGGCAATTAACACCGGATTGTAGTTGCTCTCCCAAACGGCATTCCAGTTTTGGTCTTCAATAAGCTCGTGAAACGGTTCGGTATCCGAATGGAAATCAATGGTTTTTAGTTTTTCTTCGTCAAAGTCCTTTTCGGGGATATAGGCCAGCACCGAATCCTCCGTTTCTTCAAAACTTTCAAAACCGATTTCCGACAAACCGGCCATCAGTATTTCGGTATAAACCGGTTCGGAAGGTTTTGCACAGGTGAGTTTTATGTAGTTCATTTTTTTGGCGGCTTATAGCTGTTAAAAGCTGTTTGCAATGGCAATAAAGTCATCAGCTTTCAGCGATGCACCGCCAATAAGTCCGCCATCCACATCGGGATTGGCAAACAGTTCCCTGGCATTTTGGGCATTGCAGCTGCCACCGTAAAGAATGGTAGTATTTTCGGCCACCTCTGCACCATACTTGTTTTTTAACAAACCTCTGATAAATGCGTGCATTTCCTGAGCCTGACCTGCGGTAGCGGTTTTGCCTGTGCCAATGGCCCAAACCGGTTCGTAAGCAATAACCACATTGCTGAACTCATCTTCGCTAAGGTGAAACAGTGCCTCCTCTATCTGTTTTTCAACCACCTGAAAATGGTTTCCCGCTTCGCGCTCTTCAAGCAGCTCGCCACAACAAAATATGGGGCGAATGGCATGGTCTAACAGGCGTTCTGTTTTTTCGGCAAGCTGTTTGCCGGTTTCGCCGAAATATTTACGCCGTTCGCTGTGTCCAATAATGCAATATTGTACATCCATGGAGGCCAGCATGGCAGCTGAAATTTCTCCGGTGAAAGCACCTTTTTCGTGTTCGCTCACATTTTGTGCACCAACCGAGAGGGTGTTCTTAACTTCATTACCGTAATCGGAAACCATCTCAAGGTAAAGGGCGGGAGGGCAAACCACCACATCGCTTTTGGTACCTTCGGTTTCAAGTTTTTCAATAATATTTTCAATAAGCTCTTCCGCCTCCTGGAAAGTGGTGTTCATTTTCCAGTTTCCGGCAACAATATTTTTTCTCATCGTAGTAACCTTTCATTTAAATTTAAACAGCTGCAAAAGTAAGATTTATTTTTTTGTAAAATATTGAGAAATGAAGGGGTGAATTTTGTGAACTAATAATATTTATTTTTTCTTTTAGAAGAAAATTCAAAAAGTAAAGAGCGTGTCATTCTGAGCGCCTGCCTGTCGGCAAGGCAGGTAGTCGAAGAATGTATCACGCTTCGACTACGCTCAGTGTGACAACCTATGCTAAAGCCGATAATAGGATTTAAAATTACTTTTTGAACAGTCACTTTAATATTTTACTGTAATAATCAACAAAGTTTACTTTAAACAACTTCATTGAGAGATTAAACGGCCGGACAATTGGAAATCTTGTGCTTTTTCAGGAACAAATTTTTTATCACACTTGCAAAATCCGATTTAAATATGTAACTTTACGCAATGTGAAATTAAAACCATAAAACTATGTATCAATTAAGGAAGTATCATGGAGAGCGCGTACAATCGTTAACGTATGCGGATGACAAACAAGAGTTTTCGGTAGGAATTATTGCACCGGGTGAATATGAATTTGGTGCCATCAAAAAGGAGATCACCACGGTTACCTCGGGTGAAATAAGTGTTTGGGTTGAGGGAAAAGAGCGCTGGGCAACCTATCATAAGAATGAGACTTTTGAAATTCCGGAACATAAAAACTTTAAATTTAAGGTAAACGAAATAAGTAGCTATATTTGCTACTACGAATAAAAAGTTTTTAAAGTGCGGAAGAAAGAAGAATTCCTTAAGAAAACAGATGAAGCCAAAGGGGCTTCTGAAATGGAAAACATCATTACGGAAATTAACCAATGGCTTGAAAAAGAGCCCGGTGATATCGCGTTGCTGGAGCAAAGGGCGTTGCTTTTTGAAAAGCTCCGGCAATACGGTAAAGCCATTAACGATTACAATAAAATACTTGAGGCCGACCCCGGCCATAAACAGGCGCAAACAAAAAAAGAGCTGCTCTCTACTATTTTACGTTATTCGAATACCGACATTTACGCCAGCACCAACACCAATATGGACCCCTGGTTCGAATAACTTATAACACCTGCCCGCTTTTCTTTTTAAGTCCTTAAAAAAACTATTTTTGCCCAAGAAAAAGATAAAAGCATGGCATTAATACACTCATTTGAAAAAAGCGGGAATACACTTTTTAAACATCGTGGCGAAATTCCTGTGGTTTTATTCATTGCTGCCATTCCGGTAGTTTATTACACCAATGTTTCGGGACTTTCGGCCGCCGCAAAGGAGGTTGTTAATTGTATTGCGATTGCTCTCAGTATTCTTGGTTTTGTTATCAGGGCTGTTGCCATTGCCACCACCCCCAAGGGAACATCGGGCAGAAATACCAAAGAGGGGCAGGTTGCCGAATCGTTAAATACCACGGGAATTTATTCGATGGTTCGTCATCCGCTTTATCTGGGAAACTATTTTATGTGGATTGGCATTGTGCTGTTTACTTATAACTGGGCTTTTGTTATCATCGTTAGCCTTTTGTTCTGGCTTTATTATGAGCGTATCATGTTTGCGGAAGAGCGGTTTTTGGAGCGTAAGTTCGGTGACGACTATATGGAGTGGGCCAACCGTACACCGGCTTTTATCCCCTGTTTAAAAAAATATACCAAAAATGTGGTGCCGTTTTCGTTTAAAAGCATTTTGCGGCGCGAGTATTCGGGAGTGCTGGCAACGGTTACCGGTTTTGTTTTTATCGATGATTTGCGCCGGTATTTTATTTCGGATATGTTTGAGTGGAAAACCACAGCCCATTATGTTTGGCTGGCTACCCTGGCAGTTGTTATTGTTCTCAGAAGTTTAAAACACTATACTTCTGTTCTTACCGAAGCCGAACGTTCATAAACATTACTCATGAAAAAAGGCACTGCTCATATTATGGCTGTTGTTGCCATGCTGTTTTGGGGCATGTCGTTTATTTGGACAAAAATAGTTTTTGAAACCTACTCGCCGGTTACTACCATTTTTATACGGCTGATTATTTCGGTGGTTGTCCTTTTTTTGTTTGTTTTGATAACCCGCCGGTACCAAAGGATAAAAAAGAAAGATTTTAGATATTTTTTCCTGTCGTCACTTTTCAATCCGTTTTTATATTTTATTGGTGAGAATTATGGCCTGCAACATGTTTCGGCTTCGTTAACGGCAGTCATTATTTCAACCATTCCGGTGATAACACCGTTTATTGTTGTTTTCTTTTACAACGAAAAACTTACAAGGCTTAATTTTGGCGGACTGTTGTTATCGTTTGCGGGTGTTTTGATAATTATTTTCTCAGATCGTGTTATTCTTGAAGGCAATTTTTTGGGATTGATTTTTCTTTTGATGGCGGTGGTTTCATCTATTTTTTACACCATCTTTGTTAAAAAGTTAAGTGTAACTTACAAACCGGTTAACATTATTATGTGGCAAAACCTGATTGGTGTCTTTTTGTTTTTTCCGCTGTTTCTTGCTTTTGACATTGATGAAACCATCACGGTTGTTCCGGGACAAAAAACCATTTTATCGTTGGTAATGCTGGGTATATTTGCTTCGTCGGCAGCTTTTATCCTTTATGTTTATGCCATTAAACATCTGGGAATTATAAAAACCAATCTTTACACCAATCTGATTCCGGTTTTTGCCTTTTTATTTGCTTTTATGTTTTTAGGTGAAAAAATCACCCTGCTGCGAATTGTGGGGCTGGTAATTGTTTTGTTTGGCATAATCCTCTCGGAAATCAACAGGGGGAAGGAGTTGCAGCTTAAGCACGGAAGCGAAAACAACGAGAATCAATAGGATTTTGTTTATTTTACCTTTTTTCCCGGTTTAATGGCCTTTTTCAGTTTTTTGATGGTTACCGAATGTTCTTCGGTTCCAACCTGACCAAGCAGATAACCAAGGGGTTTCAAACGTTCAATGTTTTCTCCCAGTACACGGATTACGGCAACAACAGGTACGGCGATAAACATTCCGGTAAGTCCCCATATAAAACCGCCGAAGGTTATGGCAAGGATGATCATGAACGGATTTATCTTAACATGCGACCCTACGATGTTTGGTGTTAAAATGTTGTTTTCGGTAAATTGCACCACAATAAACTGAAGCACCACAAGGAATGCATATTTGGGAGAGTTCATGGTAAAAGCCGCAATAAAAAACGGAAACAGATAACCTATAATGGTTCCGTAATAGGGAATAAAATTCATAACGGCGGCAATAAATCCCAGCAGCAGGGCAAAGCGAAGTCCTATCATCAAAAATCCCAGACTGTTGATAACCACCAGAATGGATACTACAAAAAATACTCCGGCAATGTAATGTATGGCCACATCGTTCACTTCATCAATAATTTTTTCTGCTTTATCATGTTTTTCAACGGGAATGAGCATTAGTAAAAAGTTTTTGAACTTATTGCGGTAATAAAGCAAAAAGAAAACATACACCGGCATAATAAAAATGGTGAACAGGGTGTTAAATGTGGCTCCAAAGGCGGGATTGAGCAGGTCAACACTGTTTGAAAGAACATTGTCGATAAACATGGAAACAGTGCTTTTTATTTCTCCCGAATCAACTCCCGTCATGGTTTCAAGCGAAATGAATATCTGATTAATGTTTTGCGAAGCCTGATGTTTCATGGCCGGAACATCGGTAATAAACATCGATAATTCCTTGTAAATAAAGAGACCTATGCCGGTTACAAGCCCGATACCGGTTAAAATACTGATGATGTTTGAAAGGATGCGCGGTATTCCCCGTTTTTCAAAAAAGTTTGCAACGGGAAATAAAAAATAGGCAAACAAAACACCCAGCACGATGGGCCTTAAATAAAACTTAAACTCCGAAAGGATGTAAAACGACAACCATAAAAACAGCAAAACAATGGTTACATTAAAAAGTAAAGGAAATCTTACTTTGTTTGGTGCCCGTTTCATAGTTAACCGGTTTTTGTATTGCAAATTTAACAATGAAACCAAAATCAACTGACAAATTAACTATTTTTACTTTTTCTTAACAATAGAGTATGGCTGACGGTCCTAAAAAATTCGGTGCTTTTTCGGGCGTATTTACGCCCTCCATTTTAACCATTCTGGGAGTAATTATGTATTTACGTCTCGGGTGGGTTGCCGGTGTTGCCGGACTTGCCGGTATTGTTGCCATTATATTGCTGGCACATGTTATCAGTTTTACCACGGGGTTGAGTATTTCATCCATTGCCACAGATAAAAAAATCAAAGCCGGCGGCATTTATTATATTTTATCGCGTTCACTGGGGCTGCCCATGGGAGGTTCAATAGGCATAACCCTGTTTGTGGGAACCGCGTTAAGCATCTCGTTGTATATCATCGGTTTTACCGAGAGTTTTATGTCGTTGCCGGTTATCAGAGACTGGTTTGATGCCATGGGGCTGGCTCCCGATAGTCTGAATACTACAAGGATAACAGGAACCGTTGTGCTGGTATTGCTGGTTATAATTGCTTTTATCAGTACCGATGTTGCCATAAAAACGCAGTTTTTAATTTTAACCGCCATCGCGCTTTCGCTGATTTCCATTTTTGTCGGGTTCTTTGTGCACAGCGATCTCTCGTCGCAGTTTGCGGTTGTAGATTATTCGCCTTTTAAAGATTTTTCGTTTGAAGTGGTGTTTGCCGTCTTCTTTCCGGCAGTAACGGGATTTACGGCAGGGGTCGCCATGTCGGGAGATTTGAAAGACCCCAAAAAGGATATCCCCAAAGGAACCATGTGGGCCATCATTATCGGATTTGTGGTTTATTTGGTTCTGGGCATCAGTTTTGTTTTGTTTGTTGACAGAGGGCTGTTGTTAAACGATTATAATTTCCTGCTTAAAATGGCATGGATTCCCGTGCTGGTAATTGCCGGTATTTGGGGAGCTACCCTTTCATCGGCACTGGGAGGTATTTTGGGAGGACCCCGTATTATACAGGCGGTTGCCAACGACCATATTGTCCCCCGGTTTTTGGGGAAGGGATACGGACTTAACAACGAACCGAGGAACGCCCTTATTTTTACTTTTATCCTTTCGGAACTGGGAATTTTAATTGGCGACCTTAACATCATTGCCGGAATAGTAACCATGTTCTATTTAACGGCTTACGGTTTCATCAATCTTGCATTTGCCCTTGAAAAATGGGCCAGCTCCGACTTTCGTCCTTCGTTTCAGGTTCCGGTTTGGGTTGGTATAATCGGATTTGTTGTCAGTTTTATGATCATGTTCAAGCTCGATATGGTGAGCATGTTCGCTGCATTTATCATTCTTGGAGGCATCTTTTATTACATAAACCGCAAACACTTTCACCGGCCCATGACAAGCGTGTGGCAAAGCGTTAACACCTCCATTGTCAGAAATATTCTTAACAAGCTGGATAAAGAAAAGCCCGATGAGCGCAACTGGCGGCCCAATATATTACTGTTCAGCGGCGGAACCCGTAACCGTCCCCACCTTATCGAGTTTGGAAAGGCGCTGGTAGCCCATCAGGGGATGATTTCCAATTTCGATCTGATTTTAAACGAATCGTCCGAATACCTTTTTCCAAAAAACAAACAGACCTTATCGGACAGCGATACAAAAAATAACGAAGGCCTGTTTTCGCGACGGCTGGAATGTAACAATATCTATCGCGGAATAGAAACCATTGCATCGGTTTACGGCTTTAGCGGTGTTGAACCCAATACCGTGTTGATGGGCTGGGGCAGAAACAGCAGCAAACCCATTGAGTTTGTTAAGATGATAAAACGGCTGGTAAGCCTCGATTTGAATGTTGTTTTGCTCGATTACGACAAAAAACGCGGATTTGGAAATTACAGCCTTATTGATGTGTGGTGGCGGGGTGGCTCCAACAACGGTAATTTTATTCTTTCGCTGATAAAATTTATTAAATCGACTTACGAATGGCGAAACGCAAGGGTAAGGATAATGATTGTGAACCCGAAGATTGAAAACAAATCGTGGATTGAACGTGATGCCCGCAACGTTTTGGCAAACATGCGAATTGAAGCCGAGGTGAGGGTCATTAACAACGAAATCGACAAACGCCCCATTTACGACATCATTAAGCAGGAATCCATCAACTCCGATTTGGTATTTCTGGGTTTTCCCGATATCACAAGCGGAAAAGAGGAGGAGTTTATTAAGGCAACCGACAGGCTTTGTAAAGACATCGGTACCACGGTTTTGGTTAAAGCCTCGTCGCTGTTTAAAGAGCTGCATATTGGTATAAACCCGGGATTGCAAAACCTTGAGGTAGCTCTGAATACACAAATTTCTAATGTTAAAATCCCCGAACTTTCAAAACCGGTTTCTGCCGGTACGGCAGCCGCTTCCGGAAAATATTACGGCGAAACGGTTTCGTTTGTTAATAAACTGCTGAAACAATATCTTGACCCGATATTTGAAAACAGGGCACGCTTACTTGATGGTATTGAGGAAAAGTGGCAACGGTTTTACGGCGATCTTCATCGCGATATAAAATTGCAAAATGAAGACCTGAGAAGTTTTATTACAAAGAAAAACCTGCATCTGGTTGCCGCTACCGACAGGATAACCAAATCATTTTACAATAAAGAGGCTGTTGAAAATCTTGATAAAATAAAATCGTTAACAGAAGTTTATTTGCAGGTAGCCGAAAAAATAAACTCAACTCTGCCTGATGAGTTTGAGATTGTTTATACGGATGCGGAGGCAGAGAAGCTGATAAATTCGGGAAGGCTTACGGAAACGGAAGCCGCCATGTTACGGGATAAAAGGAAATTTGTTGTTGATACCACGGTGTTAAAGGAGCATGTTTTACTGGCCGATTTGGCACCTGCATGGCTCGAAATGTTAAAAGAGCTGGGATATGCCAACTATCTTATTGAAATAAAACTTAGCAAACTGAACGACCTTATTGAAGAGTATCAGGTAGGAAAGTATTATTCAAAGGTGGAGTATAAAGAGGTTATCGAAACACTCATTAAAAAGGAGGCCTCTTTTACAAATCTTATTACCGAACTAAAAGAAAACAACAAGCAAAGCCGTAATATTGCCGTTAATACCCTGATAGCCGGAATTACAAGGTCGTTCAATAAATCGGTTGCACTGCTTGAAACACCCGAAGGCTGGAAGAAATATCCGAAAACAGGTGTGCTGCCGGCCATGAAAAAAGCAAAGAAACAGATTCAGCAGTTTGAAGAGGTGTGGTCGAAAAATCAGCAGATTATTTCAAAAGCAAGAATGGTTTCGTGGCAGTTGCTGGCCTTTAAACTTCGACTGCGCTGGTTGCTGTTAAAGGATATTAATATTTTCAACGGCTATTTTTCAGACTTTAAAAACGATTTTTTACTGCAGGCACAAAAGATTGTTGAAGAGCAAAAAGCAAATCTTGAAAATAATAAGGGCAGGGTGAATATTGAGTTGCCACCCATGCCACGATACATTGACCGTTTGAACGAAAACTATAACTGTAATAAAAAAATTGTTTTGTCGCTTTTAAACGGGCTGCCGGCTAAAGTCAGGCTTTTTAGCGACAGTAAATTCCGGAATTATAAAGAGCTGCAATTCGACTTAAAAGAGGAGGTAACGCTGGAGCTGTCGGGTTTGCTTACTTATATAATCAATAACGATTTGTTGCGCTCATTAAAAGATTTTCACAATTCCATTGATAAAATTTTTACCGATGAATATCTGACGGTGAAAAAAGAGGTTGAACAACTAAATCATGCACAGGAGAAAGACAGGACAGTATTAACCCAAAAGGTTTGTGATGTGCTTGTAAAAACGATTGAAACAAATGATAAACGGAACGAGGATATGGAACTGAGGATAAAGGAGCGGTTAAATGCTGTTTGGGATAAAGTTACCCTTTCGTCGCTATCGATTCAAAGCGAAGTGCTTCAGTACTACATTCGTGAAGAAAAATATTCACAACGTAAAAACTTCCTGAAAAGATTTTTTGTTTCTAAGAAAAAGCAGGCAGACTAAACTTTTTTTGAGTTGGGAGGTAATTTTATAAAGTCCCGTTTTTTTCACCATTAAGGAGCTGTTATGGCATCTTCGGCGGCCCGTTAATAAAACATCTCCGCTACCTTTTTCCTGTCGCCTTTAAACAGTTGTCCGTTAAAAGTAATTTGTGAGCCTTTTTCGATTAAAAACTTAGTTTGTACCGCCGAAAACCGAACACTGTTAAGGGTCATGGAGGCAGGGCCGTATTCGGGTTTTTTTTGCAACAGTACGGTGCCGTAAGTGCAGTGGTTAATGTCACCGCCGTTTACCGTTAACTCCGACAGGTCTTTTGACGCAAGCCCTATATTGGCTTCGGTAATGGTAATGTTTTCGGCCGTAAGGTGCGAATCTTCGCCCGCACTAATTCCCTTGTCGCCCGCCTGGTTTATAACACAGTTACGAATATCAATGCGGCTTCCCGAAAAGTCGATGGCATCGTTGCCTATTCGGGTAAATGTTACACTGTCAACCAGTCCCGTGCTAAAATCCGAGTCAAAAGCATCGCTTGCGGTTTTGTCAAAACGGCTGTTGCTTAAAACAAAATCGGACCTTACAATGTTCAGTGCGTCTTCACAACTGTTATGGGTAATGGTAATGTGGTTAAGGTCGGCATCCGATTCGTAAAAGGTAACGGCTCCCGTAAGGTTCCATCCTTTGTACGAAAGGGTGTTAAGGTTATGGAACTCAACATGGTTCATTTTCGACCTGCCCGGAGCCTGCAATAAGGCAAACCCGTTGGCGGTACGGTCGGAAGATTTAATTATTACGGGGTTTGTTTCTGTGCCTTCAACCGACATTTGTGAGTAACAAATAATGGCCGCTTTCCTTATCATATCTATTTGGGTTCCGGCCGGTATTACCACATGGTATCCTTTCGGGATGATAATTTTATGATCGAGTGTTAAATGCTGTTGTTTAAAGTAAACCGTATCGCCCGAAATGCTTGCAACAACCGAAGTGTCGGGGAAAACCGATTTTGCCGTCAGCTCTTGCAGGGGGCTTGTTTTTCCGTTGGGTTGAGGCCAGGGATAAACCGGCAACCTGTAAACGGTTTCCGAATCGGCGATAGATACAAAACAGTATTGTGGCAGATTGGTTACCGTAATATCGATATGGTTGTTCCTGTTTGAACGGAACCCTTTAATTTTAATATCACCGCTAACGCTTTCGGTTATTCTGCCGGGTTTATTGCCGGTTCCTAAAAAAATAAGTGTTTCGGGAAACAGGTTTACCAGACGCAGTTTTACCGAATCGGCCGTTTTTTGTTGAACGTAGGCAAACGCAAGGTTTTTCAGGAACCACGGCTCCAGTACGGTGTCGTAGTTAACGGTGTTTGTTTTATTCTGCCATTTTTCGCCTTTGGCCAGCCGGTTGTTCACAAATTTTTCAAAAGAGGGAAGCAGTTGCCTGATGGTTTTTGCATTGCTGAAGAGGTATGCCGTGTCAAACTTCATTTCGGGATACTCCATTCTGATTAACGAATCGTATAGCAGGGCCTGTTTGCCAAACCGGCGGGTCATTCCTTTTAAAAAGTCATCCGAAGCGTATATTTTAAGATACTTCGTATAACTTTTTAAAAAGTCGTCGTCGTTAAACAGTTCCCGGCTCATTAAATACTGATCCTGATGGCTTCCGCCGGCATCGTTTTTAATGAACCCGTAAATGGGACGGGCAACCCAGTCGAAAAAGCCGGTTTCGGTGTAACAGTCGAAAGCGATGGGTTCCAGTTTGCACAGTACCGGATTGTAATAAAATCTCATGTTGTGCCAGATGGTTCCGTGGCGGGTCATCAACACATCCGAAAGGGCATAAAATTTGGCCATAGCCTCCACGTTAAATATTTCCGAAGCGGGTTTTAGGCGGTATTTATATTGATACAGGAGGTTTTGCCCGATGAGAAATTCGCGATATAAAACCGGTTCGCGTAAAATACGCGACATCCCGAAGGGTTTTATTACCGCTGCATCAAAAAACGGCGTGGTTACTGATTTTTCAGGATGTTTTAAGGTGTAACGGTTTGCATCCCAGTTGGCATCTTCAAAAAACCTTATAACAGGACCTTCGCGGTAACGGTGAAATTCAATCAGCTGTTTTTCAAAGTGCTCTTCCCACGCATACAATCCCAGGTTTTTGAAGTTAAGCGAAAACGGTACAAAACCGTATCGGGTACTTAAAACGCCTTCCGAATTGTAAATTTGATGGACAAACCATTCGGATGCACCAAAACGCGACAGGGGCGACTGTACCGAAAATGTTTTTAACCGGTTCCATGTTTTATCTTTTCGTACTTTAATTCTGAACGACCATTTAAAGCCTTCAAGATGATCGAGCCAGTCGCCTTTTAAACGCAGTTTTATCCTTTTTACGCTGTTCTGCCAAAAAACCATACCCTTTGCCCAATCGTCGTCCGACGATTGTAAAACTCCCTTTTCAAAAGCCCGGCGGCGTATCCTGTATAATTTTTCAAAAGCTGCTGTGTCGAGCATTGTTTTCAGATAATCTTCGTCATAGGCGGGATAATGTTCACCTTTAAGGTGCTCCACAACAATATCATCAAAATATATGGTGTCTGACGAGCCGTTGTTCCATACGTAAACATACAACTCTTTCATGGCATCAAGCGGCGAGGTCCAAAATGTTCCTTCAACTTTCTCCCAGCCGTTTTTATCCTTTTCAACAACTTTTGAAAGTATTTTATAAAACAATTTGGGTTTGTTGCATGTGGCAACGATAACTCCTTTGCCATCGACCGACTTGCGCCAAACGCTAACTTTAAAGTACCAGTCGGGACGAACCGGAATATCAATTTTCAGGGCAAAAGGATGTTCTTTATCGGTGTAAACCGATTGTTTGCCGCTGTGTTTTTCGGCTGTTGTTACCAGGTTGGCACCAAAGAATGTTTTTTTTCTGTTTTGACGGGATATGAAACTTTTTTTTGAGGAATCGATTTTTTCAAGATCGGAGGATAGTTTCTTAACCTTTACTTCTTTCACACATGCGTTAAGCAAAGTTGCCGTCACTATTATCAAACCCAAAAACCGGAAAAGTTTCATTGTATTTAAAATATGAAAAGTGCAAAAATACACTATTCGTACAAGTGATTAAAAATATCGGTATTAAAAGCTAAAAATTACCGACCTTTGCCGCAAATTTCCAAACATGAAAATTGCATCACTGGTTTCGGGAGGCGTTGACAGTTCGGTAACCATCCCCCTGCTTAAGGAACAGGGTTACGACCCGCACATCTTTTACATTAAAATAGGCATGGAAGATGAGCCTTCGTTTATGGATTGTCCCGCAGAGGAGGATATTGAAATTACAACATGGATTGCCAAAAAGTACGGCTGCCGTTTTGATATTGTTGACCTGCAAAAGGAGTATTGGGATACGGTGGTAAAATATACCATTGATACCGTAAAAGCGGGTCTTACACCCAACCCCGATATTATGTGTAACCTGCTTATTAAGTTTGGTGCCTTCAGGGATAAATACGGTCATGATTTTGATAAGATTACAACGGGGCATTATGCCAATACCTACGAAACGGATGAAGGTGTTTTTTTGGGAACAGCCCTTGACAGGGTGAAGGATCAAACCTATTTTTTAGGACAGATAACCACCCGGCAACTTAACCATGTGATGTTTCCCATCGGTCATCTTCAAAAAAAAGAGGTGCGCCGCATTGCCGAAAAGATGAAACTTCCCAGTGCGCACCGTCCCGACAGTCAGGGAATTTGTTTTTTGGGTAAGATTAATTACAGCGATTTTATCAGAAAATATGTGGGCGAACGTCCCGGTCCCGTTGTGGAGCTGGAGACGGGTAAGGTGCTGGGAAAACATAAAGGATTCTGGTTTCATACCATCGGGCAGCGGCGCGGACTGGGCCTTGGTGGCGGGCCATGGTTTGTGGTTAAAAAAAATATTGAGGAAAACATCATCTATGTTTCCAACGGATACGACCCCATTGCCCAGTATGACGATAAAATATGGCTTGAAGAGTTACATATATTAAATCCCAATCACGATTATTCGCAGCTATCCGATATTAAATTCAAAATACGCCATCAGCCCGAATTTAACAAGGGTAAACTTATTAAAAACGAGAGGGGTATGTATATTCTTTCCGAAAAGCCAATCTCGGGAATTGCTCCCGGCCAGTTTGCCGTTATTTACGATTTGGAAGAAAAAACCTGTATAGGCAGCGGAATGATTGCTCAAAAACCCGACGAAATTTAGTTTGATTTTTTATGACAGGGTTCGGGCGGTTTTGAAAAAAATCAGGTGTACTATTAACAAATCAAACAACTTATTAACAATCTTAATTATTTCAGGATATTAATCGGCGTTACGAAACTTTTATCATTAATTTTGTACCCTGAAATGAAACAAACAATTCAATTCAGACAAATTATAACCATCCATGCTGCATCCGTGGCAGCTGTGTATAGCATTTTCATCAGACGACTTTTATTTTTTAGAAGTCGTCTTTTTTTTGCGCAAAATATTTTTCATCAAATAAATAGGATATGATCAACCTGAAAAACCGGAGTCTGATTTCCATTACAGACTATAACAAAGAAGAAATCCTCAGAGTTCTTGAAATTGCTGAAGATTTCGAGCGGGATCAACGGCAGCAAATTCTGAACAAGTATGTTATAGCTTCGCTGTTTTTTGAACCCTCCACGCGAACAAGGTTAAGCTTTGAAAGTGCCGTTCAGTTTCTTGGAGGCAGCATCATAGGTTTTGCCAGTGCCGATACATCAAGTGTGCGTAAGGGCGAATCGCTGAAAGATACCATCCTTACGGTCAGCAACTATTCCGATTTGATTGTTATGCGAAACCCGCTTGACGGCAGTGCGCGATTTGCCAGCGAAGTGTCGCCGGTGCCAATCATTAATGCAGGCGATGGTGCCAACCAGCATCCGACCCAGTGTTTGCTCGACCTTTATTCAATTAAAAAAACGCAGGGCACACTTGAGAATATTCATATTGCCCTGGTGGGCGATTTAAAATACGGCCGCACCGTTCATTCGCTGGTTCAGGCATTAAGCCTTTTTAATGCCACGTTCCATTTGGTTTCTCCCGAGTCGTTAAAACTCCCCAGTGCGGTTAAAACCTACATTAAAAATGCCGGTCTTGAGTATTATCAATATACCGATTTAAGCGAGGTGATTCCGTTGGCCGATATTATCTACATGACACGTGTTCAGGGCGAACGGTTCCCCGACCCGCTGGAGTATGAAAAGGTAAAAAATGCTTACATCCTTGAAAATTCCATGCTTGCTAACTCAAAGGAAAGTATGAAAATATTGCATCCGTTGCCAAGGGTTAACGAAATAAGCGAAGATGTTGACGACAACCCGAAAGCCTACTATTTTCAACAGGCCAAAAACGGAGTTTATGTCCGTCAGGCACTTATTGCGGCAATCTTAGGTCTTAAATAATTTTAAAGAAAAATAATATGGACACGAATAAAAGAAAAGAGTTAAAAGTATCGGCCATTCGCAACGGAACGGTCATCGATCATATTCCGGCTGCCAATACTTTTCAGGTAATAAAAATTCTCGGACTGGAAGAGAGTGAAAACCAAATTTATATCGGTAACCATTTGGAAAGCAAAAAGTATGGTACCAAAGGGATTATTAAGATCAGTCAAAAATACTTTAAAAAGGATGAAATCAGTAAAATAGCTCTTGTTGCCCCTTCGGCTACACTGATTGAAATTAAAGATTACGAGGTGACCAATAAATCAAAGGTTGAAACCCCTTCCTACATCGAAAAAATCGTAAAATGTTTTAATCCGAAATGTGTTACCAATAATCAGCATATCGAAACCAGGTTTAGGGTTATTACCGACCACCACGGTAAGATGAAGCTCAAATGCCACTATTGCGAAAAAACCATGGGCCAGGATAACATTGAGTTTTTGTAACAGGCATCAGGTTTAACAATTATTAAAACAAAAAAGGAGGCTTGTGTCGGCAAGTCTCCTTTTATTTGCTTTCCCATGAAGAAACATCCCATAGAGCAGTTGATAAAACAGGGCGAAGGGCAGCATCTGGATTTTAAGTTTGAGATTTCGGATGCGGCAAAAATTGCCCGTTCGCTGGTGGCTTTTGCCAATACCGACGGGGGAAAACTGTTAATTGGCGTTAAAGATAACGGGGTGATAAAAGGAGTGGCATCGGAAGAAGAGTACTATATGATTGAAAATGCTGCCCGCCGCTTTTGTAAACCGGAAGTTGTTTTTACCAGCAAAGAGTGGAGCATCAAAGGAAAAAAAGTGCTTGAGATAACCATTCCGGCCGGCAACACCCTGCCTTATCGGGCACCCGATAAAGACGGGAGGTACAAGGCGTTTATAAGGTTTGAAGATGAAAATCTGCTGGCTTCAGGTGTTCAGATTAAAATATGGAAAAAGTATCATTCAAACCATAATATTAGTGTTACCATTGAGGATGATTATAAATGGCTGCTGGAGTATCTCGAAGAGCATCACACCATTACCGTAAGGCAATTCAGGAGTTATGCAGGTATCAGTAAACATCTGGCCGAGGAGATAATTTCCGACCTGGTTGTGCTGGATGTGTTAACGATGACGGTGAGTAAAGATGAGCAGACTTTTTCGTTGGCTGCCGTATAAATCCCTGTTTGCAAAATATTAAAATGCCGGCTATTGTTTGGCAATGATTTTAACCCGTACGGATTTTATACATTTGTAAAATGAATGAAAACCTGATCTATATCAAAAATATGGTTTGCGACCGGTGCATCATGTCGGTAAAGCAAATACTTGATAAGCTGGAAATACCATGGTCGTGTGTTGAGCTTGGACGAGCCGGGATTGCAACGGATATTGAAAACATTGATTTTGAGCTTTTGGATAAGGAATTAAGGGTCATCGGTTTTGAGCTGATTCGGGATAAAAACCAGCTGCTGGCTGAAAAGGTTAAAAACCTGATTGTTGACTTTATTCATCATAACGACGGAGCAAAACTGAAGATTAATTTTTCCGATTATTTGTCCGGTGAAATTGGAAAAGATTATTCATATCTGTCGGCGGTATTTTCAAAAAACGAAGGCATTACCATCGAAAAGTTCATCATCTTACAAAAAACCGAACGGGTTAAAGAGTTAATCAGCTACAACGAGCATAACTTTTCGGAAATAGCTTTTAAGGTTAATTACAGCAGTGTTGCACATCTGTCAAAACAGTTTAAATCCGTTACCGGAATGACCCTGTCGCAATACAAAGCCACCCGGCTCAAGCAACGTAACCGGCTGGATAAAGTGTAGTCACATCCTTCCGTCACTCTTCAGCTACCTGAACTACTGCGTCATTCATGCGGGCCGTTTTCCTCTTACTCAGTTTTAATAAGTTTTACCGTTGAAACAACTTTTCCGTTTACGGTAAGCGTACCGATGTAAACACCGGGCCTGATGTTTTCGGCGGGTGTCCAGTTAAAGTGATGATTACCGGGGTTAAGCACACCGCGGGTAATGGTTTCAACCGTTTTGCCCTGTATGCTGTAAACCGAAAGATTAACGTTGGCAATAGTGTTTAAACTGAAATCAAAGCCGGTGTTGTAACCGAACGGATTGGGGTAATTATGCAATGTTGTTCTGTTTGGGCCATGGGTATCGATACTGGCCGTTACATTATGAAAAGCAAGTGCCTTGATGCAAAAGTTACCGCTGTTTTGATATCCCGAAGGATCGTTATAGTCGTAAAAATCGTTCCATTGTCCGTTGTCGAAATAGTAACTTTCGTTTTCATGGGCAACCGAAGGTACCACTACGCGACTGTCACCTCCCAGTAAAACCGGTACTTCCGACGTGCGGTCGTAAGCAATGCCGCCTTTTGAAACCTCAAGACAAACATAAAAGTGTGTATTGGCCGGAAGATCGATGGTGTCGTCGAGCATTACCGTATGAAGTCCGGTAAACTCAAAGAAACCGCTTTTGGTGGTTAGCAGGTCGGTTAAGGTGTCGCCGTCAAAATCACCGTAAAGGGTAACGGTGTAATCAACGCTATCGGAGGCTGTAAAAAAATTGACAGCGGTTACCGATTCCCCGCGGGAGGTTTCAAACGCATTCATGGCTTTGCTGAATGCTGCTGTATCGCGCCAGCCATGGGTGTCCCAATAATAAGCTGTGTCAAATGATGAGCGTACCACATTATAAAACGATACGGCTCCCATTTCGGGATTGCGACAGGCATGCTTGTCGTAATACGAAATCCAAAAGTAACCGTCATATCCCCAGCCGGTTCCCCAGCTGTTTTTTACCAGCCATGCTCCCGGTTGCGGTGCCTGCGTAATATGATTGTCGTCCCAGCCGATAATGGCTACCGAGTGGTTGGGTTCGTGATAATCCGATGGCGGTTGATAATGATTGTACTGATTGTCGATAAAGATTCCGCTGTAATACATGCAGGTGGCCATAACGCCGTGATCTATTATTTTCTGTTTGATTGTGCTGATGTTTTCGAGGCCCTCACCCAGCATGTACCATTCAACATCTTCGGGATAGTAATAATGATAGGTTGTGTCGAAATAAGGTTTCGGTGTGTTAAACGACTGTCCGTCCACATCCCTTACGGCACCGTCGAGGCGCGACAGGTAAGCCGTGGCCACCCGGTAATCGCCTCCCTGATGTACTTCCAGCCCCTGGCCATTGTTGTAGGGAGGATCAAGATCGGGATTGTAATATTGATTGTATCCGTTCCACCAGTCGAGATGATACTCGGCAAGGTTGGGTTCGCCCGACTCGCCTGCCGATGCCCAGTTGCCGGTCATTAACAAATTGCCTTCGATGGAGGCCATGGTACCGTGTGTCCAGCAGGTACCACCCTGTTGGTCTCTTACCGATGTTACATAATTCTGGCCATTTACATTTCGCAGGTCATACGTTGCCGGTTGCTGGGCAAAAAGGGCCAATCCGGAAAAAAAGAGAAAACAAAAAGCGAATATATTTTTCATGATAATGATTTTTAAAAGCATAAAATTAGATAAAACATATATGCCGGTAGAATTAATTGCTGTTTAATCTTGCGGAAAGGTCGCTATTTTGACTGATTCAAATTAATCGCTATTAAATTAGTATCTTTGACCAACAGGTCTATGAAAAATAAACAGGGAAATATGAATAGTAAAACAGGTTTTTTTTCGAATATTAAGGGTGATTTTTTTGGCGGGATTACAGCCGGGATAGTTGCATTGCCACTTGCGCTTGCTTTTGGAGAACAAACCGAACTGGGTGCGGTTGCCGGCTTGTACGGTGCCATTGCACTGGGTATTATGGCTGCTCTTTTCGGCGGAACCAAAACGCAAATAAGCGGGCCCACTGCACCCATGACGGTGGTGTCGGCCGTTATGATAACCGAAGTGCTCAGCGAAACAGGCAGCTTGCAGGCTGCCATGCCGGTTATTATTGCCACGTTTGTTCTTACCGGAATTATTCAGGTTTTACTGGGGGTGCTGAAACTGGGGAAATACATTAAATACATTCCTTATCCCGTTGTTTCGGGGTTTATGAGTGGTATCGGAGTTATTATTGTGGTTACGCAGATTTTTCCGTTTATCGGTGCCGACAGCCCGGCAGGCGGAGCTTTTGGTACCATAAGTAGTTTACATACCATTCCCGAATTGGTTAATGTTTACTCTGTGGCCATTGCCGTGGTTACCATTGCCATCATTTATTCGTTGCCCTATCTTACTAAAAAAGTTCCGGCAACTCTGGTGGCACTGTTGCTTATTTCCATACTGGCCTATTATTTTATCCCCGACGGGTTGATCATGAAAATAAATTCAAAAGGGGATATACCGAGCGGTTTGCCCGAGGTACGTTTCGACTTTTTAAAGGTGTTTGTTAATTTTAAAGTGTTGATAAGAATTTTTGAGTACGCATTTACCCTTGCCGCACTGGGTGCCATCGATTCGCTGTTGACTTCGGTGGTGGCCGATAATATCACCAAAACAAAACATAACAGTAATAAGGAACTAATAGGGCAGGGGATAGGCAATGTTGCTGCCGGTATAATAGGCGGGTTGCCCGGAGCGGGTGCCACCATGCGTACGGTAATCAATATTAATTCGGGAGGTAAAAACCGGTTGTCGGGTGTGGTTGCCGGCTTATTGCTTGCCGCTATCTTACTGGGACTGGGTCAGCTTGTGGGACATATCCCCAATGCGGTTCTGGCGGGAATACTTGTTACGGTGGGTATCGGAATTATCGACTATAAAGGAATACGTCATCTTAAATCCATTCCGCTTTCGGATGCGGTTATTATGTTTATTGTGCTGCTGTTAACGGTTTTTGTTGACCTGCTGGTGGCTGTGGCTGCCGGTATGGTGCTGGCATCGTTTGTGTTTATGAAAAAAACCGCCGACATTGTGGAGGGAAGCAGCAATACCCGTTCGCTCAACGACTATCGAAATGATGATAACTTGTGGGAGGATAAAAAAGGGATAGCAAAGCATCTTGGCGAAAAGGTGTACATTAAAAGCATTGAAGGGCCGTTGTTTTTTGGGATGATATCGGGGTTTAAAAGCCTGTTTGAATCGTTGCCCGAAACCGTTGAAACGGTGGTGATTCGCATGGATAATGTTCCGTATGTGGATCAAAGCGGATTGTATGCCATGGAGGAGGTTATTACCGGATTAAAGGAGAAAGGAATTTCGGTTTTGTTTTGGAAACTTAAAGGGCAGCCAAAGGTGATGTTTGAGAAAATAGATATTATACCCGATCTTGTAAGTGAAGAGGCGTGTTTTGATGATGCCGATAAACTGGAAACAGTGCTTGAAAGTAAAGTGAATAAAGTTGATTAAACGATAGATATTATGGATATTCATGCAACCGTTAAAAACGCCGATTTCCTTAAAAACCTTACCCCTGAAAAGGCGCTGGATATGCTAAAAGAGGGTAACCGTCGGTTTTTAAAGAAAGATACCATTGAGCGCGACCACGACTGGCATATTCGTGAAACCATCGATTCGCAGCATCCCTTTGCCATTGTGTTGGGATGTATCGATTCCAGGGTAATGCCCTCCATTATTTTTGACCAGGGAATCGGCGACCTGTTTATCGTACGAATTGCCGGTAATATCATAAACCGCGATATCCTCGGAAGCATGGAATATGCCTGTGCCGTTGTGGGGTCGAAACTGGTGGTGGTGTTGGGACACACCTCCTGCGGTGCGGTTAAAGGAGCCATTGATGACGTTAAGCTCGGAAATCTTACCGCATCTTTAAAACAGATAAAACCTGCCATTGAGAGGGTCGGCTATGTGAAGGAAGAAGAACGTCATTCAAAAAACCTGCATTTTGTTGATGAAGTGGCGGCAAAAAACGTTGAGCTTGCCATCGCGAACATCAAACGCCAAAGCAACGTTTTAAGGGAGATGTACGAAAGAAAAGAGATTGATATCGTGGGGGCTATGTATAACCACGCTACCGGCAAGGTTGATTTTAAGCACTTTATGCGTTTTTGATTTATGATTGCAGATTTTTGATTTGCCTGCCGGCTGTTCAAAGTTCAATGTTTGGATGTTTAAAGTTTGAATGAACGACGTAGTTTTAACTCTAGGCACTCCAAATTTTAGGCACTCCAAACTTCGAGTACTTTTGATTTATGATTGCAAATTTTTGATTTATGATTTTTGATTTGCCTGCCCGTCCGGCAGGCGGGCCCGCCCGGACGCTAAACGCCAAACGCTGAACGCTCAACTCCAAACTCCAGGCACTTTAGGTACTCCAAACTTCAAGTACTTTAGGCACTTTTAAGACACGCCGTCTCTATCTGTTCGCGTTAAACAGAGACGGTGTGTCTTATTTGAGATTTATGATTTTTGGTTTTTGATTTTTGATTTTCAGAACCTGAACCTTAATCCTATATTAAAACTTCTTCCCGGATCGTAATAGAGGCTTTTGGTATTCATTGATTTATATGGCCTGTTCAGGTGTTCGGCATAATTCTCGTCAAATATATTGGTGACGGAACCGTTGATTTCCATAAAATCCCATGGTGAGTAGGAGAGGTACAAATTAAAAACCTGAAATTCTGACGATGTGGCCTCGTTAAAACTTGTTGAAACCCGCTCTTGCTTTGCGGCAATACGTGCGTTAATGGTTGCCGTAAACTTTTCCGTAACAAACTGAATGCCCGTATTGAGCATAAATGGCGGAATTTCGGGCAAGGGTTCGTCAAGGGTTATGTTTTGTGCGTAAGTATAGGAAGCGTTGAGGTTATATTTAAAATACTTCAGAAAATTCAAATTGAATCCTGCCTCAAAACCGGTCATATATGCTTCATCGATATTAATAAACCGTTTGGCAAATTTTGGCTCTTTGCATTTCATATATTTACGCGGGATGGTTGTGTCAACCACCGCCGAAATATAATTGTTTAGGTATGAAAAGAAACCGTCGGCATAAAAGCTGAAGATTTCACCCGATTTTTGTATGATAATATCGGTTTGGAAATTGGTTTCCGATTCGAGGTTCGGGTTTCCCACATACTCATACGCATCCATACCCACCGATAGATGGTTAATAAACAACTCCGTTAAATCGGGACTTCTTTTTGCAAATGCAACCGGCCACTGAATGCTCCATGTATCGTTTATTTTATAAGTGAGCACGCTGTTGAGCGACGGGTCGATTTTTGTGTCGGGCTTGATATCTCCGTTGTATAACTCGTAAAAATCATTTTCGGGGTCTTTAATGTCGAAACTTGACACATCTACCCTGAAACCTGCCTGCCATAGCAACGATCTGCTAATCCGGTATTTGTTTTCGATAAATATGCCGACATCGTTTTTATAGGAATCCTGCCATACCTTATCATAAAATTCTTTGGGAGGGTCGTATTCGGTAGGAGGGTTGGTGCATCCGTTTATATAAACTTCCCTGTGCCGGCTTCCGTCTTTTCCGATATATTGAAAATCGACTCCGGTATAAACCATGTTGTTGTTACCGGTTTTAAGCCCTGCCTCAAAACGTCCGCCAAAGTTGTTTGCGGTAACGGGTGTTTTGGCATGGGTAAATTTGTAGGCCGGACGAAACCAGTTAACCATTACATGATCAATATACGAATAGTAGAGCTTAAATTTCAGCGATATAATGGTTTTTGAGAGGTCGGTTACGGCATAGTCGAGTGCCGAAATAATGCTGTTGTCTTCCAACGCATCCATGGGTAACCCCGGGTACATAACATCCCGGGCAAAACTTTGTCGGATACTGAACTGAAGCCGTTGATTTTGGCTAAAATTATATCCGGCTTTAACCGTATAACCTCCTCTTCTAAAAGAAGATGCTATTTCAGTTCCTTCGCCGTTTTCGTAATTGCCGTAATCTTTGTATCCTGCACTTACGGCCAAATCCCATTTTTTTTGAACCAGTTGTGAAAACAGGCTGGTGTACCAGTTGTTACCATTGCTTTGGTAGCCTCCTTCAACCCATCCCGAAACCATTTTACCGTTTTGTTTCGGACGTTTGCTGATAACGTTGATGATGCCCCCAAATGCAGGCCCGAAGCGAACGTTATAGGGGCCTTTAATAATTTCAACTTTTTCTATTTCTTCGATGGATATTTGCGAAATTCCCGGATCCATTCTGTTGGGACAGGCATTGGTGCTGTGCACCCCGCCGTCAAACTGAACATTTAACTGTTCGTATTTAAAGCCGCGTAAAACCGGCTCCATGGCGTAATTTCCTTTTTTGATGATGCTGAATCCGGGCGTGTACTTAAATATTTCTCCACCATCGTGAGGGTTAAGCAGTTTGATGTTGTCACCCGTTATGGGTGTTTTAAAATTGTCGTTTGATTTATTTCCTGTTATTAATATCTCTTCAATATTCAGGGTGTCAATTGTTTGGGTAAACCCCGAAAAAGTTAACACAAAAATGGTTAAGAGTATTAAATATATTCTTTTTGTCATGTTAAACCGATTTAATGAATTTGTATTTGATGAATCCAATTAATTATAAACGTGTTTGAATGAACACGTACTCATGGCAAGTCTGATGATAAGATGTACTGATCATCAAAATAAATGAAAACAAGAAGAGGCGTGGTCATTAAACCCCGGTGATGTTATTTACAATACGCATGTTATTTAACATGAAACATTTACAGCATAGAACCAAATATTATGCTGTTGAATAATGTTTGTAAATTTTACTTTTTTAAAACCCTTTTATTTTTAGGATTTAATAACCACACCCCGACTTGTAACTACAAAAACTGCGGAGGCGGATTGTTAACGGGAAGATAAATTTCGGTTAATTGTTCTGAAAAGATGGTATAACGTATGGTAACCGATTTGATTACAAACTGTGTGCTGAGCCCCGAAAGCAGATAGGTAAATGATGTTACCTCTTTGTGCGATTTTGAGGGAGGGGCAGGGGACTGTTCATCTTTTTCTACATCTTCCGCTCTTTTTGAAATGGCCGACAGGTAGGTTAAATCACCGATTAACGAGTTACTGCTCTCCACCGAAACATCTGCATTGGAAATGGTTGCCTTTTGATAGAAATAGTGAAGTGCCGGATAATTGGGTAATAACAACATGGTCATTACAAGTATCAATAGTGTTAATATGCCGGACAGCCTTTTCATTGAAACAAAGATAATGATTATTTGAATGAAAATAACCCAATCTTTTAAAAATGATGTATATATATTGGTTATTGTGTTTTGTCGGGGGTATTTTCTTTCATGCTGTCCACCCAGTGATACATGGGATGCTTGTCTTCAAGCACAAATTTGGGTTGTGAGAAGGGGGCAAGCCGCTCGAGAAAATCAAGTACGGCAAGAATGGGAGCTCCGTAAAAAAATTGAACATTTTTATTGAAATCCCACAGATGCTCAACGTATGAATAGAGTTTATAGGGTACGTCGCCAATGTTATCGCCGTTTTTGTCAAATCCCTGGTAATCGTCCCAGTAATTATTGTCCCAGTCGTTAAAGCGTTCGGTGGTTGCTTCCAGGCTAATTTGCTGCAGGTTGTTATGGATGTAGTTGTTTTTTATAAGATTGCCCATCTGCTTGGTTTTAAAAAAGAATGCGGAACCGCAAAAAGCAATCTCGTTATTGGCAATGGTATTGATTTGTTCAAGCACGTAAGGCGATACGTCGATGTGAATGCCTTGTGTTGAATAGATCAGTTTGTTGTTGATGATCTGATTGCCGGAGGTTTCTTTCATGCCGATGCACATACCGCTGCCGCGATGGTTACCTATTATGTAATTACCGCTCATGATTGTTCGTTCGCTGTACATTAAAAACACGCCCACCGAGTTGTCCTCCAAAAGGTTATCCTGAATGCGGTTGTTGTGAGAATACATAAAATGGATGCCGTACCGATTTCCAACACCTTTGTTTTCCTGAAAAAGATTTTGTGCCGAATACCATACCACCATATCACGGCTGTCGTGCCAGTAATTTCCGATAACATGGTTGTACTGTGCCCACCAAAATCTTATGGCATCGCCCTTTAATGCTTTTGAACGGCGTGTAAGCGAGGATATGTCGTTATGTATTATTTTATTGTGCTGCGATTTATGAACGTCGATGCCGAATAAACACTCTTTAATACGGCAGTTCTCGATGGTGTTGTAATTTCCCATTAAGGTAATCCCCGAATTGATTTTATCATGCAATCCGCCCGAATTTCTGATAACGCAATTTAATATCTGAACGCTGTCGGCCTCAATAAACAATACCGAACTGATGCTCATTCCGTCAATTACTGCTTTGCCGTTGCCTTCAATTACCAGCCGGTTGATTGCAATTACCACAGGCCCCGTATAAATGGCAGGTTTTAAAAACAGGGTATCGCCCGGCGAAGCGGCATCAATTAAGGGTTGTAAAGCCATCGTATCAGCATTTTCAGGCTCCTGTAGCTGGTAATAATTACCAAAATTATCGGGTATCTGTGCAAAGGAGGGTGCGGTAAACAACCATGCTGTTAGCAACAATAAAAAACGGAATCCGTTACATGTTGTACAGCAGGTGTAATGATGTGCCGGATTCCGTTTCATAGCATTAAACTATTTGTTAATTAATTGTTTTTAAGGCTCTTCTTTTTAAGAAGTACGGCGATAATAAGCAATACAAATACAAGCAGTGCGACAAAGAAACCGTAATAGGGATATGACGAAGTGGTAAACTGTGCTACTTTACCTTCGCCGAAAACGGTGGGCATAAAGGGTTTAATACCCCTGAAAGCTCCTCCGCCGTGC
>CAYNVN010000099.1:0-18680 GCA_964400655.1 uncultured Lentimicrobiaceae bacterium
TTCGGTACGGGCGGGGAACTCCCAGGCATCAGCCTGCCACTTAGGCAAAAGGGGGTTCAGTCGATTAAAGCGGGGGATTTCTCGGTCGTGCCTCCCTCGAAATGACGGGGGGGGTGGTGGCGGAATGACGAAGAAAGAAAAGCCATTGCCAACGCGGGTTTGCTCGTAAAATAAAGAGAGGAAAAAAGTGACCCCACCGGGATTCGAACCCAGATCATCAGAACCGGAATCTGACATTCTATCCATTGAACTATGGGGCCGGAAAATCTATATGCGATTTTTATGCGCTAACCATTCGGTACGTTCATCATAATAAAAAGTGGAGCTGGAGGGATTCGAACCCTCGTCCAAACAAGGAACCGATATGCTTTCTACATGCTTAGCTTATCATTGGTTTTCGTGCGGAAACCGGGGATAAGCACCCAATTTTCCGCCTTAGTTTCTGTTTTCTCACTTTGCCTTAGAAACATCGGCAAAGCCAGTCTGAACTTGCTTGCGATCCGTAAACCGGGCCGGAATCAGACATCTCCACCCGCGGACCGTCTCGTCCCCAATCCTTGACCGGGGATAAAGCCAATCTACTAATCTTCGATTAGGCTGCGAGAGCGTAATTGTTTTCGCCAATTATAAATACACGACACAGTTTTACGAGCTTTATCGTACGGCTCGGCATGCTTACATATCCACTCATCTTGCTGTCAAAACCAGTCAGCCCCAAATGCCAATGAACGCCTTTTGTAAAAGGGATGCAAAAGTAATTAAAATTGTTTAATCCGCGTAATTTTTTATTGTCAATATGTTGCGGGTGCTGCCGGCTTGTTGTTTTGGTTTTAATATGCTTATACGGCGATGCCGGGTCAGGCATAACTGTGTAAAATATATTCCTTATCGCATTGTATTACGATTTTCGTGTTAACAATGCCGTTAACGTTGAGCGAATTTGGTAATTGCACAATGCAGATAATTAATCCCGAAGGGATTGGACGGGAACGGGTCAGTTGTCGTCAATATTCCATAAGGCAACGGTGGAAGCAAGAAAAAAGATAACGAGTATCAGGTTCAGAAAACCTCCGTCGAAAATTACAAGCGCGCTGCCTGATAATGCCTTTTTTAACAAACCGCGAAAAACGAAGGGTACCAACGGAAAAAAGAGGATAATCCACCGGGGGTATAACGTTTTCTTTTTCCATACCTGCATTATAAAAACAATTGATAAAACGGCAAAAGCGGGATATACAAACAGGCGAAGCAACTGATTGGTTTTAACGGCCAGCCGGGTTGCCGTATCTATTTCCAATTGGTGCTGAACGGCCAGTTTTGATGCAACGGCAATGGCCACATAGGCACCGTGAATAACACCGTAAGCAATTAAAATGGCACCAAAGCTCAGCAGAACTGTGTTTCGTGCTTTTGCTCCCGAAGGTTTAAAAGCGTAATAAACCTGCACCAGTCCCAGCATATAAAACCACGATGCAAATAACGCCGTTAACCCGCTTAACATAATTCGCAGTTCCGAAACGTTTCCCATGTTCAGTTTCAGATTGGTACTGTCAGCGTAATAATAAAAAAGCATGTCGCCGGTAAACAGCATCAACCCGCCTAAAACTCCGGCAATGCCGGCTGCTCTAATCCATAACCTGTTTGTTTTCATAATCGCATATAATTGTTATACAAATGTATTGATTTTTATTATTACCGTTTTCTGCTGAAGCTGCTTATAAAAGATGGGTGCGGTTTGGGGCGGTGTAAATTAAAATTAGGGTATCTTTGTAAATTATCATTAAAAACCCGTTTTGATGAAACGATATTTTACCATTCTGTTTTTGTTTGTTTTTGCGGCTTTGCAGGCGCAGGAAACGATGATACAAAACGGCCCCATGATGGGCTATATTGAGATGAAAGAGGCTGCCATCTGGTTGCAAACCACCCGGCCCGCCACGGTTTATATAAAATATTTTCCTGTAAATAATAAAAAGGAGGTGCATTACTCAAACAGGGTGGTTACAACCTACGACCATGCCTTAACGGCTCATTTAATTGCCGATACGCTTGAGCCGGGTACCACCTATAACTACCAACTGTACATTGACGGAGAAAAAACCAGATTGCCCTATTCCACCGTTTTTACCACACAGCAAATATGGAAATGGCGTACCGATGCCCCCGATTTTAAATTTGCCATGGGCAGCGGTGCCTATATTAACGAAACCGCTTACGACAGGCCCGGAAAACCCTACGGCGGCGGTTATGAAATATACGATCATATTGCCGGTATGCACCCCGATTTCTTTTTATGGCTTGGCGATAATATCTATCTGCGCGAACCCGACTGGAATACCCGTGCGGGCATTTTTCATCGCTATTCGCACGACAGGGCAATACCTCAGTTACAAAAGTTATGGGCTGTTACCCATCATTATGCCATACTGGACGACCACGATTTTGGCCCCAACGATTCGGACAGGAGTTTCTGGAATAAAAACGAAACCCTCAACGCTTTTAAACTTTTTTGGGCGAATCCTTCTTACGGCGTGGGCGACCTAAACAGTGCCACAACCTTTTTTAGCCGGAGCGATTGTGATTTCTTTTTGCTGGATAACCGCACTTTCCGTAGTCCCGACAAACGAATTGAAGACGATAAATCGCAGCTGGGCGAAGAGCAGCTTCAGTGGCTGTTCGATAATTTGGTAAACAGCTACGGAACCTTTAAGTTTGTTGTAATGGGCGGTCAGTTTTTATCCAATTCGGGAATGTTTGAGTCCTATACAAACTACGGGTTTGCCGCCGAACGTCAGCGTATTATTGATTTTATCTATAAGCAGAAAATAAAAAATGTGGTTTTTCTTACCGGAGATGTTCACTTTTCGGAAGTGTCGGTTTTAAGAAAAAAAGGTCAGCCCGTTATTTGGGATATTACCTCGTCGCCGCTGAACTCGGGCGTTAATACATATGGCGATGAGCAGCCCAATTCGTTACGTATCCCCGGTTCGGTGATTATGGAGCGGAACTTCACCCTGCTGGAAGTAACCGGTAAAAAAGGCGAAAGGGCATTAAAAGTTACTTACTACGGAACCCATGGCGATAAACTTTACCAAATGGAAATAAAACCGGAAGAGTAGTTTTTAATGTTAAATTAACCTGTTATCTTTGATAGCTCATTTGCCGATCAATTCATACAATTATGAAACAAAAGCCAAAAGACCTGTTTACCGTTTTGTTTGTTTATCTTCTGGCACTGGGTGCAGCGGTACTGGTTTTGCTTTATGCTCCGGTTGAAAATACCCTTTGGCGTACTGCCCTTGCCGACCTGACAGCCACCGTAATTGTTTTTTTGTTTAGTGTTAGATTTAATAACTCAAGTATTTACGATCCCTATTGGAGTGCGGTGCCCATGTTTATTGTGCTTTACTGGCTGATTAATTCGGGCCAGCCCGACTTTTTGCATAAAATTTTCTGGACCATGTTGGTGTTGTGGGGTGTAAGGCTTACATGGAGCTGGATTTTGCGGTGGGACGGTATGGAGGATGAGGATTGGCGGTATGCCGAGATGCGAAAAAAAACCGGTAAGCATTATTGGACGGTCAGCTTTTTTGCCTTTCATCTCTTACCGACGGCAGTTGTTTTTGTTGCACTGATACCGGTTTATTATGCCATGTACTCGTCAACCGCACCCCATCATACATGGATTGCACAAATAGCTTTTGTTTTTACCCTGTCGGCCATATTGCTTGAAAAAACGGCTGATGACCAGTTGCGTGATTTTATAAAGTGCAGGGAAAGCAGTAACGAACGTATCCAAACCAAACTGTGGGTGTTTTTTAAATACCCCAATTATCTTGGCGAAATGGCCTTTTGGTGGGGGCTTTATTTTATGGCATTAACCGTAAACCCCTCTCTTTGGTGGACCTTTTTCGGGCCGTTAACCGTTACCCTGCTTTTTGTTTTTGTCAGCATTCCGACTATGCGCAAACATCTGAAAGGCAAAATTTATAAATAATAAAGTTTTTGCAGATAACTGATTATCCGAAAATACCTGTATTGTATGTTGCCTATTTATTTTGGCTCTCAGTACTCTTTTCGGCTATATAAAACAAATCAAAACATTCATCTTTCGCTTTGTCGATATAGTAATCATTCATGGAAATTTTTGATACCAGAGAAGTGTTGTCGTTGAGTAGCTTTTTTCTGTTAAGCCTGTTTAAAATATCGTAAGGTATTTGTAACAATTGTCGCGGAAGGATATGCTGCAAATTGAAAATGTCGAACCGGGTAATTTTTTCAACAGACTTTTTATTTGCGTTATAGTACTTCAAAATTTTATCGTTACCAAAAACACCTAATTTTTCAACGGAGCCGAAATGGTTAAGTAATAAGTTTTCCAGCTCGTTAATTGTATATTCTCTAATATGCCAGGGATTTCTTGTCAATGACATTTTTTTATTAGGTGTGGTTACAATCAACTTTCCTTTGTTTTTAAGAACCCTGTATATTTCTTTAACAAATTCATTATCTTTTTTTATATGTTCAATTACCTGAAACGTAATAACAAAGTCAAAACTGTTATCCGGAATATTGCTTAATGGAGGCACATTCATTTTTATAAACTCAACATTATTTATGTTTGTGTCCGATAAAACGTCGGTTTTATATTTGTCGATGGTAACAAATCTGTTAGTGTGCGGAGCAATTTTTTCAATACCGTAACCACTGCCGGTACCAATTTCCAAAACATCGCCGAAAACTATTTCCGATGCTTTTACATATGCCAGTAATGACCTTTGAAATACATAATTATCCGATACATCTTTGTGAGAGACTCTTTCGGCAGTTTGAAGAATTTTCATTATTTTTTTTTATTTAATTTAAAAATATCGGGGATACGGTAAAGTGCTGCGAATTTATCAAAAATTCAAATAAAGTAAATAAAATGTGTTTCGCTGGTATTTAGAATAGAACCGGCTGCCATATTTTGTTTTTTTTTGTAAAAGCATTTTCGTTTTTGTCAGGAATAGATTTTGCAGAATACCTGTTTGTTAGTGGTTTAAATATGTTTTACTATGTTTGAAACAGCGTATTAAATTTGCTTAATACAAATTATACCGGAATTTTTTTCGGAAATAATTTTTTGACAAATACAACATACCGTAATAGGGGATAAGGGTTGCAATTGAAAAAATGCCCGCCAGCCCCTGGTCGAGCCCCAACCTGATAAATAAGATAAGACTGAGCAGGATTACAACAAAGGGAAAAACATAACCCAGTAAAACGGCAAAGGTTCCCAGCGACTGTTTCATTTCAACCGTAACCATTTGCCCCTCTTTAAAACTGAAACCGTGCGGCATATCCATTTCAACAATTTTCTCTTCCACCTCGCCTACCGAG
Organism: uncultured Lentimicrobiaceae bacterium; assembly: GCA_964400655.1. GTDB lineage: Bacteria > Bacteroidota > Bacteroidia > Bacteroidales > F082 > B16-G9. Next base: position 5,383 of record CAYNVN010000099.1, read on the forward strand.
CACGAATCCTTTATCTGGCATGAGGCACAGCCCGCCTTGCTAATTACCGAAACACTGATTTTGTTTCCGTTAATTTGTTTAACCACCCCCGGATGGGTTACTATTTTATCGCCAATCGCCATAGAGCGCAAAAGTAATAAAAAGCTGCACCCGTTAAATCGGCAGGCTGAAATTAGATTAAGATAATTGCCAAATTATTACGACTTTTGCCGAAAATTTATCTGTTGAATGAATAAAAAGATAGCGTTTAAAACACTGGGCTGCAGGCTAAATTTGTTTGAAACCGATTCGCTTATGTCGGAGTTTGCCGGCAGGGGATACGAGGTTACCGATGATGTGGATGCCCGGGCCGATGTGTACATAATAAATACCTGTACCGTCACCAATCAAAGCGACCAGAAGTCGAAAAGGGTGATGAACCGAACACAGCGGCTGCATAACAACGCCGTTAAAATTGTTACCGGCTGCATGGCCACCAACTACAAAGAGGAGCTGAAAGCGGGCGGCAAAGCGGATTATGTGGTGGATAACGACCATAAAACCTCCATTGTTGATTTGGTGGAAGCGCATTTTGCAGGCGAAACCACCGATCCCGATCTTTTTGAAAAAGATGTTTTTAACTACCAACCTGCAAAAACCACGGCACATACACGGGCACTTATTAAAATTCAGGACGGCTGCAACAATTTTTGTACTTTTTGCATAATTCCCAAGGTGAGGGGCAGGGCAGTAAGCCGGCCTGCAACGGAGGTGCTTGAAAACATCAAACAGGTGGTGGGTTACGGCTTTAAAGAGGTGGTGCTTACGGGTGTTAACCTCGGGCGTTATTCCGACGGCGAAGTCGATTTTGAAGAGCTGGTAAGGCGTATTCTTGCCATTCCCGGAAATTTCAGGGTGCGTATCTCAAGCATGGAACCCGACGGCTTTACCGAAAGTTTTTTCAAACTGTTTCGTCATCCCAAACTAACCCCCCACATGCACCTCTGTTTGCAAAGCGGTTCGGAAACCATTTTAAAAAAGATGCGGCGCATGTACACCGCCGAACTGTTTGAAAATATGACCACGGCACTTCGTGAGGAGGTTCCCGGTTTTAACATTACCACCGATATCATTACCGGCTTTCCGGGTGAAACCGAAGAAGATTTTGACGACACGCTAAAAATGGCAAAACGAATCCGTTTCGGCCATATTCATACTTTTAAGTATTCCGTAAGAAAAGGTACCCGTGCCGAACGCCTTCCCGGCCATATTCCGGGAAATATAAAAACCCAACGCAGTGAAGCCGTAAGGAAACTCTCGGAAACGATGCGTGAAGATTACCGTAAAAGCTTTGTGGGAAAAACGGAAATTGTTTTGACAGAAAGAATTAATAAGGAGGGATTTGCCACCGGGTACGGCGAACATTATATTCCCGTTATCATTCGTGAACGCAATCTTAAAACCAACCGCTTTTACCGGGTAAAACTTACCGGGCTGGAAACCGGAACGGAGGAGCCGATACTTACAGCCGAGGTAACCGATTATAATGTTTCGTACGGTTAAAGCCGGTTATTAACGATTTTTTTGGAGGGTTATTTATAAACCTGTGGGAAGAATAGGGATTTTAATTTAACTTTGGCTAAATTAAATCCGTTTTCCTATGTTAAAATATTACAAGATTGTTATTGGTATGGTATTGCTGCTGTCGGGCAACCTTGTTTGGGGTCAGAGCCATCTTGGCGTTTACAGTGGTTTGAACTTTGGAAACCTTTTGGGTGATGCACCGGAAGATGGTTATTATTACAGCCTGCCCGGGTTTACGGGCGGCGCAAATCTTGATGTCTCTATTAATAAGATTCTTGCCGTTAGTGTACAGCCCTCTTTTTCGCAGGGAGGTACCTCCGTATATTTTAAAGTGGCCGGAAAAAGAGAGTTGGTGGACAGTATCTTCATACGGCTCAACTATTTTTCGCTGCCGCTGTTGTTAAAAATTGAAAGTACCAACAAACATTTTTATGCAATCGGCGGTTTTGAAGCCGCTTATCTTTTTTCCTATTCGGTATATAGTGGCGATGAAAAATTAGATGAAGATTTGGGTATCAGTACATTTGACCTGACGGCCCAGTTTGGGGCGGGATACCGTTTTTTTCTGGGGCTGCCACGGCTTTATCTGGAGCTAAGATATGCTCAGGGCATTGTTAATCTTACGGACAGGCTTAATGAGGAAAACTATATTCCGCGTGTAAAAACCAGTGGTTTTAAATTTCTTGTGGGCATTGAATTTCCCTTAGGTAAACCTTCAAAACAATAGAATTATGAAAAAGATTGTACTTTTTTTGTTGGTGATGTTGATGATAACCCGGGGTTATGCTCAAACACAGAATAATTCCCGTCATTATAAAAAAACAGTGGTTAACAATCATGTTTTTCCTACGGTGAACGGAATGAAAAGTGCCTTTGTGGTTACCAGTTTGTGGTCTGATTTTAGCGTGGGGACAACGTCGGTAATTACGGTTCCCGGATTTGAGTTTGACAGTGTAACCACTGATCCCGTTTACGGCTCAATCGTCTTTGCCGATGTGTTTGTAAATTATGAACAACGTTTCAGGCCCTGGTTGTCTATCTATTTTTCGTACGGATTTTCGGGTCGGTACGGAACCGATGTCTTTTCGCTTTTATACGACGGGCTAAACACCGTTAATGGTGGTGCAACCGGTTGGCACATAAGGGTGCTGAACAGGAAAAAAATGATACTCTCAACCCATATCTATGTTCAGCAGCTCAGCGGCAGTTTTGTCAGTATTTCCAAATTTATCGATGAACTGATAAATGATAATCCGAACCCTTCCGTTGTTAGTAATGTACCGTCGCTGGGTTTGGGCAACAGTTGGGAAATAGCTTATGCCTTCAGTCAAACATGGGGCATACAGGCAACTCTTGATTTAATGTATGGAGAAACATTTATACGCGGAAAGAGTGGTGTTATCTACTCGTTGGATGTTGCCGGTGATGCCGATCTCTATCCCAAATTAAATGTTCCGCTGGGGTTTGTAATGGGATATAATCTGGCGGGAAATCCTGAGGTGATGATGGACAAAGAGGGACATACCAATATGCTTTTTTTCAAGTTGAATTACACAGGATCGCCTGATTTTGAAATTGGTCTGCAGTCCACCTGGTACCGCTTTAAGGTCAGTCAGGATGATGAAATGACCGGTGTTTTCAGATCCACTTTTAACTTTCGATTCTATTTTTAATTAAATATTACATAAAAGGCAGTGCCCATGAAAAGGTTTTTATTTACACTTATTTTAATGATGGCTTCGGTTATTCTTTATGCCGGACAACAGGGTGATGAAAATCAGGAAAAAAATGCAGAAAATGAATTAACCTTCAGTCAAAAGATCGACAGGGCTTTTACTCCGCTTTCCAAAGCATTGGGAGAGGTGTTGTTTTTGGATCCTTTTTCCATGACCGGTTTATACGATCCGCAGGTTTACGATGAAAACGGAAAACCGGTTTATGATGAAAACGGAAAGCCGGTGGAGGCTCCTTTGCGTCTGATAGTATTGTGGCTGCTGGCGGGCGGTGTGTTTTTTACCATCTACCTTAAATTTATTGGAATCAGAGGTATAAAACATGCTTTTGATGTTATCCGTGGTAAATATGCCAAAAAAGGCTCAAAGGGAGAGGTTACCCCGTACCAGTCGGTAACCACGGCGCTTTCCGCCACGGTGGGAATGGGTAATATCGCCGGAGTGGCACTGGCCATCGGTATTGGCGGTCCCGGTGCTACATTCTGGATGATTATGGCCGGTTTGCTGGGCATGTCGTTAAAGTTTGCCGAATGTACCCTCGGCATTAAATATCGTAAGTACAACAAAGACGGCTCTGTGTCGGGCGGCCCCATGTACTACCTGAGGCGGGGACTGGAAAAACGTGGAAAAACCATGGGAAAATTCGGTGTTTTTCTTGCATTTCTTTTTGCGCTGACCGTAATGGGCGGATCGGTGGGCGGCGGTAACATGCTGCAGGCCAATCAGGCGTTTAATCAGCTGGTTTATTTCTTTCCCGGTATTGAGCATTACGGTGCTGTTTACGGCATCTTTCTGGCGGTATTGGTGGGAGCGGTAATCATAGGCGGTATTAAAAGTATCGGAAAAGTTACCGAAAAAATCGTTCCGCTTATGGCCGGTATCTATATTGTTGCGGCACTGATTATTATCGGAATGAATATTCATAATACACATCATGCCCTTTGGCTTATCTTTCACGATGCTTTTAATCCGGATGCCATCAAAGGCGGCATTATCGGGGTGATGATATACGGTATTCAGCGCGGTGCCTTTTCCAACGAAGCAGGTATGGGAAGTGCTGCCATAGCCCATTCGGCATCGCAAAACGACGAGCCGGTAAGTGAGGGCATTGTTGCCTCCATTGAACCCTTTGTCGATACGGTAATAATTTGTACCATGACCGCTCTTGTTCTTATTTTTACCGGATTTTCGGAAAACACACAGGGACTGGAAGGGGTGCAGCTTACATCGGCTGCCTTTGCTTCGGTAATTTCGTGGTTCCCCTATGTTTTACTTGTTGCCGTTACTTTGTTTGCTTTTTCAACCATTATTTCGTGGTCGTATTACGGTTTAAAGGGATTTGATTATCTGTTTGGCGGCTGGGGCGAAAAGGTTTTCGGTTCAAGAAAAGTTACCAATCTTATTTTTCAGCTCTCCTTTCTGGTGTTTGTTATTATCGGGGCTTCCACCGATATTTTAACGGTAATGGAGTTTTCGGATATGATGATCCTTGCCATGGCCATTCCCAATATAATGGGACTTTTTATTATGGCTCCCGAAATAAAGAGAGATATGAACGATTACTGGAAAAGATTAAAATCGGGCGAGCTGAAGAAAACTTCGTAATATCGGGTTGAATATGGTACTTGTTGCTGCAGTTTAAAGCTTTTTATTTTCAATTTGCTGCCAACTTTATTTTGTGTATGAACTTTTGTGTTTTCAGCTAATTGCGGCATACACTATATTATTTTGTTGTACCGTCGTTAGTTGTTTCTGTTTATTAAATTCACTATTACTTTTATCATTGTTTCTTTTTCGTCAGGTTTACTCACAGCTATCATTAAAGTTAATGCTACTAATGCATTGTCAGCAATTCTTTTTTTGCCAGTTTCCGTAAATAATATCCCGTTCTTTTCAAGAAAATATAAAAATAAAAAAGCAGCAATACGTTTGTTTCCATCAGAGAACGAATGATTTTTTACAATAAAATAAAGCAGGTTGGCGGCTTTTTCTTCTATACTTGGGTATAAATCAACTTCTTCAAATGTTTGATATATGGTTGCTATTGAGCTTTTAAATGAATTGTCTTTTTCATGACCAAATAAATCACTGTTTCCGTAAGTTTCTTTTACCAATTCTATCTGTTTTATTGCTTCTTCATACGTTAATTGATAGACTTCCTTTCCTGATGTATTTTCAATCTTAAGAGTCTGGTAATCATATTGGTCAAGAATTTCAAGTGCATAAGAATAGTCGGAAATTATTTTTAACAATCCTTTACTTTCATCATTTGTGAGTTCTTTATATTCGAGAGTACTTCCAAGTATCTTTATTGTTTCTTTGAGTTCATTTAGTTGTTCGGCTTGCTTTTGTAATCGTTGCTGATTAATAGCGTAACCTTTAATTAGAAAGTCTTTTATAATCTGATTTGCCCAAATTCTAAATTGTGTTCCTCTTTTTGATTTAATACGATAACCAACTGAGATTATTACATCAAGATTAAAATATTCAATATTCCTGACAATTCTTCTGTTTCCCTCCTTTTGAACTGTTGCAATTTTTGCAACAGTTGAGCTTTTATTTAATTCTCTTTCTTTATAGATATTGTTTATATGTCTGGATATTACCGATTTGTCCCGCATAAAAAGATCGGATATTTGATTGAGGCTTAACCAAACCGTTTCTTTTTCGAGCTTCACTTCAATTGAAGTTTTACCGTCAGGTGTTTTATATATTTTAATTTCAGAGTTCTTCATTTAACAAAAGCACAATTTCTTTTTTTGTTTTCGTGACCTTTCTAAAATGCAGTACAACAACAGAATATCGGTAACTGTTAATCAGATTGACTTTCTTTTTCCTTCTCAAGATACATGGGGCTGTAGTTGTATTTTTCGGGATATTTGGCGTTGATGCCCTTGTAATAGTTTTCCACTATTTTAAAATCCTCTTCGTAATTACCCGAAGGGAAAAATACAGGCCCGAAATGACCGCGTTTCTTTTTGTAATCGATCGATGCCAGTAAAATGGGAACCTTTGCTTTGAGGGCGATATAGTAGTAGCCTTTTCGCCACTCTTTTGATAAAGAGCGGGTTCCTTCGGGGGTAATGCCAAGGTTTAACGTTTCATGTTTGTTAAAAAGTTCGGCAATGGCATCCACCTTATTGGTGGTGCCTGTCCGGTCGATGGGTATTCCGCCGGCTTTTTTCAGCAGTGCTCCCAAAGGCCAAAAAAACGCCTCCTTTTTAATGATTACGTTAACTTTTACACCGGATGCGTAAATACACATCATTCCGATAAAATAATCGAGATTGGAAGTGTGAGGCGCTTCCAGAATTACCAGTTTTTTATACTGTGTGGGAAAGGTTCCCTCCACTTTCCACCCGAATATCTTTAATATTATTTTAGCAAAGGTTTTCAAAACTTATCTATTTGTTGATTTCATCTAAATTTAAATCCATTCCTTTAAGATTTTTATAAAGGAAACCGGTCATCATTTTGTACAGGTGATAGCGTGTGTTGCCTCCGTAGATTCCATGATTTTTATTGGGATATACAAAAAGTTTAAACTGTTTGTTGGCATTTACCAGCGCCGATATCATATCCATGCTGTTTTGGAAATGGACGTTGTCGTCGGCACTGCCGTGTACCAGCAGGTAGTTTCCTTTAAGCTCTTTAACAAAGTTTATGGGTGAGTTGTCGTCGTATCCTTTGGGGTTGTCCTGTGGTTTACGCATGTATCGTTCGGTGTAAATATTGTCGTAATAACGCCAGTTGGTAACCGGAGCCACCGCAATGGCCGTGCTGAATACATCCGCCCCTTTGGTAATATCAAGACTGGCCATAAAACCGCCGTAACTCCATCCGAAAACGCCAATGTTGTTTTTATCCACGTAAGGCAGTGTGCCGAGGTATCTTGCGTATGCAATATGGTCGATGTTTTCGTATTTGCCAAGCTGCTGATAGGTCATCTTTTTAAACTCCTGTCCGCGTGCACCTGTTCCGCGGTTATCAACACAGGTTACAATAATGCCGTTTTGGGCCAGCATCTGAAACCAGAAATAGTTGCTCCATCCCCATGCGTTAAGTACGCTTTGCGAACCCGGGCCGCTGTATTGATAAAGCAAAACCGGATATTTTTTGGTGCTGTCGAAATCGGGAGGAAGTATTTGCCAGGTGTTAAGGTAGGTCTGTTTCCCGTCGGGCAGTGTTATTGCGGTGTCGGTAAACGAAGAAAATGTTTTTTTGCTCAGATTATACTCCGTCATCATCGCTACAAAGGCTTTGTTATCTTCCAAAACGCGCAGTTCTTCGCCGTTGTTGCGGTTCATGGTAATGTAGGGCGGTGTATTGGCATCGCTGAAGGTATTTACATAATATTCAAAATTGTTGCTGAATGTTGCGTCGTTGGTGCCGGTACGTGTCGATAATTTCTTTCTCTTTCCTTTTAAATTGACTTTGTAAATGTCGCGGTTCAAGGGCGACAATTCGGCACTTTGATAATAAACCTCGCCGTTGGCAGCATCGTAGCCGTAAACTTTGGTAACATCCCATGCTCCTTTGGTAAGCTGTTTCTCTTTTTTACCGTTCATGTTGCAGAGGTAGATGTGATTGTAGCCGTCTTTTTCGGAGGTGATGATAAAACGCTCGTTGTCGGGTAAAAAAGTAAGGTCGTCGGTAATGTCGATGTAGTATGGATTATCGTCAACGTACATTACATGTATTTGTCCGGTGGAAGCATCAGCCAGAAGAATCTCCAGATGATTTTGTAACCGGTTAAGATGCTGTATGGAAAGTACATTGGCATCGTTAGTCCATTTTATGCGCGGGATATAGATATCGGTATCTTCTCCGGTGTCCATTTTGGTTGATTTGCCCGTTTCCAGATCGTAAACATAAATCTCAACAATTGAGTTGTCTTCGCCGGCCTTGGGGTATTTATATGTGTACAGGCGCGGATATAGATCGCCGTAATAGGTTAGGGTGTATTCTTTTACCCTGCTTTCGTCAAAACGGTAATAGGCAATTTTTTTGCCGTCGGGCGACCAGAAAAAGGCTTTGGTAAATCCGAACTCCTCTTCGTAAACCCAGTCGCAGGTACCATTGATGATTTCGTTTGTTTTACCGTCGCTGGTAATCTGTTTTTCTTCGCCGGTTTGCAAATCTTTGATGAAGATGTTGTTTTCGCGTACAAAAGCCACTTTATTTCCCTGGGGATTAAAATCGGCAAGACGTTGTTTGCCGTTCTCCGAAAGCAGGGTCAGTTTGCCGGAAGTTTCATCGTAAACGTAGAAGTTTGACTTTTTGGAATGGCGGTAGATGGACTCGGTAGCCGTGGGGATAAGGAATTTGTTTTCATCTTTGTTCATGGAGTACTGGCCAAGGTATATGGGTTTCTTTTTTCCTTCGGGCACCAGTTTTTCCTTTTGAAGCAGTACGCCAACCGAATCGCCCGTGGCATAATCGTAAACCACCAGCGAACCCTTTTTAATCATGGTAAACTGTTTGCCGTTTTTCAACGAATTGATACCGTGAACGGTTTTGGGATAAAATTTATAAAGATGCCATAATTCATCCAGATTGATGTTCTTTTTTGTTTCCTGGGAAAAAGCAAAAGACCCTGTTATAATAATGAAAAACAGGGATAAAACACTTATTTTTTTCATATCGGTATTTTGAATTGTTGTTTGAATGATCTTTTATCGGCTGCAAACTTTCGAATGCCGCAAAAGTTATGATCTTTAAAAAAATTAAGTTTCAAAGATAGATGATTTTACCAATTGTTTAAAAGATAAAATATTCTAATTTTGCAGCGGTTGGATCGGGACGTTAGCTCAGTTGGTTTAGAGCGCTTGCTTGACAGGCAAGAGGTCACTGGTTCGATTCCAGTACGCCCCACCGTCAAAGCCATTTGCAAAATTTGTTGCAGATGGCTTTTTTTTCTGCGCGTTAGCCGGATAAATCTATTAAAACATCAAGGAAAAATACACCTGTTATATTTTAAAGGATAAGTAAGAAATTAGATGTTCTTTCTGCTTTAAATTTACAATTAATCCGTTTTAGAAGTTAAAAACATTAAAAAAAAACCACCGTAGTGTCTGTTACTTACGGTGGTTTGGATTTTTTTATAAAGTGCGGAGAGGGGGGGATTCGAACCCCCGGTACCCTTTCGAGTACGCCAGTTTAGCAAACTGGTGGATTAAGCCACTCTCCCACCTCTCCATAAGGTTAGCCTGCGGCTTTTGTTTCATTTACTGAAACGGGTTGCAAAAATAGATAAATGCTATTTAACTCCAAATAATTTTTCTTTTTTTTCAGCCGCTTATTTTGTTAATCTTTCAAAAAACTGTTCATACATTGTTTTCCGAGAAGCATCACGAAATTAGATAACATTTATATTTGCCCGAAATTTTAATTGAATGACCAATTACTGTTTAAATTACGCATTAACAAAAAAATATTCCAAACCAACAGATATGAAAGGAAAAACATTTGCGGAAAAAATATTTGGTGCTGCTACGGGCAGCATAGTTTTTAAAAAACCCGACATTATTTTATCGCACGATAATACCGCCTCCATTTTCAATACCTTTAAAAAAATGGGTGGGGAGAAGGTAAAATACCCTGAACAATTGCTGATTGTTCTCGACCACAATGCGCCGCCAACTACCGCCAAGCTGGCCAATCAGTACGAAAGCATTCGCAAGATTGTGCACGAGCAGGGCATTACCAAATTCCATGATGCGGGAAAAGGTATCTGTCATCAAATCATGGCCGATTATGCCAAGCCGGGCATGGTGATTGTCGGTTCCGACAGCCATACCTGTACCGCCGGTGCTTTCAATGCTTTTGCTGCCGGTATCGATCGTACCGAAGCTGCAGGGCTGTGGAGTCAGGGCGAAACATGGTTCAGGGTTCCAGAATCAATAAAAATTACACTGCATGGCAAATTACCCGAAGGTGTGTATGCCAAAGACCTGTCGTTGTGGATCATCGGGATGATCGGTTCCAGTGGTGCCGATTACATGTCCATTGAGTATCATGGCGAAGGGGTTAAAACGTTAACGGTTGACCAACGCATGACCCTGGCCAATCTCGCTTCGGAGATGGGAGCCAAAAACGCCGTTTTCCCATACGATGATGTGCTGAAAGAGTGGCTTGGTGATTCATGGAGTGGCGAAGGTGTTTGGGCTGACAAAGATGCCGTATATGCCAAAGAGATTGAAATTGATTTATCGGAACTCTTTCCGGTGGTGGCGGCTCCTCATCATGTTGATAATGTGAAAGCGGTAGCCGAAGTGGCCGGAACCAAACTCAACGAGGCATTGGTGGGTACCTGTACCAACGGTCGTTTGGAAGATTTGCGTGAAGCGGCAGCCGTGTTAAAGGGAAAGAAACTGCCCGAAGGTTTTCAGATGGTGATTGTTCCTGCGTCGCAGAAGATTTATATGCAGGCCATGAAAGAGGGGCTGATTGAGATATTTTTGGATGCCGGAGCCAATGTGCTGGCAGCCAGTTGCGGCCCATGCCTCGGTACGGGTCAGGGAATTCCTGCTGACGGCTATAATGTAATTTCAACGGCAAACCGTAATTTTAAAGGACGCATGGGTAACAAAGAATCGTTTATTTACCTGGCATCGCCTGCAACGGTGGCACACTCGGCACTGGCCGGTGAAATTGTTGACCCGCGCGGCATTAAATCAAATGATAAATTTCCTTATACCATAGAGCAGGGAAATACCGTTACCATTGATGAAAACGATGATCGCAGAATCAACGGGGTTTGGAATTATGCCGATGCCAACGATTTGAACACCGACCAGATGTTTGCCGGAAATCTTACCTATCAGGTACTTAGTTCGGAGCCCGAAAAAATTATGCCCCATCTGTTTAAAGGATTTGATGTTAATTTTTCCGACAGGGTTCAACAGGGTGATATCATCATTGCCGGTGCCAACTTTGGTTGCGGAAGTTCGCGCGAGCATCCTGCCGTAGGGTTGTCGTATGCCGGTGTAAAGGCGGTGATCTGTAAATCGGTAAACCGTATTTTCTATCGTTCATCCGTAAATCAGGGGTTGCCCATTTTGCTGGTTCCCGAAGCGGTGGATGCTTATAAACCGGGAGATAATGTGGAGGTGGATTTTGAAAAGGGAATCATAACCGTTGGAGATGGAACCTTTGAATTTGCTCCTTTGCCCGACAAATTGATGGGTATTTTTAATGCAAAAGGGCTTGTTAATTTTATAAAGGAACACGCAAAATAGTTTGAAATTTAAACCGCAATATTTGTTAATCCCGCTGCTGATGGCAGCGGGCTGGTTTCTGTTAAAATGGACAATGCCCCGCTATACGGGTATGTACCTTGCGGGATTGTTGTTGGTGTTGGGTGATATCTACCTTTGGTCGGCTTTCAGGAAGAGGGTTTTTAGCTACAATCTGTTTTTAAAGGTATTGCTGATATTTTTGTTCTGGCTGCCGTTGTTTGCCGTTGCTTTTATCATTGTGGGGGCAGCGGTGGTTCCGGTGGTTGAGTGGAACGATGTTTTCAGAAATTACCTTTTCGGTTTTGTGATTGTTTTTTATATGGCAAAACTGCTTCCGTTGCTGTTTCTTCTGCTGGCAGATACTGCCAGGCTTATCGACCGCGGTTTTCATTTGTCGAAGAAAGAAAAGCGAAAAGAGATCAACAAAGAGCACGAAGGTATTACCCGTAGTAAGTTTTTACAGTATATCGGGTTTCTTTCGGGAGGTTTGGTGATGGGTTCCATGTTTGTGGGTATGTTTAAATGGGTGTTCGAGTTTAAGGTTCATCGCGAGAAAATTCCCGTACCGGATTTGCCTGAATCGTTCAAAGGATTGAAGATTGTTCAGATATCCGATTTCCATCTTGGTAACTGGGGACTCACCAAACCTATGGATGATGCCATTGATACCATAATGAGGCTGAAACCCGATATGATTGTTTTTACCGGAGACCTGGTTACTTTTTCCACGCGTGAAGCTTTTCGTTTTGAGGATCAGCTAAAAAAGCTGAAAGCTCCCATGGGCGTTTATGCCACACTTGGTAATCACGATTACGGCCTCTATGTAACCTGGCCCGATGAAGCAGCCAGAAAGAAGAATATGACCGACCTGTACGGCTTTTTTGACAGGATAGGATGGAAGCTGCTAAATAATGAGCATGTAATTTTTGGTGAAGGAGAGGAGCAACTTGCTTTAATCGGAGTTGAAAACTGGGGTGCCGGAAAACGGTTTCCGCGTTATGGCGATATTGATAAAGCCATAAAAGGTGCGGAAAAGGTTCCGGTTAAAATATTGTTGTCACACGATCCTTCGCACTGGGATCGGATTGTGGTACCGGGTAATTATTCGGTAAGCCTTACTTTGTCGGGTCATACGCACGGTTTTCAGTTCGGACTGGAATCGCAGAAAATTAAATGGAGTCCGGCGCAATATGTTTACAAACATTGGGCGGGATTGTATAAACATCCTTTGACAAGCCATTATCTTTATGTAAACCGTGGTATTGGCTCAATCGGTTATCCGGGAAGGATAGGTATTTTACCGGAAATTACTTTGCTGGAGCTGGTTTAGGTTGTTTTTAGGTAAGCCGTTCTTTTTTTTGGGAGTAACAAAGAATTCAAGGTTTGAAAGTTTGAGGTTCAATGAAACGCTAAGACGCAGAGGCGCAAAGGTTAAGAGGTTTAGGGGTTTAGAAGTTGAGAAGTTTAGAAGTTTAGAAGTTGAGAGGGTTGAGGAAATTTGTTGCTTGTGTTTGCCTTTGCCGCAAGCCCCAACGTCATTCCGAGGGAGGCACGACTGAGGCCCGCCCGAACGTACCGTTCGGTACGGGCGGGAATCTCCTGAGTACCGGCCTGCCTTTTTAGTAAAAGGAAATTCAGTCAATAATAGTAGGGGATTCCCGCCTGCCGGACGGGCAGGTCTCCTCCTTCGTCGTCGAAATGACGAGTGAATGATGGTCGTCGAAATGACGGGGTAATGAATGAACGACGTAGTTTTAACTCT
>CAYNVN010000100.1:0-29155 GCA_964400655.1 uncultured Lentimicrobiaceae bacterium
CTTTCTTCATCTTGCCTATTTTCATGTTATCATCATAGGTAAACTTTAATTTCAACTCTTTTTGTCCTTTCAGGAAGTCAAGTTTTCCGTCAACCAGTTTTACCTTTTGGGCATTTGCCGTAAAAACAAATGCTGCCATTACAACAATCATCAATAAAATTTTTTTCATAACTTTAATTTTAAGTTAATAATGAAACAATATGTTATATTTAAACTATTCAGGCTGTAGAACAGAGGACTCAAGAAGGCTATAACTCTTACCCTGCCCCTTTCCAAGAATGGTGTATTTTATTAAACCGTAATTTTTGGCAAAATAAAAATGATAAAAAACCGTATCGGGTGCAGCGGTTTCATAATCTTCCGAAATGGAATGATAGACATCGGTATAGGTTTTACCGTTAAGTGTTAAAGAAGGTATCAGTTCTTTGTTAATGAAAGTTCCCTCTTCTCCTCCTAATAAAATGCGTTGTCCGAAAGGGTACATGGGAGCAAAAGCAATTTTATATTCCTGATCGTCAAAATAGACTCTTTCAGAGGTGTTGGGTACATCTTCACCCACCGTAAAATTGGTTGCGAACATTTCGGATTTTTTAAGTCCGGCATTATTGTTCGAATAATACATCCAGTAAGCATTGTACGAATATTGTTCAACCGACCCGCTGCCGCTTTGTCTGATCTCTTCGTGAGCCGAAAAGAGTTTAACCGAATAGGCATTTAAGGTGCTGTCGTCCTGATATACCCAATAGCTGTTAGGTAAAAAGTATAGGTACTCTTTTGATATTTGTGAAAAATCGTAATCCGGTTTGGCGGGGTCGGGGGTGGGAGGGGTGTCGCTACCACCGTGGCATCCCATACCTGCCAGCAACAAAACAGTACCGAAAACGAACAATAATTTATTAACTACCTGCATGATTATTCCAAATTAAGTAGGAAAAATAATTCTAACAATTGTAGAACGATACAAAGATACACAAAAAACCCCTGAAAACAATTAATGTTAACAGGGGTTTTAAGTACTCGAGGCGGGACTTGAACCCGCACGACCGCAATGGTCATTGGATTTTAAGTCCAACGTGTCTACCAATTCCACCACTCGAGCATTTTCTTTAAGAACTGTATTGATAAACCGTACTATCATTTTCCGGTTTAATTAAAAATCCCAACCCCGTTTTTCGGGATCGGGATTTGATTTTTTGAGCGGGAAACGGGACTCGAACCCGCGACCCCGACCTTGGCAAGGTCGTGCTCTACCAACTGAGCTATTCCCGCTTGTTTTGGGAGTGCAAATGTAAAATATTTTTCAAATACCAAACAAATAAAAAATAATTTTTTTGAAACTTTTTTTGATTGTTAAACCATCACAATGATTTTCATTGTTTTCCCGTTAAAAGTCGTTTGATTTCATTGAGTTTCATCAGGGCTTCCACAGGGGTTAGCGTATTGATGTCGGTATTTAAAATGTCGTCTTTTATTTGATGCAACAGGGGGTCGTCCAGTTGGATAAAACTAAGCTGATAGTTATCGGCACTACTTTTTACCTTTTCGGTAAGTTCTTCGCCGGAGTGGCTCTGTTCCAATACCTTCAGTAACTGACGGGCGCGTTCCAGCACCTTTTTGGGCATGCCTGCCATTTCGGCAACATGAATCCCGAAACTGTGTTCGCTGCCGCCTTTTTTCAGTTTTCGTAAAAAAATCACTTTATTGCCCACCTCTTTTATTGAAACATGGTAATTCTTTATCCTCGATAAAGTTTTGGTCATTTCGTTAAGCTCGTGATAGTGGGTTGCAAACAGTACCCTTGCCCTGTATGCGGGATGTTCATGCAGAAATTCGGTAATCGACCACGCAATGGAAATGCCGTCGTAAGTACTGGTACCCCGGCCTATTTCGTCAAGTAAAATCAGGCTGCGGTTGGAAATATTGTTTAATATGCTGGCGGTTTCGTTCATCTCCACCATAAATGTCGATTCGCCGGATGTGAGGTTGTCGGATGCTCCCACCCTTGTGAACAGTTTGTCAACTATGCCGATTTCGGCTTTGGCGGCAGGAACAAAGCAGCCCATTTGTGCCAGCAAAACAATTTGTGCCGTCTGTCGTAACAGTGCCGATTTTCCCGACATATTGGGGCCGGTTAAAATAATGATTTGCTGTTTTTTGTTGTCGAGATAAACATCGTTGGGAATATAATGTTCGCCCGGTGTCATGTTTTTTTCAATAACCGGATGACGACCCTCTTTGATGTTGATGATGTACCCCTCGTTCAGTGCAGGTTTAACATAATTGTTTTCCTGTGACACTTCTGCAAAGGAGTTAAGGCAATCC
Organism: uncultured Lentimicrobiaceae bacterium; assembly: GCA_964400655.1. Lineage (GTDB taxonomy): Bacteria > Bacteroidota > Bacteroidia > Bacteroidales > F082 > B16-G9. Next base: position 2,323 of record CAYNVN010000100.1, read on the forward strand.
AGAGAGGCAATCAGTGATGCGTCGAGTTGAACAGGACTAACAAAACCGGCTGCAAAATGTACCAGATTGTCGTACAACTGCTGCTCCAGTGCAATTATTTTTTCTTCGGCACCGAGAATTTTTTGTTCGTACTCCTTAAGTTCTTCTGTAATATAGCGCTCGGCATTGGTAAGTGTTTGTTTGCGGTGCCACTCCTGAGGAACTTTGTCTTTGTGAACATTGGTAACTTCCAGATAATATCCAAACACATTGTTGTATCCGATTTTCAGCGAACTGATTCCGGTACGCTCCTGTTCCCGTTCTTTTATCTGTTTTAAATAATCTTTACCCGAAAAAACGATGGAACGCAATTCGTCCAGTTCGTCCGAAACACCTTCTTTAATAACCTTTCCTTTTCCAACCGATACGGGAGGTTCGTCCGTTAAAACCCTATTTAACTTTTCCGATAGCAGATTGCAGGGATTGATCTTCTCTCCCATGCTTTTAAGAGCTTCCAGTTCTGTTGAGCCGCAACTGTTTTTTATTGCCTCAACACTTTGCAAGGCACGGTTGAGTTGTGCCATTTCGCGTGGAGAGATACGAAAAGCGGCTACCTTTGAGATTAGTCTTTCAAGGTCGCCAACCCGTTTCATTTCATCATGTAATGCACCTCGTAAATCACTGTTTTCAAAAAGGTGGTTTACAATCTCCTGTCGTTCGTCAATAAGTTTTTTATCTTTTAATGGCAGGGTTATCCAGCGGCGCATCAAACGTGCCCCCATGGGCGAGTCGGTTTTGTCCAAAACATCCAGCAGGGTATGTCCGCCCGGAGCCAGCGAATAAACAAGTTCCAGGTTCCGGATGGTAAACTTATCGAGCCATACATATTTACCTTCGTCGATGCGGCTTATTTTAGAGATGTGGTCAATTTTGTCGTGATGGGTTTCGTAAAGATAATGAATGGCCGCTCCGGCTGCTATAATTCCGTTATTCATCTCTTCGATGCCGAATCCTTTAAGCGAATTGGTTTTAAAATGCCGGAGCAGAACATCCTTTGCAAAATCGTCGGTAAACACCCAGTCGTCAAAAACCGTCAGATAAAACTTATCGCCAAAATGTTCCATAAATTGGCCCCGTTTCTGACGCTGAACCACCACCTCCGACGGCATAAAGCCCTGAAGCATTTTGTCAATATAATCGGTAGTACCTTCGGTAAGATAAAATTCGCCTGTTGATATGTCCAGCAAAGCCAGTCCTGAAATGGCAGAGGTTAAGTGTATGGCCGCAAGAAAATTGTTCTCTTTCTGTTCCAGTACGTTATCGTTCATCGAAACACCCGGCGTAACCAGTTCGGTAACCCCTCTTTTTACGATTTTTTTAGTGAGTTTCGGGTCTTCAAGCTGATCGCAAATGGCCACCCGGTGTCCGGCTCTTACCAGCTTTGGTAAATAGGTGTCCAGCGAATGGTGCGGAAACCCTGCCAGTTCCACAAAAGAAGCGGCTCCGTTTTTGCGTTGAGTTAAAACAATACCGAGTATTCCGGATGTTTTAATGGCATCCTCACCAAAAGTTTCATAAAAATCGCCCACCCTGAAAAGCAACAGCGCATCGGGATATTTTGCTTTAATCCCATAGTATTGCTTCATCAACGGTGTTTCCACATATTTCTTCTCCTTTGCCACATCCAACTGTTTTTGTGAACCACAAAAGTAAGAAACCTTGCGGGAAACAATTAACCTGAATGGATTACCTTTGCAAAAATTATTAACAGATGAGAAAACTGAAGAATGAAGAGTTGAATCGCCTGACGGTTGAGGAGTTTAAAAAGGCGGATAAAACGCCCGTTGTCATCATTCTTGATAATATACGAAGTTTTAATAATGTGGGTTCTGCTTTCAGAACGGCAGACGCGTTCAGGCTGGAAGCAATATATCTGTGTGGTATTACAGCCCGTCCGCCCCATCGTGAAATACATAAAACAGCCCTTGGAGCCACCGAATCGGTAGATTGGCAATATTTTAAGGATACACGGGAAGCTGTTGATGTTTTAAAAAGCCGGGGCTATGAAATAATAGGTATCGAACAGGTTGATAACAGCGTGATGCTAAATCAATTCCGTCCCGAAAGCGGTAAAAAATACGGCCTGGTTTTTGGTAACGAAGTAAAGGGGGTTGACGACCAGATTATTGAGATGTGTGACAGGTGTGTTGAAATCCCCCAAACGGGTACCAAACACTCATTGAATATTACGGTAAGTCTCGGGGTTGTTGTGTGGGATTTTTTTTCCAAACTCAACCGGGTGCAAGGCTGAAACTTTATTAACAATCATACGTTAAATAAATAACCCGGATACTTGATGTGACGATATATTTGACTTAAATTTGTTTACAATATGTTTTGTTAAAAACATATCAATTATTTTCGTGTAGTAAATATCTAATTAAAAATTGGTTATATTTGCAAATTAAAAACTATTAATAAAATTAAAACGATGAAAAAAATCTATTCTATTTTAACAAGGGTATTGGTGTTCAGCCTGATAATGGCTATGCCGTTAGCATTTTATGCTCAGGATGGAGGAGACAATACTAAAACGGAGAAAAAATCCAACAGCAGTTTCAGTCCTTATCTGTTTTTACAAGGTGACATTGGAGCTGCCTGGTTTCACGGGGATTTAGCACAATACGGAATGATTCCCGACCTTAAATACACAAACATTAACGGAAGTGCCGCTTTTGGATGGCAGTTTTTATCGTGGATGAAAGTTTACGGAACATTAGGCCGCGGTTTTATGGGCGGTGAGAAAGAAAACATTATTTGGAGACATACAACAGGGCCTGCCCGTGATCTCTATTGCGACATCGATTATTACGAAGGAAGCCTGCAACTGGGTATCAATCTTAACGATGCCTTTGGCGGTTATAAAGACAGGTTTTTTGAAGTAGGTATTCATGGTGGTGTCGGCCAAAATCAATACAAAGCCAGAACTTACGACCTGAATACCGATAAAAGGTTTGCCACCAGTGGATTCGACGGACAAACCGGTTCGAAAGCAGGTAACGGAATTAGTGGCCGTAAAGTGGTAATGACGGTTCCTGTTGGTGTTGATCTTAATTTTAAAGTTTCTGAAAAGGTTGATATCTACGGTGATTATACCTTTAGCTGGATGGATACCGATTATACTGATAACTTCTACCATGGCGAAAAGGCTTTTATAAATGATTTATACTCGCATTTTAACGTGGGTTTACGTTATAATTTCAAAAAAGCCGGTCCCAACAAAATGGCCAAAGATTTCAGTAAAATTGACCTGACAACCACTCCATCACCGCTTGCCAACGTTGGCGATTCGGTTGAAGTTACCATTAAAGGAACCTTCCCTCCAAAATATTTCAACAAAAATGTTGTAATGAATTTCACCCCTGTATTAAAATATGAAGGCGGTGAAACTGCATTTCCCGCTAAAAACTTCATTGGCGAAGAAGCAAGTTGCGAAGGTGAAATGGTTAGCTATAAAAACGGCGGCTCGTTTGTTTATACCGGAAAAGTTCCTTATGATCCTGCCATGGAAGTTTCGGAACTTTACGTAGCCCCCGTATTTTATACATGCGAAGGCGAAACCTATGCCAATGCCGAAGATGCTTTGAACAATGCCAAAAAAGTTTCGCAGGCCGAAGATAGAAAACTAAATGACGGTGTTATTAACACGGCCGGACTGTTGCGCCACAACGAAGTAGTTGCTTATGCTCCTCACGGATACGAAAAAGTGACCATCAGCACAACTACTTCAAACCTGTTCTTCCCCAAAAACAGAGCTAACATCAACTGGCATCTTGCCGGAAATAAAGATGAAGACAACTATAATGCTCTTAAGAATAACCTTTCGGATGTAAACAAAGGTTGGGAGATTAAAGATGTTACCATTAACGGTTGGGCTTCTCCCGAAGGTGAAGAAACTTTCAACGAAGGTTTGTCACAGCGCAGAGCTGATGCCGCTGCCAAGTACATGAAGAAAAAATTCAAAAAAGCAAAAGTTACCGTTACCGACGAAACTTTTGTAACCAATGGCAACGGCCCCGACTGGAACGGATTTATGAAAGCTGTTGAGGCTTCTAACCTTAAAGATAAAAATGCCATCATCAACGTTGTTAACTCAGCCGATGAAAGCAAAAAAGAAGAAGAGATCAGAAATATGATTCTTATCTATCCTGAACTGGAAAGAGACCTTCTTCCTCCTTTGAGAAGAGCCGTTATCAATGTTAACACATTTGTACCAAAGAAAACAGATGCCGAAATTGCTCAACTGGCTACTTCGGATTACAGCAAACTTGATGTTCATGAATTGCTTTATTCAGCCACGTTAACCGATGACCTGAATACTAAAAAACAGATTTATGCCAATGCAATGAGTGCATATCCCGACTGCTGGAGAGCCGTTGTTAATGCTGCTGCCGTTGAACTTGCTTTGGGTAATAACGACGAAGCAGTAAATCTCCTGATGAAAGTTAAAGATAACGATAAAGCACACGACGCATGGGAATTCCGTAACAATATGGGTATTGCCCAATTCCGTAAAGGTGATTTGAAACATGCCGAAGGTTGCTTTAACAAAGCACAGGAACTGGGTGGCGATGAAGCATACAACCTGGGATTACTTGATATTGCAAAAGGTAACTTTGGAGATGCCGTATCAAAACTCAGTGCTTCAAGTTGCGATTATAACTTCGGTTTGGCACAATTGCTTAACGAAGATTATGAGGGTGCTGCTAAAACATTAGGTTGTGCCGATAAAGATGGCGGTACCTATTATCTGTTAGCTGTAACTGCTGCACGTCAGGAAAACAAAGCTGCTATGCTCGAAAATCTTGGTAAAGCCGTTAAAGCCGATGCCAAACTTAAAGCTGCTGCTGCAAAAGATCGCTCATTCCTGAAATTTTTCAGTGATGCCGACTTTCAGGCTCTTGTTAAATAGTTTTTAATATATTTTTAAAAGAAGGCCGTTTCGTAAGAATCGGCCTTCTTTTTTTGTTCGTTTTTTTATTTGGTTATCGGATTTTAATATACCTTGCACATAAAAACGCGGTCATGCATTTACGATATAAACTTCTGGCGGGTTTCTTTTTGATTAACGCCATGTTAATTGTTGCCGGTGCCATGTCTATTTTTGAGTTGACACAAATGCGCAGCAAAACACTTAGTATTATCGACGGAAATTATAATGCACTTCACCGGCTTAATTTGATGATTAAATCGGTGGAGAAAGAGGATAAGGCGGTGTTAATGTTAATACTGGGCCAGTGGAAAACAGGCAGGGCAATGATAAAAAAGGCCGACAGCTCTTTTAATAAAAACTACAACATTGCATTGCGTAATGTTTCGGGAAACAGTGCACTTGCCGGTATTGGCAAACAATATGCAAAACTTAAAAATATATGGGAATTTCCCATTGTCGATACAAAAAAAGAGGGAAACATTAACTGGTACTACAGCTCTTTCCTCCCTGCTTTCCAAAACACCATTGAGCAAATTGAGCAGGCAATGGAAATCAGTCAGCAGAAACTTCATAACGAATCGAAACAGTTGCTCGAAGATTCGCACAGGGCCATTATGCCAGGTATCGTTGCCATTATTTCGGCCATATTAATGTCGTTTCTGATGTACTTTTTCACTACCCGCTTTTTTTCTAAACCAGTGGAAGATATTCTGAAAGGATTGAAATCTTATAATGAAACCGGAAAATCCTTTTCGGTGACCATCAATACCAATGACGAAATAAAGGAGTTGGCAAAGGAGATTAAAAAAGCCACTGAAAACAGGTAGAAAAGAATAAAATGCGTAAGGAAGCCATTATAAAACATGTGGGAAAGATTTTGCTTTTTAACTCTTTCTTTCTTTTTATCTCATTCCTGATATCGTGGTATTTGAACGAAAGTTCAACTGCCCCTTTGCTTTTTAGTACATTTATTACGCTGATATTCGGCCTTTTTCCCATGGTGTTTGTTCCTAAAATTGTGGAATTGGATTTCAGGGAGGGAATGCTTACGGTGGTGCTGGGCTGGATAATAACCTGTGTAGCCGGAGCGTTACCTTATATTATGTGGGGGCATGAGTTTACCCTGAGCAATGCCTGGTTTGAAAGTGTTTCGGGGTACACAACCACCGGCTCAACCATTTTGAACGATATTGAATCGTTGCCTAAAGGATTGCTGTTTTGGCGTTCGTCAACCCACTGGATAGGGGGTATCGGCGTTGTGTTGTTCACCATACTTATTTTACCCGAATCGTCCAGCGAAAGAATTGTTTTGCTCAATACCGAGATTTCTGACCTTGCCAAAAGAAATTTTCAATACAGGTCGAGAAAAGTGCTGATTATTCTGGCGGTTGTTTATGTTGGTCTTACCTTGCTGGAGATTATTGCGCTTTATCTGGCAGGGATGGGTATGTTCGATTCCATAAACCAGTCGTTTGCCACCATTGCCACCGGTGGTTTTTCCACACGAAATTTAAGTATTGCATCATTTAACAGCCCTGCCGTTGATATTATCATTATGGTGTTTATGGTTTTGGCGGGTCTTCATTTCGGACTTATCTTTAATACCATAATCGGTAAATCTCCCAATTTGTTTAAATCAAATATTGTGCGTGCCTTTTTGATGGTACTTGCCGTTGGAGTTGTTTTTACCTCTTTAAAGTTGTATTACGACGGCGTGTACGACAATCTTGCCGATGCTTTTCGTTACGGGGCTTTTCAGGTAATTTCGGTGGGTACCACCACGGGGTTTGCCACGGCCGACACAAAATACTGGCCACCGTTTACACAGATTATCATTATCTATTTTACCATTCAGTGTGCCATGGTGGGTTCCACTTCGGGCGGTATGAAATTCGACAGGATATATATTTTCTTTAAGTCCGTCAGAAAGCAGATTGACCTGTTAAAACACCACAGAGCCATAATTAACCTGAAAGTTGACGGGCGCATTGTCAGTTCCGAGATGGAAATGCGGGTTAAAACATTTATCATTTTTTACCTTTTAATCATCCTTGTTGTAACCACTATACTGGCGGCAATGAACATCGACCTGTTTACCTCTTTTTCGGCTGCCATTGCTACCATCGGTAATGTGGGGCCCGGTTTCGGGGATGTTAGCTCGCTGGGTAACTTCAGCACCATTCCCGATTCGGGAAAGATTGTGCTGAGTATAAATATGTTGCTGGGCCGTCTTGAAATTTTTAGCTTTATCTCGTTGTTTGTTATTGATTCGTGGAAGTAGTTTTAAACACAGGCCGGTTTTTTATGGTAAAAAGTAAAAATCTGTCGGCATAATATTTCTTATTAACAATTATATCTATTATATTTGCATGTGATCAATATTTCTCAAAAAAAATAGATGGTATTGATAATCGGCCGGGCCTTAAACAGTTCATCAACATGAAGGTAATAAAGAAAATATTCTTGTTTTATTACGAAGGTTTCAGAGGTATGACAGTGGGTAAAAAACTGTGGCTGATTATCTTTATCAAGCTGTTTGTCATGTTTGCCATTTTAAAGGTTTTCTTTTTCCCCGATTTTTTAAAAACCAATTTTAAATCGGATACCGAACGCGGCGATTACGTTATCGAACAAATTACTTCTCCGGTCAGTAACAAATAAATAATTATTTATGGAACATTTTGACTTAACACTGGTCGATTGGTCTCGCGCACAGTTTGCGTTAACGGCACTGTACCATTGGATTTTTGTTCCCATTACACTGGGAACATCTTTTATCATTGCCATTATGGAGACCATCTATGTAAAAACAGGTCAGGAAATCTGGAAGCGGATAACCAAATTCTGGATGACTCTGTTTGGAATCAACTTTGCCATTGGTGTTGCCACCGGCATTATTCTTGAGTTTGAGTTTGGAACCAACTGGTCGAACTATTCATGGTTTGTGGGCGATATTTTTGGCGCACCGCTTGCCATTGAGGGTATTATGGCCTTTTTTATGGAATCCACCTTTATTGCCATCATGTTTTTCGGATGGGATAAGGTGAGCAAAAAATTTCATCTCACCTCTTCGTGGCTGGTGGCCATTGGCTCAAACCTGTCGGCATTGTGGATACTGGTTGCCAACGCATGGATGCAAAATCCTGTAGGTATGGAGTTTAATCCGGATACCGCCCGAAACGAGATGGTTGATTTTTGGCAGGTTTTGTTTTCGCCCACTGCCGTAAACAAGTTCCTGCATGTTATCACATCGGCTTATACCTACTCGGCCCTGTTTGTAATAGGCATCAGTGCGTGGTATCTTTTAAAAAAGAAAAACCTGGCACTGGCCAAGCGCAGTATGGTGGTAGCTTCCACTTTTGGTTTAATTACTTCGCTGTTTATGGTAATGACCGGTGACGAATCGGCCCGCGAAGTTTATAAAGTACAGCCCATGAAATTTGCCGCCATGGAAGGGCTGTACTATGGCGAAACCAATGCACCGCTGGTTGCCATAGGTATTTTTGAGAATGCACCCACCCCGCAAGACCCAAAAGCCAAAGAGTGGGCTGCCAAAATTGAAATTCCGAACTTGCTTTCGTATATGGCAGCTCTTAACCCTCACGCTTTTGTTCCCGGTATTCACGATTTGGTGCATGGAAATAAAGAGCAGGGAATTGTTTCGTATTACGATAAAATAGCAAGAGGTAAAACCGCCATTCAGGCCCTGGCTGAATACAAAGCGGCCAAAAAAGCCGGTGACCGCGAAAAAACCGCTGCCAGCCTGGCAACTTTTAAAGAAAACTACAAGAATTTCGGTTACGGATATTATGATGATCCGCATGACCTTATTCCCAATGTGCCGCTTACGTTTTATTCTTTTCATACCATGGTGGGGCTTGGAACCCTGTTTGTTCTGATATTTATTTTTACACTTATCTATTCGGTTAAAGATAAAATTGTTGATAAGCGGTGGTTACTCTATATTGCCTTGTGGTCGATACCGATGGGATTTCTTGCACAGGAAGCAGGATGGATGGTTGCCGAGTTTGGCAGGCAACCCTGGGTAGTACAGGATTACATGCCTACGCTAACGGCAGTTTCCAATATCGATCACACTTCGGTGATGATAACGGTTTTGTTGTTTACAATAACCTTTACCGTGTTGCTCATAGCCGAAATAAAAATTATGTTAAAGCAGATTAACGGATTTAATGATGGAGGGCACTAATCATGTTTGAAAATTTATCATATCTCGCACTACAGGAATATTGGTGGGCTATTGTTAGTCTGCTTGGTTCGCTATTGGTTTTCCTCCTTTTTGTACAGGGAGGACAAACGTTGTTATATACCCTCGGTAAAACCGATTCGGAGGTAAAGGTTCTGGCCAACTCGCTGGGGCGTAAATGGGAGTTTACCTTTACAACACTGGTAACCTTTGGCGGAGCGGCTTTTGCTTCGTTTCCGCTGTTTTATGCAACCAGTTTTGGCGGGGCCTACTGGGTATGGATGATCATTTTGTTTGCCTTTATTATTCAGGCGGTATCGTACGAATACAGAAGTAAGGCAAGCAACTGGCTCGGCACCAAAACCTACGATACCTTTTTGTATATAAACGGGTTGCTCGGCACGCTATTGCTGGGAACGGCAGTGGCAACATTTTTTACAGGCTCTCAGTTTTTGGTAAACGATATGAACCAGTCTTTTTGGCAATCGCCGTTCAAAGGGCTGGAGCTGGCCTTTGATTTCGCACGATATGCCACCTATATCAACCTCTCTTTAGGATTGGGTGTGTTTTTTCTGGCCCGGGTTTTGGCCATCCTCTATTTTATGAATAATGTTGATAACGATGCCATTTTGGAAAGAGCCCGTAAAAAGCTGCTTCCCAATGCTGCGCTCTTTTTGGTGTTCTTTTTGTTTTTCCTTGTTAATATATTGGTTATTTCGGGGTTTAATTACGATCCCGTTTCGGGAGTTGTTAACATGGAATCCTTTAAATACCTTCATAACCTATTGGCAATGCCTGTGGTGTTGATTATTTTGTTGATAGGAGTTGTGATGGTGCTGCTTGGTATTTTCAGGGCGGCTTTTGCTTACGAAAAATGTGGGCGCAGGGCCATTTGGCTTGCCGGTGCGGGAACGGTACTTACCGTTTTTGCCCTGTTTCTTACGGCAGGGTATAATCATACCGCCTTTTATCCGTCGGTTTACGATTTGCAAAGCTCACTGACCATTCAAAACGCTTCATCCAGTTTTTACACACTGGTGGCCATGAGCTATGTTTCGCTGATGATTCCCTTTGTTGCGGCATACATATGGTATGCGTGGAAATCGCTCAATAAAAAAAGGATAACGGTAAAAGAGATGGAAGAAGATTCGCATGCCTATTAAGTTATCCGGTTTCCGTGAAAAGCATTATTCACTATTTAAAGAAAGGAGAAAACAATGTACACCACACAAATATTATGGTTTTTAAGCTGGCCCGTGATTATTTGGTTTTCGTACCAGATGGTTAAATTGGCCATTAAAAAGTTTGAAAAGAACAGTTCCGAACATTAATAAAAGATACTTCTGTTAAAGGCTGCCCAATAAAATAACGACTTTCAAAATCGTTGTTTTACGGCAGCCTTTTTCATGCCGCTGCGTTACTGTCAATATACCGGATAATCGGTTTATTTGTTCGGCTGTTTTTCTTACGCAACAAAAAGTCTCTTTGGCTTGTCCTTTATTTTTAAGGATTTCTTTTTTTTTATTTGTAATATTTTAAATATGAACAAAATTTTTGTTGTTTTATTTTGGGTTTTAGTGGCTTCGGTATCCGGATTTTCGCAAAGCAAGGTTGTTAATGATACGGCAACTCATCCTTACTGGATTGAGATGATGCAGGATCCCGGTGCCAATTATTACCGTACGGTACGCGCGTTTAACATTTATTGGAAAGATAAAGACATTGAAAGAGGCTCGGGTTATAAACCATTTAAAAGATGGGAATATTATTGGAGTACGCGGCTGAATGATGACGGCACCCGGCGACTGGGAAACAAAACCTACCGTTCGGTGACGGACTTTATAAATATTTCCAGAGAAGATGGCTATGGCGGGAATTGGCAGTGCCTCGGCCCGGTGCAATTGCCTTCAAACGCAACGGGTCAGCCAACCGGTAACGGCCGTGTTAATGCCATTGCATTTCATCCCTACATGGCGGGACATCTATATGTTGGAGCTCCTGCAGGCGGATTTTGGACATCGGCCAACGGAGGAATTACATGGGTAAATCACACCGACAATTTGCCAACGCTTGGTGTTTCGGCCATTGTTATACATCCTAACAATCCGGATATTATATACATAGGAACAGGCGACAGAGATGCAGGCGATGCGGTTGGAATGGGCGTGTTTAAAGCAACCGACGGAACTACCTTTTTGCCTGCCAACAATAACATGCCCGATGCTAAAGTGGGAAAATTGCTTATGGACCCGCTGGATGTAAACGTTTTATTGGCGGCCACCAATAAAGGTATATTTAAATCCACCGATGCTGCTGCAACCTGGGAGCTGAAAAAAGCCGGTAATTTTAAAGATATACGTTTTAAACCGGGTAACTCAACCATTGTTTATGCAACCGCAAGCGGTAAATTTTTCAGGTCAACCGATTCGGGAGAAACGTGGACTCAAATACCCGTTCCCGGCTCACGTTCAAGAGCAGTAATCGGTGTTACACCTGTCAATCCTGATGTGGTATATCTTGTGGGTACCAAAAACAGTGTTTATGAAGGAACTTATAAATCAACCGATGCCGGACTTAACTGGACATTAAAATCAAATTCACCCAACATTATGGGGTACGGATGTACAGGTGGTAGCGGTGGTCAGGGTTGGTACGACCTTGCCGTAGCTGTTGACCCCAACGATGCCAATACTTTGTATGTTGGGGGTGTTAATGTTTTTAAATCCACCAACGGAGGTACTACGTGGCAAGTCAATTCACACTGGGTTGGCGATTGCGGGGTTTCTGCCGTTCATGCCGATTGTCATGTTTTGGAATTTAATCCCCTTGACGGAAGGCTGTATGCCGGAAACGACGGCGGTATTTATTATACCGATAATGGTGGTGCTACATGGCACGAACTAACCAGCGGCCTTGCCATTTCGATGATCTATAAAATTGGTCAGGATGCCATTGATAAAGATAAGGTTATGAACGGCTATCAGGATAACGGTTCGGGAACCTATATGGGCCAGAGCCAGGGGTTTTTAACGGTTCTTGGTGGCGACGGCATGGACTGCCTTTATGATTACGACGATGATTCATATTCATATGCCGAATATTATTATGGAAGTATCCACCGTTTTCACAACAACTCATATCAAATGGACATCTCTTCGGGTATTTCCGAGTCGGGGGCATGGGTAACTCCCTATGCGCTGGATGTGGCAAATCCCAATGTCATGTATGTGGGAATGGTTAACCTGTGGCGCGGAACCAACGTCAGAGCCTATCCCCTTTGGGAAAAGATAACAAATTTCAGCGGAGGCAAGTTCAGGGTTGTTGAGCAGTCGGAAGCCAATCCTGATATTTTTTATTTCTGTAGAGATGACAAAAAGTTTTATCGCTCTGATAACTTTACCGAAACACAACCGGTTTATCTCGACCTGAGCAATTCGCTGCCGATGCAAAAAATGATAACCGATATCGAAACCAGTCCTTTTGACGAAAATACGGTTTATATTACCATTGACATGAAGGTTTATAAATCAACCGACAGGGGCGAGAGCTGGGAAGACATTACGCTGAACCTTCCGGATGCGTCCACCAATACCATTGAGTATTACAAAAACGATAACGAAGGTTTATATGTTGGAACCGATGCCGGAATTTATTATAAAAATGCCGATACCAGTGAATGGATGCTCTTTTCCGACGGCTTTCCGCTGGCTGCCAATACCACCGAAATTGAGATTTATTACGACAGTTTATCTCCCGGGTCCGACCTTATACGGGCAGCAACCTACGGCAGAGGCCTTTGGTCGTCTCCTGTTTGGTACGGAACCCTGGATGCTGATTTTGAATCCGGCGACACATTGATTCCGTTGGGATGTAAGGTCGATTTTTTTGATAGAACCAAAGGAGTACCTCATCATTGGAAATGGTATTTTGAAGGTGCTACTCCCGACAGTTCCATCGAAAAAAATCCGGTTAATATCTCTTACGACTCGGCCGGAACATTTCAGGTATCCCTAATTGTTACCAATACGGGTGGTAGCGATACCCTTGTACGGAAAGGCTATATAACCGTTGGTGAAAACATTAAGCCTTCGGTTGATTTTACTTCTTCACCCCCTGCGGTTTGCCCGGGTGATAATGTTTGGTTTTACGATAACTCGTCAGGATGTCCTTCATCGTGGAAATGGAGTGTAAGTCCTGCTGCCGGCATTTCTTACGAGGAGGGAACAAACGACACTTCTCAAAATCCGGTCATTCGTTTTGCACAGGAAGGTACTTACGATGTTTCGTTAACGGTGGGCAATACGGCAGGCGACAGTACGCTCACAAAATTTAATTATGTATCGGCGGGTGGAGCCGATATTCCTTTCGGTGAGGATTTTGAAAACGGTACTTTTGAAGATAAAGGCTGGGAAATATACAATCCCGATAACAGCAAAACATGGAGTTTGATAAGTGTAACCGAACCCGATAACCAGATGGGGCAATGTGCATATATTCACCTCTATAATTACATTTCCGGATCCCGCGACCAGTTGATATCACCACCCATGAGCTTTAACGGTTTCAGTACGGTTTACATGACCTTTGATTATGCATATGCACAGCTCTATGCGCAGGTGGATTCGCTGATTGTAAAAGTTTCGGATGATTGCGGAGAAACATGGACACGTGTTTATGCCGACGGGCCCGATATGACCCAAAAGTTCGTTACCCGCGAGCCGGTGGATACCGCTTTTGTTCCAATGGTTCCCGAGGACTGGAGTACTGCTGGTAATTACGGTGCATCAAGCCCCATAATCAATCTTAGTAACTGGGCCGGTAAATCAAACATTAAAGTGATGTTTGAAAGCTATAGTGGTTACGGTAACAATTTATACATCGATAACATTGAAATAAGCAATGCGGTGGGTATTTTTGAACAGGCAGGCAGTGTTAATGAGCTGTTTGCGGTATATCCCAATCCCGCTTCCCAAACAACAAATATCAGCCTGTTTGCCGAGCCGCGTAAATATACTTTATCTTTGTGCGATTTTAACGGAAGGATTCTTTATAAAAAGAAACTAAAAGCAGGTACCACCTCAATTGATGTTTCTCATCTTGCAAAAGGTATCTATCTTGTTAAAGTTGAAAACGGAGAAGAAATTCGAACAGAAAAATTAATCATTCAATAACAGATGAAATTTAGCACACTATTATTGGCTGCTGTACTGTTTGGTGGAAGCACCCTGATTACGGCCCAAAATACACACAAAGTAAAAGGAAAAGCGCCCAAAGTTGCCACGGTAAATGTTTTGGAGCAAAGCAAAACGGCCGTCGAAAAACCGGATGCCCCTCTATTTAAAGTTCCCAACAAGGAGTGGGAAGAACGTGACTGGGATGTGGGAGATAAAATCATCTATCTCGATAACAAAAAAGCGGTTATCAACACTCCGTCACGTAACAGGGCTTTGAGTCCTGCACCCGACACAACTTTTCTTGGTATTATTGATAATCAAAGCTCAATACCTCCCGATGTAATGGGTGTTGCCGGTGACGACTACGTGATGACCACATTGAATACGCAGGTGAGGGTTCACGATAAAACGGGTGCTCCCGTAATGACAACCGGATTGTCGTCGTTTTGGGCATCCATGCCTGATCACGACCGTACGTTTGACCCGAAAATTACCTATGACCCGTATAACCATCGTTGGATTTTTGTAACTCCCAGCCATCCGAGTCTGGCCCTTTCAAAATTGTATATTGGCGTTAGTCAGACTTCAGACCCTACGGGTGACTGGAACATGTATTACGTTAATACCGACCCTACCGACATCACATGGTTCGATTTCCCGACCGTAGGGTTTAATAAAAAATGGATAGTGGTAAGCGGTAACCAGTTTGGCGGTGATTACTACCGTACGGTTTTTGTTTTTAACAGACAGGAAGCATACGAGGGGGCGGAAGAGCTGTCGTACACCCGCTTTGCAACCACACAGGGATTTACCATTTGTCCTGCAGTAACATATGACACAACCCTTGAGCAGATATATCTTATATCGGCTGCCAGCGGAAACTCAAACGGGTACGGATACATTAAAAAGTTTATTATCGACGGACCTGTTGATAATCCCGATTTCCGGTACGAAGGTTCCATTGGTGTACCTGATCCTTGGAATACATGGGCAGGTAATTCCGGTAATTTTCTGCCCCAAAAGGGGAGTTCGGCACTTCTTAATTCCGTTGATTCACGCATTGTAAATGTTGTTTATCGTAACGGAAAACTCTGGACAACACACCACATCTTTTTACCTGCCGGTAATCCGAAGCGCTGTGCTGTTCAGTGGTGGGAGCTGGATACAACAGGAGTTATCATAGAACGGGGCCGTATTGACGATACTTCCAACAACTACTCATTTGCATTTCCATCCATTGCGGTTAACAAGTTTGAAGATATTATGATCGGTCACGGCGTTTTTTCCGAAAATCAGTATGCCAGTGCCGGTTACTCTTTCCGGGGAAATTACGAAGATACCGGAACCATTCGTACCTATTATCAATACAAAGACGGCCTCGCACCCTATAACAAAAGCTTTGGCAGCGGTCGCAACCGCTGGGGCGACTACTCGGCTACCTGTATCGACCCCGTTGATCAGACCGATTTCTGGGTAATTCAGGAATATGCCGAGCAACCTTCCAGTACATGGAGTACTTACTGGGCTTCCATTAGAACAACTTATCCGCCCGAAGCAGATTTTGTTTCGGAAAATACCCTTATTCCCACAGGCGAAAGCATCGACTTTACAGATCTGACCAAAGGAATACCCAGCGGGTGGGAGTGGAGTTTTGAAGGAGGAACTCCCGATGTGTCAAACCTTCAAAATCCTGAACAGATTAAATTTGATACCGACGGCTCCTATGATATCCGTTTGATTGCTTCCAATGAGCTTGGAACCGATACCATTGTAAAAGAGAACTACATTACCGCCAGTTCAACCATTTTACCTGATGTAAGGTTTGGTGCCAATCGTGTGGCCGTTTGTGTTGGAAATCCAGTTCATCTCATTGATTCATCTTTATATATGCCGCACAGCTGGGAGTGGCAGTTTACTCCGTCAACCGTTACCTTTGTGGAAGGTACCGATGCTTTTAGCCAAAATCCGGTGGTTGTTTTTAACGAGTCGGGTCTTTATACGGTTACTCTTTCGGCAACAAACCTCAATGGAACTTCATCCGAAACAAAGTTCGATTTTATTACGGCAGGGGGATTTGTTCCCTATTTTCACGAAAATTTCGAGAATGGCCTGGATAATCAATACTGGGAAACTGATAACCCTGATAACAGGTTAACATGGGAGGTTAGCGAAACCGGAGGTTACTACAGCGATCGTGCTGCATTTATGGATTTTACCGAATATATCTACTATGGCGAACGCGATCGGCTTATCTCGCCGCCCTTTAACCTCGAAGGAATGAGTAATGCCGTTCTGGAGTTTAAACATGCTTATGCCACTAGATTTGACGGAGCTACCGACTCGCTTATCGTTTTATTGTCGGATGACTGCGGTACAACATGGGAACGTATGGCTGCTTATGGCGACGACGGTACCGGTTCGTTTGCAACCGCCGCCAAATATGATGGCGATGATCTTTGGATACCTCAGGTAAATACCGATTGGTGTGGTCTTGGCTATGGAAGCGACTGCTACAGCATCAACCTGAATAACTACACAGGTAAAAGCAATGTACTTGTTGCCTTTGAAAGTTTTAACTCCTTTGGTAATCCGTTATACATTGACGATGTAACCATTTCGCAGTTTGTGGGAATTGAAAAGAAGCCTGAAAACGACTCGTTTACAATTTACCCCAACCCGGCTACCGGCCACCTGACCATTGAAATGAACAGGGACCATGCTTTTTCAGGACTTGTTATCTCAAATCAGCTTGGGCAAACTGTTTACATGCAGCAAAATTTAAAGGATAACGTGATTAACCTGAGCACAGAAGGATGGACTAAAGGTGTTTACTTTGTTCGTTTGGAAGGCAATACCGGAACAAAAACCCGGAAAGTGGTGGTTTATTAACCGGCAGAACGGTAACAATTTTTCTTGTGGGGTTACGTTTTTAGCTTAATTGGTTATTTTTGACCATTACTATTCATCTATGAAGCTATCCGTAGTTATTGTCAATTATAATGTGGAACATTTCCTTGAGCAGTGCTTGCTTTCGGTACGTAAGGCAATGCAGTTTGTGAGCGGTGAGGTGTTTGTGGTTGACAATAACTCCATCGACGGATCGGTAAAGATGGTGAAAAACAAGTTTCCCGAAGTAAAACTTATCGTCAATAAAGAAAATGTTGGTTTTTCAAAAGCCAACAATCAGGCCATGAAAATGGCGGCAGGGGAGTACATTTTGTTGCTGAATCCCGATACGGTGGTTGAAGACGACACCTTCGGCAAGGTTGTTGATTTTATGGATGAACATCCCGATGCCGGCGGACTGGGTGTTAAAATGGTGGACGGTTCGGGAAAGTTCCTGCCGGAATCGAAACGCGGGCTGCCCACTCCTGAAGCTGCATTTTATAAGATGTTCGGCATCTCCAAACTCTTTCCAAGGTCAAAAAGGTTTTCAAAATATCATTTGGGATATCTCGACGAAAATGAAACCCATCAGGTGGAGATACTTGCCGGTGCCTTTATGCTGATGCGGAAAAGTGTTTTGGACAAAACAGGATTGCTGGACGAATCTTTTTTTATGTATGGCGAAGATATCGACCTGTCGTACCGGATCATAAAAGCCGGCTATAAAAACTACTATTTCCCCGGAACCCGCATCATTCACTATAAAGGCGAGAGTACCAAAAAAAGCAGCGTGAATTATGTGTTGGTGTTTTACAAAGCCATGGTAATTTTCGCCCGCAAGCATTACACCCGTAAAAATGCACGGCTGATTACCAACCTCATCAATATTGCCATCTACTTTCGGGCCTTTATTGCCATTCTTTCGCGGTTTTTTGAAAGAATGTTGATGCCTGTTATTGACGGTGTGCTGCTTTTTGGCGGAATGGCCGCCATCAAACATTTTTGGGGCAGCAGGCTTATCTATTCACAAGGAGGCGATTATCCCCAGATGTATATAAGATATGTTATCCCATCCTATATTTTAATATGGTTGCTATCGGTGTTCATCAACGGCGGCTACGATAAACCGTTGAAAATACGAAAATCGGTTCAGGGCATTCTTACCGGTACCATCGCTATTTTGGTGTTGTATGCCCTGCTTCCGGAGAACCTGCGTTTTTCGCGGGCCATGATTTTGCTGGGAACCTTATGGGGAACACTGGCGTTGCCTGCCGTTAGGTTTTTGCTTTACCTTACAGGTGTTTCGTGGATTGAGCCGGATGAAAAGCGGAAAAAACGGTTTTTGGTGATTGGCGAAAAAGAAGAGGCCGGAAGGGTGGCTTCTATTTTGAATGAAAGTTTTATTAAACCCGATTTTGTTGGACTGGCAAGCCCTGCCCAGTCGGGAGAGGTGGAAGATAATTACATCGGCAACCTGAATCAGGTAAAAGATATTATTTCCATTTACAAAATCGATGAAGTGATTTTTTGTTCCAAGAATATCAGTCATCAAACCATTATCGATAAAATGGCCGAATGGCAGGAAACCGAAGTAGATTATAAGATTGCACCCGAAGACAGCCTTTCCATTATCGGCAGCAACTCCATCAATACCCGTGGCGACCTGTACACCATAAACATCAGCACCATTAACAAACCGGCCAATCGTCGCAACAAACGGTTTTTAGATATTATGGTAAGCACGGTGAGCCTGTTGTTGTTTCCGGTTTTATTATTCATTGTTAAAAATCCTGCCCGGTTTTTTGCCAATATTTTTAAGGTGTTATCGGGTAAATCGAGTTGGGTGGGTTATTATCCTTTTAAGGACAATGCGATTCATCTGCCAAAAATAAAAAAAGGCATTCTTACACCACTGACCTCCCTTAAAAATAGTAAAATACCATCGGAGATGATACGTAATGCCAACATTCTTTATGCCCGTGATTACACCGTTTGGAAGGACCTGAACATCATTTTAATCAATTTCAGAAAACTGGGTTCACACTGAGTTAAAAATATTAATCTCCGGCAGAAATTGTTAAAAAGCATCCAAAACAAGGTTTTCTCATTTTCATAAACCAACAGCTGACGGTTTACAAATAAATTGTAAAAAAATCTGTTTAATTTAAGAATATCCATATTTTAGCATTCTTGTAATCGCATTGTTTGATTTTACTGTTAAAGCTATTATTGGTACGGAATGAAAAATAACAGAATATCTTCAGGGAAAAGAATTTTTGATATTGTTTTTTCAAGCATTATCCTGGTTCTGATGCTTCCTGTTCTGTTACTTACTGCCATTGCCATAAAGCTGGAAAGCAGGGGCCCTGTGATTTATGTTTCGGACAGGGTAGGATGGGGTTACGATATTTTCAGATTTTACAAGTTCCGTTCAATGTACAAGGATGCCGATAAGATGCTTAACGATCTTAAAGACAAAAAAAACGCTTACTCGGATAATATTGTTAAAAGTGAAGAACTTATTAAGCAATACCTGAATTGCCCCGATTGCGACATGCCCGATCATCCCTGCTCACCGATTTTATACATTCACGGATTACAGATTTGTGAAAATCAGTATTTAAAAATGAAACGTGAAATACGGCTTGAAAATACCTTTATCAAGGTTAAAGACGATCCGCGTATTACAAGGGTAGGCAGGTTTATTCGTGCAACCCATATTGATGAACTTCCTCAGTTTGTTAATGTTTTGAAGGGTGATATGTCGGTTGTGGGAAACCGTCCGCTGCCTAAATACGAAGCCGAAAACCTTACCACCGATATGCTTTCGTACCGGTTTTTAGCGCCGGCGGGTATTACGGGTTACTGGCAGGTTTACGCATCGGATAACCTCGACTCGCAAATGCGTATGGATTACGACAACAAATATTATGAGATAAAAGGCTGGAAAACCGATTTAAAAATCATAATAAAAACCATCCCTTCCCTTTTTAAATTTAAAAGCAGAAATTTGTAATCTCCGGTTATTGTTTTTTAAGCATTTGCATGCGTTGTAACAGTGTGGGATGCGAGTAGTTAAAGAAAACATATAAAGGATGCGGTGTGAGGTTGCTCAAACTTTTAACCGACAGCTTTATTAAGGCATCCGTTAATTTTGTGGCGCTGTATTTTTCCCTGGCAAAGGCATCGGCCTCATATTCGTATTTGCGCGAAAACATATTGGAGATGATTCCGGTAATAAACGAAACCGGCGAGAACAAAAAAGCAAAAGCAAGCAAACCCATGTGGAAAGACGGAACTTTAGCCCCTAAGGCGTATGATAATTCGGGACTTGAAAGTGCATACCAAAGCAGTGCCACCAGTATGGCTGTTTGAAATAGCGACATGGCCAGTCCTTTTATAATATGCCTCTTTTTATAGTGACCGACCTCGTGTGCCAGCACGGCAACAATTTCCTCTGTGGTCAGGTCGTTGATTAAAGTATCGTAAAGTATGATTCTTTTTTTGGGGCCCAGTCCCGAGAAATAGGCATTGGCTTTGGTGCTCCGTTTTGAGCCGTCGATAACATAAATGTTATCAAGTTCAAAGCCGGTTTTTTGGGCAAACTGTTCAATGGCATTTTTCAGTTCGCCCTCCTCAAGCGGGGTAAGTTTGTTAAACAGCGGAACAATGAGCTGTGTGTAAAACATGGCCATAAAAATCATAAAAAAGCTTAGTCCGCCCATTACAATTAACCAAAACCAGTTATTTGTTGCCACAAATGCCCATTGGATAAACAACAAAATGCCTCCGCCCAAAACTATACTTACCAGCCATCCTTTCAGTTTGTCAAGAACAAAAGTTTTAGGGGTTGTTTTGTTAAAACCGAATTTTTCTTCAATAACAAAGGTGTCGTACAGCTGAAACGGCAACGAAATCAAATCCATTGCCAACCCTAAAACCCCGAAAAACAACAAGCTTTGAAGATAAACGTTTTCCGTAAGGTTGTGCACCCATTCATCAAGACGTGCAAATCCTCCCAAAAACAAAACCAGTAAAAAAACAACCAAACTAAAGCTGTCGCTGATAAATGAAAACCTAATGTTGGTTTTCTGATACTGCTGCGAACGGGCATATTTTTCCTGATCATAAATGCCTTTTAGTTCGCCGGGCAAATCGGGCACCATTCTTTTAAGGTTAAGCAAACTGAGACTTTTGCCGAAAAAGAAATCGAAAAGCACTAAGGCTACAATTATCCAAAAAAGTGTTTGAGCCATGTTAAATATATCCTAAAAGTTTATAAACATAATATCCAAGTACCTCGTGTGTCATCCCCTCCCAAATGGTAATATTTACAGCATAAGGAAAAAACAGATAATCCAAAGTAAGCGGGGCTTCGTGCCGTAACAGGTTGGTGGCATAAGGCTTTACCGGAATTTTCAGTTTGTTAAAACATCCCGCTGCACGGCGCATATGCAACGATGAGGTAATAAGCAAACAGGTGTCGGTGATTTTTTTTTCGCGCAGGATTTTTTGAACGAAAACAGCATTTTGATGTGTGTTCTCGGCTTCTGTATCAACCCATACGGCACTGTCGGGCACTCCCATTTTAAGCAGTGCATCGCGCATCAGGTTGCCCTCTTTAATATCGCGGTAAATAAGATTTCCGGCAGCACCCGTAACAATAATCTTTTCAATGATTCCGTCTTTATACAGCTCCAGCGCCTGCATCAGGCGGTCGTTGTTGTAATTATATGTCATTTTCGACAGTAGCGGGTTAAACGATATGGTGTTACCGCCCAATACAATGCCCGCTTTATACACTTTGTTGATTTTTGTCGCATCGGTTCCTTTCCAGTCCCAGGCACTTGTCATTAACCCCACAAGAAAGGAGTTGGTAAAAACAAGCAACATGATTAAATCAATGATCAGCAGTTTTTTTCTTTTGCCCGGTTTTTTTGTGATCAATGCCCATAGCATCATTGCAATGATCCATATTAACGGCGACAATACAAATGAGATTATTTTAGAAACAATAAAAAACATACCGTTGATTTAATAGGAGCCAAAATATTTTCGTAAAAACCATTCAAGCGACAACAGCAAAAGCACCAATGCCAAAATGTACCAAAGGTTATTCAATCCTTCGGTTTTAAAGTGATAAACAACTCTTGTTTTAACCCGCTGGTTTTGTTTGAGTAAACCGGTTAATTTGTCAATTTGGACAGGATAAACCATTTTACCGTTGTTATCAGCGGCAAGCCGGTACATTAAATTAAAATCGGCCTGCAGTTTCCGGCTTTCAACCGATACGGCATCCACAACAAATTCGCCGCGGTCGGTATAAATTTTATCGCCAGGTTTAACACTTCCTTTGTACCGGTAAACTCCCGGTGTAAGGTGGTCGATTAGCAACTTGTAATACCGGTCGTAGGGAGAAAAACTATATTTAAACTGCTCCCTTTTTTCGTTAATCAACGTAAGTTTTACCTCCGGTTTGTTTACCGGTTCGCGCGAATCGTTGTAGAGTTCCGCTTTAATAACAATCTTGTCATCCGGTTGATAATTCTCTTTGCTGATTATCCGGAGGTGGCGCTTGTCGGCAGGTGCCGTTAAATATTGAACCGTTTTTCCCAACAGTTCGCGTACGGCATCAAAGTTTTTGTTTGCAAGGAAATCGTGCATTTTCCAAAGCCAAAAACCCTCTCCGGCAATTACGGCTTGTTTAACATCATCGGTTTCGTAAAACAAAATAAGCGGATAGTCGGTTTCCAGATTATTAATCCGCTGACGGGCAAACACAACGGCCTTTTCGGCAGGTTTGTAATTTCCGAACGGAACGGTCAGCGGCGGAAGCGCTTCCAGTCTTGCCGACAGCTCTTTGTCGAAAGTAAACAGTGTGAAGCGCGGGTTGATAACCGCCCGGGCCAACTCGTTTCCGTGTGACCCCGCAATGCGGAGTCCGCCCGAAAAGCTGTTAAAGGTTTTTAAATCCGACTGCCGACCTAAAATAAACAGTACGGGTATTTTCTTTTCCTTAACTTTTTTGAGGAATGCCTGCGAATTTCTTTTTAAAGAGGGAACCTGATGAAAAATGATCAAATCATAGTCATCGGGTTTGGCAGTTAGTTTTTTCAGATACTGCACATCCACCTTGTAATTTCTGAATCCTGTAAGTGCTTGTCTGACGGCTGACAGGTCGGGGTGGGGTGCTGAAGCTACAATAAGCACTTTGCGACGGGTATCCAGTACATTCACAAAAACACTTTTGATGTTGTTTTGCCGGTTCAGCTCATCATCAAAAACGGTAAGTGATATTTTTACCCGGTGTTTTCCGGTTTCCGAAGCAGGGATCGTCACCCTGAAATCGGCCGTAAAATGGTCGTCGGTAATTAAAAAGTTCTTTTTCTTTAATTGTTTTCCAAAAGCCGATACCCGCATAACCGCCTTTCGGCCCTTTAATTTTGAGGCATCTATGTTTACCTCCACCGGAAACTGGTCGTTAAGATAGACCAGCCGGTTTAAACGTACATCACTAATTTTTAAGTCGCTATGTACCGAAGTGTCTCCCATGGCAATGGTATAAACGGGCCACTGCATGTTTGTGGTGCTGTAAACCGGATCGGTTCCGCGGTTGTAAAGGCCGTCGCCTGCAACCACAACAGCTCCCACATTCAAACCCCGGTAATTTTCGCCAACCATTTTAAAAAAGGAGGAGTAGTTGGAGAGCATATCTTTAAAATCAGGAACAGAACCTTCGCGGGGTTTGCTGCCGAATAAATATACTTCGGTTTGATAATCTTTTCTCAGATCGGCAATCAGCTGATTAATTGTTGTTGGGAATTGCTTTTTGTAATAGAGAGAATCTGCCGAAAGCAAAATAGATTGTGAGTTGTCGATTCCCACAACCACAACGGGTTTTTCAACG
This sequence comes from uncultured Lentimicrobiaceae bacterium, assembly GCA_964400655.1. Lineage (GTDB taxonomy): Bacteria > Bacteroidota > Bacteroidia > Bacteroidales > F082 > B16-G9. The sequence goes on from CAYNVN010000100.1 coordinate 26,469, forward strand.
GACCTGCTTTTTGTTTTAATAAACGGGGAGAACAGCAAAAAAGCCAATATGGAAACCGATAAAAACCGCAGTATAAACAGAAACGCCGAAACCTTTGCTGACAAGCGGGACAACGGGTTTTTGTAGTAAAGTATCGAGGCATAAACAGCCCCCGCAACAACCACTGCTGCCAGCCACCACCACGAATATGTCAGAAACAGTTCCGATACCAAAATTTACGTTTTAAATGCAAAGATAACCCTTAAGGTTAAAGAGAAAATATTTTTTTAGATTATGAAGGAAAGGGCTTTTTGCGTAATTACAATTACTGCCGGCAAATTTCCACAGAATAACTACTTTTGCATCGCGTAAATTTCCGATAGTGATAATTACAATAACTTGATTATGAAAAAAACAGCTTTGAACCGGATGCACCATGAAATGGGGGGCAAAATGGTTCCGTTTGCAGGTTTTGAAATGCCTGTACAATTTGAAGGGATAAATATTGAACACGAAACCGTGCGAACAAAACTGGGTGTTTTTGATGTTTCGCACATGGGTGAGTTTTGGGTGGAAGGCCCCAACGCTTTTGAACTGGTTCAGAAAATAACAACCAATAATGTGGCTGCTCTTACCGACGGGAAAGTGCAGTACAGTTGTTTTCCGAACGGCAAAGGCGGTATTGTTGATGACCTGCTGGTGTATCGTTTCAATGAAGAAAAATACCTTTTGGTGGTTAATGCCTCCAATATTGATAAAGATTGGGAGCATGTAACCAAACACAACGATGTTAATGCCAAACTTACCAATGCTTCCGATAAAACTTCACAGCTTGCCGTTCAGGGGCCGCTGGCGCTTAAAGCCATGCAAAAACTTACCGATACCCCTGTTGAAGATATGGAGTACTACACCTTTAAGGTGATAACCTTTGCCGGGGTACCCGATATTTTGTTCTCAACAACAGGATACACCGGTTCGGGCGGATGCGAGATTTACATGCCTGACGATAAGGCCGAAGAAATTTATAAAGCGGTACTTGAAGCCGGTGAAGATTTCGGTATTAAGCCCATTGGACTTGGTGCCCGCGACACCCTGCGTTTGGAAAGCGGCTTTTGTTTGTATGGCAACGATATCAATGATAATACTTCGCCCATTGCCGCAGGACTTGGCTGGATAACCAAATTTGTTCCCGGAAACGATTTTATCGACCGTGAAAAATTTGAAAAACAAAAAGAGGAGGGGGTGCCCCAGCGCTTAAAAGGGTTTGTTATGGAAGATCGTGCCATTCCGCGTCAGCATTATAAAGTGTTTGATGCCGAAGGCAACGAGATTGGCGAAGTAACTTCCGGCACCATGTCGCCCATGTTGAAAAAAGGCATTGGTATGGCTTATCTTAACAAAGGTTTCTGGAAAGAAGGTACCGAAATTTATATTCAGGTACGTAACAAGATGGCCAAAGCCGTTGTTACCCGTCCTCCGTTTTACAAAGGATAGTAATTATGACCAAAACCGTTGAAGTTTGTCTTTCGCCTAAGCTCTATTCCGAAAAACTTACGGAAGGCGATTTCATAACCGTTATTACCGATATCTTCAGAGCCACTACTTCGGTAGTGGCTGCTTTGGATTATGGTGTTGATGCCATTATTCCGGTAGCCGACCTCGACAAAGCGAAGGTTCTCAAAAAGCAGGGTTATATCGTGGCTGCCGAACGTGAAGGCATCAAACCCGATTTTGCCGATATTGGTAATTCTGCCACCGAATTTTTCCGCCCGGGTTTAAAAGGTAAAATCATTGCATACAGTACCACCAACGGAGTAAAAGCCATCAATATGTCGTCGGATGCCCGCGAAGTAATTCTTGGGGCATTTATGAATCTTAAGGCTGTGGCTGACTATTTAAGTGAAAAGGAGATGCCTGTGGTGATTTTTTGCTCGGGATGGAAAAACAAGGTTAACCTTGAAGACACACTGTTTGCCGGTGCACTGGCAGATATGCTTTTGAGCCGGCACGGCTACGCAACCAATTGTGATTCCGCTCACCTTTCAATGGATTTATGGAATATTGCCAAAGATGATCTTGTCGGTTACATCGAAAAAGCATCTCACCGCCATCGGCTGGCACATCTCATTGACGAAAACCTGCTGAACCATACTTTTACTCCCGACAGCAGCAAAGTGGTACCGGTTTTTAAAAACGGAAAACTGATAAGGTCGGAAAGAAGTGCCTAAAGCAAGATGAAGTTTGGAGTGCCTAAAGTGCGCTAGAGTTTGGAGTACTTGGAGTAAATCACAAATATCAAGCAGCAAATTTCAAACCTGCCCTGCCGGCAGGCGGACAAATTCAAAAAATCAAAAACAAAAAACCCAAACGTCGTTCATTTAAACCTTGAACTTCCAAACATTGAACAGCCGTAAGGCAAATCAAAAATCATAAATCAGCAATCATAAATTAAAAGTGCCTAAAGCAAGATGAAGTTTGGAGTGCCTAAAGTTTGGAGTGCGCTAGAGTTAATACTACGTCGTTCATTCATATTATCCCGTCATTCCGACGACGAAGGAGGAGGCCTGCCCTGCCGGCAGGCGGGAATCCCCTACTATAATCGACCGAACTCTCTTTTGTTTATGGGGCAGGATGATACTTGGGAGTTCCCCGCCCGTACCGAACGGTACGTTCGGGCGGGCCTCAGTCGTGCCTCCTTCGGGATGACG
>CAYNVN010000101.1:0-27726 GCA_964400655.1 uncultured Lentimicrobiaceae bacterium
CGCATGGTATTTTGTAACGGGTTTTGTGTTGAGTTCATCGGTATCAGGTAAGAGAAGTCCAACCCGAAAACATTGTATCGAATACCCACACCCAAAGTAGCATATTTACGATTACCTTTTTTCTTGCTTTCCATAAAGAAACCGCCGCGCAGTGCCAGCAGTTCGTTGTACCAATATTCGGTTCCGAAAGCCAGATTGAACTCACTTATCTCTTCCGAAAAACCACATGGAGCATCGTACCACGACTGAATCATTCCGGTGATGGGTGAAACATCATTGTCTCTTCCTGCGGCAATTTCGTAACCTCCGCCCGGTATGGGAATGGGGTTTCCGCTTTCGTCGGTTTTATAAATGGGTGGTGTAGGAACCAAAAGTTTGTTAACGTCAACCAAAAAACTCATTTTGTTGTATTCATCCAACTCAATGGTTAAACGGGGTCCGATACGGAAATTGGTAGGGATAAAGTCCTTTTTGATGTTGCTTTTGCTATACGATATTTTATTTCCGATGTTTGAGATATTAACTCCCCAGGCAAAAACGGCAGGGGTATTGGCAAACCATTCCACATCTTTTTGCCAGTAAAGGGCAAGGTCGGCAGCAACGGCAATACCTGCTGTGGTTTCAACACCGCTTGAACCACCATATCCCTGTGTAAGATTTGAATAGATAAACCGGCCGGCAACAGCAAGCGAAAGGTTTTGATGCAGTTTACGGGCATAGGTGGCATCAACTGCAAACTCATTGGGTTTGGCTGTAATGGTTGGGTTTCCGTCTTCGTCGGTAAACTGAATTTCGCCCATGGTGAAATAGCGCAGGGTTGCTCCTACGGCCGACAGGTCGTTAAATTTATGGTAATATCCCACATAAGCCAGGTTGATGTCGTTAACCAGATTTCGCAGCCATGGAGTATATGAAATACCAAAACCGTTTTTCTGTTCGGCAAAGGCATATTTAGCCGGATTCCAGTGCATGGAAAAAACATCGGGTGATGCTGCTACGCCCGCATCGCCATATCCGCCTGCACGTGCATCGGGACTAATCATTAAAAAAGGAACGGCCGTTGTGATTACATTTTGGTCGGGGCATGTAACCTCATCCTGTCCAACAGAAACCATCGTTATCATCATTAAACCGGCCAGTAAGAAGTTTTTCAGTTTTGTCATCTGTAATTCTTTTAAAAAAGGTTTGCAAATCTAACGAATAAATTCAATTAATATTATTTAACATTGCATCATTCAGTTAATTTTATCATTTTTTGGTGTACAACCTGTTTAAACCCGTTTTTGCCTGATATGGTCATTTCATAAATAAAAATACCTGCCTGCGGGTTGTTGTCGCCATCTACAACATTTTGCCAATTAAAAGGTATTTCAATCACGTTACCGGTGTTGCTTATTTCGGTATTCATTTCTCCAACTAATTTCCCGTCAATGGCAAAAACTTTTATGCTTACTGAAAGGCCGGATTCTCCATTTTTATTGTTAAACCTGAAAACAGCATTATTGTTGAAAGGATTAGGATAAACCGTTACGTTGCTTATTCCCTTTTCGGTATCGGGGTTTATTGTAAACCCAATTGTTTGTTCGTTTGAGTTACCTTGTAAATCCCATGCCCGCAACGTTAACGAATGATGCCCTCCGGAAAGGTTTTCAAAGGGTATTGTTAATGTTCCGCCGGTATATGAGTCCACATCGGGTTTAAAAAGATTGTTGACCACTTTTGTATTTGAATAGTCGTTATCAAAAATCAACAGCATATCGCGTCCGATGTTCAAGCCGGTGTAGCTGATGCCGTTGGGATCGCTGATGGTGGCGTATAACGTAGAGTTTTTGTCGATAACATCGTTGTTGTTAAATTCGGGATGGTTCATGTACATAACAATTTCAGGCCCGTTATAATCGGGTTCGGCATCGGGGTCGATTCCGCCTACTACAAGGTTTTGGTAATAGCCCGTAGCATCAACAAAGTTAACCGTATCCAGGGCGTAATAACTTACCCTTCCGTTACCAAAATGATAGGAGATGCCGTCTGGAACAACAAATGTAAATTCAAAACGGCCTTCCGAAACAGTTATTTTGCCTGTATATATGAGTTTGTCGAACAATGTGAAATCTTCTTTATAACTGCGCGGATCGTTTGCCCGGGTGGTGTAAACCACCTTTTTGTCGTAAACCTTTGGATAAAGGTATCCGTTAAAATCATTAACGATGTTTCCGTTGTTTTGAATTTCACCCGTAATGGTAACCGTTCCCATGGCTTTAATGGTGTCGTTGGTTTTACCGGTTGTATTTTTTACGGAGGTGGTTATGATTTCATATTCCGGAAAGGCCAGGCGCATGGCCGGATCGCCCAGTAAAACAAAGTTGAGGTAGTTGGTGCTTGAGGGTGTTTTTGCCATCCGCATTAAATCGCCAAGCCTTGGCAGTTCATTCCCTTCGCTATTTTTAAGGTTAAGATAGAGCCTGCTGTTAATCGCAATGTTGGCATGTGCATATGCCAGACGGGTGGTGGTCATTAAAGCAATACCTCCGCCGGTTTCGTTTAAGAAAACCAGTTCGCCGGCCGACTGAAACAGCGGATCGTCAAAACGGCTGAATTCGCAGGTGGCTGTAATGAATAGCGGCATTTGGTTAAGGTTTGAGAAACTTCTGATGGCAGGCATATCCAAAATGAGCTCTTCTGCCCATCCTGTTAATCCGCCGTGGCCGGTATAGTTTATAATGAGTGCTCCTTTATTTACCTGGTCGATAATGGCCTGATGCACATCGGGGTAACGGTAACCGCCCGATATCTTTTCGCGGTAGTAAGCATCGGAATATATTTTATTGATATTGAGTTCGGGGCTTGATGTGTCAACAATTGAAACCAATGATTTGGCCTGGTTTAAATGAAGATTCATATCCTGATCGTCGGCAATAAAACAGATGTCGTTACGCCAGTCGCGCATTACATCGGCAGAACGACTGGTATATATCTTAATTTTATTGACAGCGGTGTTGGCCTGCTCAATGGTTGAAACAGGTAACCGGCCGATTCCAATATCCAAATCTCCTACGGCATTGAAACCTTCGTTGTCGTCCAGCAATCCGAAAAAGTCATCGGTAGCATAGGAGGTGGTAAACTTTAAGGATTCCAGCGATTCGAAAGTGGGAACCATATTGTTGTTATCCGGCAGGCGGTCTTTATAATCGAATGAGGCATCGCCGAATAGTAACAGATAGCCGGGTTTGCCTTTAAAGGCATTGCGCAGGTAAAGCATTCGTAAATAGTCGCGTATGGCGCTGATGTCCTGCATTCCCGATGAAAACTCGTTATAAATTTGTTCGGTGGTTACTACTTTAGTTGTAAAATTATCCTGAACCCGGTGTAGTTCGGCAAGTTCGTTTGCCTGTGGTAAAAATATCGGGGGAGTAACAATAACCATGTTGAGTGTACCTGTACCATGCAGATTTTGGTTGGCGATTTTATTTATGGTTGCCGGTTTAAGGTAGCTGCTGCCGTCGAAAGCAATAAAATGCTGATTGGTTTTACCCTGAACGGTAAAACCGGCAGTTGTGCCTTCTTTCTCAATCAATTGTTTTTGAGGGTTTGTTACTTCGGTTATATCCCATATTTGAATATTATCGGGCACTTCGCTTAATACAAATTTACTGATGATATTTTCGTTCATGGAAAGATGATTTCCAAATATCATTTGACTGCTGTTTCGCCATTTTAATTCGCATTCGGCATTTAGTAACAGGTAGTTGAGCCAGCCTGTTGCCGAAATGTCTCCTGTTTCCATAACGATATTTACCTTTAAAAGGTTCTGTTCATCGTTAAAATATTTAGTGCTGGTACGTTCGCGTGCGAAGTGTCCGGAGTTGGGCCCCACATAACTTACACGTGCCGAATCGATAATTGTATTATTGTTAACCGTAACGGTGAAATAGCTGTTTTCTACTCCCCTTGCCACCACATTCATTTTCATCAACACCGGTTTCGATTTTATCCTGTTGGGAAAATCAAACGCAAATTGATGGCTGTTAACATCTCCTTCAAAACGTTCGCCCAGCCAAAGTTTTCCCGATAAGGTAACGTTTTCCAGATCGTGATCAACCACAGCATGGTCGTTAAAGGTAGTAAGGGTTTGATCAGGAGGTCCGGCAGGGGGAGCAATGGTTTTAACTCTTTTGCCGGTCGAATCGCTCACGGTTAAAAAATAGTAAACCGTATCGGAGTATAGGTTGTTGGTTTGCTCATAAATGCCGGTAAACATATTATATCTCCATATTACCGGCCCTTGAGCCGCAAACAAAATGTAATCTTCTTCATTAAAAGTTCCGTCCTCTTCGCCAATAATTTCAATGGCATTTTCCGTAAGATCGTCAGGTCGTGGTTTGTCGTTGGCTTCGGGAAGCATTCCGCTGTACTGTCCGTAAAGGCGTATCAGTTTAGGATTGATTCCGGACGGGTCGATGCCCGCTTCCGTTAGGTCGGTATAGGAGAGTTTATAAATTCCCGATTTTGTAATGCCTATTTTGTACCAGGTTCCGGTATTTAAAACAGATTCGTCGGTATATTGCGGTATAAACGCAGCACTCCTTGAATCAATATCCGCATCGGTATTGTTGATGGTGATTTTGAATTTTGTTAACCTTACGATTTTATTGCCCTGTTTTTTCATGGGCAACAGGTAAATCTTTGTTGTTTCGCCTGTATAATCGATGTTCACCTGCCAGTTGTTGGTCAGCAGGTCTGCATCGGAATAATAATCTAAAGTATTAAAATATAAGGTGTCGGTTTGAAGTGCTACAATCTCCGTTTCAATTTGTTTTGAATCCGTTCTTTCGAGGTTTATAAGGAAACAGGGTAAGGTTGCCGTGTTACGGTGGTTGACCGACCCTTCAAAAACAGGGTATGTAATAAGGTGTTTACCCGATATGGTTTCCGTGCCGTCGGCCATCCAGTTGATGGTAAAGGTTTGCTCGTGCTGCGACCACGACAGTAACGGCAAAAATGCAAACAACAGGTATAACAATCTGTTTTTCATATTTAATCTGTTTCAACCGGCTTACTTGTTGAGGACCAGTTTGGAGTGTAACACGCTTGTTTTTCCATCGTTGTTTTTCAGCGTTAGCGTATAAACATATAATCCCCGGGTTAACTTTTCTCCGCCATCAGAGCAGCCGTTCCAATGAATCTGCGAAGATACATAACCTTGGGAAGAAAAGGTTTGTTTTATGGTTTTTACCATTCTTCCGGCAAGGGTGTAAATGTTGATGGTAGCTTCAACGGGTTTTTCGGCCTGATTATGTGAAAAAACAAAAGTAGTGTTGTCGTAAAAAGGATTGGGATAATTATAGAGGTCATCAGCAACCATTTCGTTTGATGAAGTAACCACAAAGTTGATGGTTGCGGTTGACGAATTGTTGTAGATGTCCCAAACTTTCAGTGTAAGTGTGTGTTCTCCCTCTTCAAGATTTCTAAAAGGATAGGAGACAACTCCTTTGTTGAACCGGTTGATGTCGGAGCTGTAAAAATCGTTGAGGATAAAACTTTTATCACGGTTGTTATCAATGGTGGCAACAATATCGTGACCGATGCCGTTTCCTGTGGTATTGATGCCGCTTTCATCTTCTACATAAGCGATTAAAACAGGGTTTTCGTTGGTAATGTCGCCTGACCGGAAAAGGGTATCGTTCATATAAAGTGAAATTTCAGGGCCTTTTGTATCGCCTGAGGCATTGTTGTCGAACCCTCCGATAACAATTTTTTCGGAATAACCCGTACCTTCTTTATCGTTGTTGTAAAAGTAATAACTTATTCTGCCCTTTCCGAAATTGTAACCAATATCTTTGGGAACCACAAAGTCGAATTTAAAGGTACCGTTTGTTATGCTTGATTTACCGCTGAAAAGAATGCTTTTCCAAAGATAAAATGCTTCTACATCGCTGTCGTTGTCCGTTCCTTTGGTCATTACCCTGGTTTTTTTATCATAAACGGTCGGGATGAGGTTTCCGTTAAAATCGGTTATTCTGTTGTTGTTTTTGTCAACAACTTCCCCTTCAATGGTAACATGTTGCAGTGCCCGTAATGTGTCGTATTCGTTTTCAATCACCACATGTTGATTGATTTTCAGGGTTTTGGCATTAAAGTCGGGATAGGCAAGTTTCATGGCCGGATCGCCCAACAAAATAAACTTCCTGTCATTATCACCACCGCTAACTTTTGATTTCATAATCACATCGCCAAAGGCAGGGTATTCGCCGTTTGTTTTGGTGAAAATATTGTTGTGATAAATATGATAGTTCAATGCCAGGTTGCCGCTTGCATAAGTGGAACGTGATGTTGAGAAAAGGGCAATGCCGCCGCCGTTATGGTTAAGGAAAACCTGTTCGCCTGCCGATACTCTTGCAGGGTCGTCGTACCGGCTAAATTCGCAGGTGGCAGTAATAAAAACGGCAAGTTTATCGAAATTTGTCCATGAATTGATGTCGGCCAGCTGCATAAACCTTTCGTGCCCCAGTCCAATTTCGCCTCCATGTCCCGAGTAGTTAAAAATTAAGGTGCCTTTGTCAATTTTGTTATTAATGGCCTTGTTAACTTCCGGAGCGCGTTGACCGCTTGGTGTTGAAATCTGGTCGTAAGCATCCACATAAATTTTATCAATGTTTATAACGGGGTAGTTGGTTTCGAGGTAACCTGCAAGTGTTTCTGCATCGTGCATATGGCTGTTTCTGTCCTGGTCATCTGCTAAAAAAGTAATGGTATTTCGCCATGGGCCGAATGCCGATTCGGTTTTGGTACTGTAATGAATTACTTTATCCGTTGCTATTTGTGCATCAACGGCATTGGTAACCGGAAAGCGTCCAATCCCTATATCCAAACCATCACTGTTACTGGTTCCTTCTCCGTCGTCAAGACAACCAAAGTAGTCATCGGTAGCAATGGATTTTATGATATTAAGGGATTCCCACGATTCCCAACAGGGTACAAAGTTGGTATTGTCGCTTTTGCGGTCTTTATAGTCGAACGAAGCATCGCCGAACATTAATAAATATTTAAGCTGCTTGCCGGGATCGCTTTCGTCGTATAGCATTTTTGTAAAATCGCGAATGGCCGAAATATCCTGAGCTCCGGAAGAGAACTCATTGTAAATTTGGCCGGGTGTAACCACGGCATAACTTAATCCGTCTTTTTCAAAATGATAATTTGCCAGTTGTTCTGCCTGATTTAAAAAGTCGGGATGGGAAACTATAAGGTAGTTGATGTTGCGTATGCCGTGCAGGTTTTGATTGGCCACCGTTTCAACAAATTCAACGTTTTTATATTGCGAACCGTTAAAGGCTACAAAGGTTTTGACCTGTTCAACAGGTACGTTAAAGGTATAGGTGCCCCCCGTATAATCTGTTTTTATTTTTTTTGCATTTACCGGATCGGTGATATCCCAAACCGTAATATTGTTGTCGCCCTGCAACCGGTAGCGGGCAATATTACCTTCGTTAAATATGTTTCTGAATATCATCTGGTCGCCCGTCATAATAAGTTTACGATGAACCACAATTTCCAGATAATCGAGGTAGCCTGTTGAGCTGTTTGATGTACGTTGATATTGTACTTTTACTTTTAGCTTGTCGCTTTTTGCCAGAAAGTTTTTGGTACCCGTATTGGTTTTCCCGAAATGAAATCCGTTGCCGGGAGTGGCGGGAACGGTTATTGCCGAAATGTAAACATCGTTTACAAATATCTTAAACGAAGATGTGGAGGGGGAGAAAGTTGCAAAGCTACCTTTAAAGCGGGAATTTTCGTTGGTTATAAGGTTGGGGAAGTTAAATTCAAAAGTACGTTCGGTGTTAAAGTCGAAAACTTCGCCAAGCCAAAGACGGCCGGTACTGGCAAGGTTTCTTTCATCCAGTTCGTGAACCGCATAATCGGTAAATGAGTTTATGGTTATATCGGGTGTGCCTTCCGGTACTTCTGCTTCTTCAATCCTTTTAGCCGGCCGGTCCAGTGCAGTGATAAAATAATAAGCGTAATCATCGTAAATATTATTTTGATGAAAGAAGGTGTTGTTGATTTTATCAAGTTTCCAGTTTAACGCTCCTTTACCGTAAAAAACCAGATAGTCGCCTTCGTTAAAGCTGTTATCATCTTCGCCAACCACTAAAATGGGATTTTCAACAAGGTCATCGTGCCTGAACAAATCGTTTTGTTCGGGTAAAAGGCCTCCTCCGTTTCCAAACAGGGCAATGTTTTTAGGATTTACCGTTACATCAAAACCCATATCGCGAAGTTGCGAATAGGTTATCTTGTACATGCCGTCTTCGGGAATTCTTATTTTAATCCAGTTTCCTGAAGATAAAACCGAACTGGTTGCATAAGAGCGTGCATTATTGGTAAACGACGGAATATCTTTTACAACAATACTAACGGTAAATGAAACCAGTTTTTCGTATTGACCCGAAACGGGGTTAAAACGTACAGGTTTAACATCAATAACGGCATAGGCCTGATGGCGGGCAACGCTTTTACGGACCGTTAATTGAAACGATGTGTCTAATGTTTCACCGGCAAGCAACAACTGCTCTTCCGGTAAAAGGGGCGTACATTGGATGGAGGTAAGTCCTGCCGAAAGTTCCACCGATTCGGAATGTATGGGATATCTGCCCCGAAAAATGGGTAAAGCCTCTTCGTCAGAATACAATGCTTTGGAGAAGTTTAATCTGTCAATTGTAACAGACTTGTTAATTTGTATATGTTGTACCGGTTTCCAGTTAAGTGTTTCCGAAAATTGATAATCAATTTGCTGAGCTGTTGTTCCAAAGGAGAAACCTGCCATTAAGAACAGGAAAAAAAATAGAGGCTTGTGCAACATTTTTAAAGGTTTAATGGTCAAATGTAACGTTACATGCAATAAAACAATAATTAAATAGTTTTATTACCAACGCAATTAAGACCGGTTTATTATCCGTTTCGTTGCTAATGTAGAAAGGAAAAAAATTATTTTTGCACAGCCATTTTGCAAAAAAAGGTTGTATAATTGTAGGCTAATAACCAAAATCAAATATAAGGTATTAATGTTTAAATATTTACGTTTTATTTCCATTTTTACGTTTGTTTTAGTTTTTTGGGGTAATGTTCGTGCGCAGGATCCGGCGTTTTCGCAGTTTTATGCTAATCCGTTGTTTCTTAATCCGGCTTTGGCGGGTGCTACCGAATGTGGCCGGTTAAATCTAAACTATCGTAATCAATGGCCTGCCATGGGTAATGCTTTTATTACTTACGGTGTAAGTTATGACCAAAACCTCGAATCAATAAAAAGCGGTTTTGGTGTTGTAATAATGAGCGACAGACAGGGAGACGGTGCACTGACCAGAAGCAGTGCTTCGCTGTTTTATTCCTATAAATTAAAGGTAAGCGACCCGATAACCATTAGTTTTGGTGTGGAAGGTTCTTATTTGCAGGATCATTTAGACTGGGATAAACTACAGTTTGCCGACCAGTTTAATATTGAAACCAAACAGTTTGATTTGCCGACGAGTGAAACACCCCCTTCGAGAAATTCGGTAGCTACACCCGATTTTTCGGTTGGAGCGGTTATGAATTATTATGATGAATGGTTTGCAGGCGTTGCCGTTAATCATATTACACAACCCGATATCTCCTTTTACGATAACACAACAAGTAAGCTTTCGATGAAATATACGGTTCACGGAGGTGTTAATGTTAACCTTTCCAAAGGAATGTTAGGTAATTTTAGTCAAAACGACTATTTGCTACAGGTAAATTTACTTTATTTGCAGCAGGAAACTTTTAACCAGATAAACGCAGGTCTTTATATCAACAAATACCCGTTTGTATTGGGTGGCTGGTTCAGGCATAACTTTAGTAATCCTGATGCAGCCATTGTGTTGGTTGGAATAACATGGAATAATTTACGATTTGGCTATAGTTACGATTTTACCGTTTCTAAAATTGGCGGTAGTTCGGGCGGAGCACACGAAATTTCTTTTTCATGGGACTTCTGCATTTATAAACAACAAAAAAGAAGAACCATCAGGGCAATAAAAGCCCCGATGTTTTAGTTATTAAAAATTAGAGAAACAACAAAATTTGGTTTAAGATGTTAAATATCAAAAAACTATTTCTTTTATTACTTGGATTTGCAGGTATTGCAATTTTAACATCATCGTGTAAAAGCAATGAGCGTTCGCGTACCACAGGTATGGAATTTAATAATCCGCAAAACGGAGGATTTGAAGTGCCTGAAACAAAAGATCAAATTACAGGCCCCGGTTTGGTGTTGATTGAAGGAGGTACTTTTGTGATGGGTGCTACCGAAGAAAATCCGTTTTACGAGTGGGATAACATGCCGCGCCGTGTTACCGTGAGCAGTTTTTACATTGATGAAGCAGAGGTTAGTAATCTCGATTATCAGGAGTATATTTACTGGCTTAACAGGGTTTACGGCGAAAATTATCCTTCGGTTGTGCAAAATGCTCTGCCCGATACGTTGGTTTGGCTTAACAAACTTTCGTATAACGAACCGCTGGTTGAAACCTATTTCCGCCATCCCTCCTACAGAGATTATCCTGTGGTTGGCGTTTCATGGGTTCAGGCAAATGATTATGCAAAGTGGAGGTCAGACCGTGTAAATGAGCAGCTCTTAATAGATGCCGGTATTCTTGATTACGACCCCGATCAAAAAGGTGATAACAACTTTAATACCGAGGCTTATCTGGCCGGCCAGTATGAAGGTTTGGTGAAAGAAGGAAAAGAAGATTTAAGCCCCGACGGATCAGGAACACGTAATGTTCGTTACGAAGACGGTATCCTCCTTCCCGATTACCGCCTGCCCACCGAAGCCGAATGGGAATATGCAGCTTACGGCCTTATTGGTAATACCCTCTATAACCGTGTGGTTGAACGTAAAACATATCCATGGAACGGTGAAGCCGTTAGAACCGACGATACAAAATATTACGGAAGTTTTGTTGCCAACTTTAAAAGAGGTAACGGCGACTATATGGGTGTTGCAGGCGATTTAAACGACGGTGCTTCACTGCCCGCTCCTGTTTTGTCGTACTGGCCCAATGATTACGGTTTGTATAACATGGCCGGTAATGTTAGCGAATGGACACTGGATGTTTATCGTCCGCTTTCGCATCAGGACGTTGCCGATTTCAATCCTTTCAGAGGAAATGTTGTTAAAGTTATCAAAACCGATATGGATGGTCATGTCGCTCCTAAGGATTCGCTGGGACGTATTGAATATGTTGAGATTGACGAATCAAAAATTGCCAATCGCGATAACTTCCGTAAAGCCAATAACATTAACTACAAGGATGGCGACTACGAATCGAGTATTGAGGTTGGCTCCGACTGGACTGCCGGACCTGAATATGAAAATACAACCGCACAAATGTATGATTACGGTAAAACAAGTTTAATCAGCGACAAATCGCGTGTGGTTAAAGGCGGATCATGGAAAGACGGTGTTTATTTCCTTAGCCCCGGTGTGCGTCGTTTTATGGATGAAGATAAATCGTCTGCTACCGTAGGTTTCCGTTGCGCAATGAACCGCGTTGGAAGTCCTGCCGGAAATGGAAGATAGAACCGATTAATAACTATATTTACCCCGGTAAACATTCGTTTATCGGGGTTTTTTTATTAACGACCGTTCTATATGGATAAAATACAACAACTATACAACGTTTTTCTTAAATCGGCTGGCGTAAGTATCGATACCAGAAAAGAGGTGAAAAATACCATCTTCTTTGCACTTTCAGGAGAAAATTTTAACGGAAACAGGTTTGCTGCCGAAGCTTTGGAAAAGGGAGCAGTGATTGCTGTTATTGATGATGCGCACTATGATGAAGGAGAAAAGTTTTTTTTAACGGATAATGTGCTTGAAACTTTACAGCAGCTTGCGCTTTTTCATCGTAAAAAGTTTAAAATTCCGGTGATTGGTATTACCGGAACCAACGGTAAAACCACCACCAAGGAGTTGATAAAAACGGTCTTGAAACAAAAGTATTATGTTACGGCTACCACCGGAAATTATAACAATCACATTGGTGTTCCCGTTACTTTATTGGCCATAAACCGGAAAACGGAGATAGCCGTTGTTGAAATGGGAGCCAGCCATATCGGCGAAATAGCATTGTTGTGCAACCTCGTGTTGCCCACTCACGGACTTATTACCAATATCGGTAAAGCCCACCTGGAAGGATTCGGCAGTTTTGAAGGGGTGAAAAAAACCAAGCGCGAACTCTACGATTTTATTGAAAACAATAAAGGAACGGTTATTGTCAACAATGATGACCCGATATTAAGAACATTTTCTAAAAACATCAACAAATTTACCTATGGGGTTTCGGATGCGGATGTAACAGGGAAAATTGTTAAATATTTACCTTTTTTATCGGTTGAAATTATAAAAGAAGCGGGGTCGTTTGCCATCGACAGCAAGTTATACGGCAGCTATAATTTTTACAACATTATGGCAGCAGCGGCAACAGGCACCTTATTGGGCGTACCGGCCGAAAAAATTAAAACGGCAATCGAAAATTACATTCCGGTAAACAACCGTTCGCAACAAATAAAAACAGACCGTAATTTTGTTA
Organism: uncultured Lentimicrobiaceae bacterium; assembly: GCA_964400655.1. Classification (GTDB taxonomy): domain Bacteria; phylum Bacteroidota; class Bacteroidia; order Bacteroidales; family F082; genus B16-G9. The sequence continues at coordinate 12,609 of CAYNVN010000101.1, forward strand.
TACTGGATGCTTACAATGCCAACCCCGTTAGCCTTTCGTATGCCATAAACAGTTTTAAAGATGCCCGCTTTAATGATCCGTTATTAATAATCGGCGATATGTTTGAACTGGGCAACGATTCGCCGCTTGAGCATCAGGAAATAGTTAATTTGTTGATTAAAACAGGTTTTAGAGAGGTGATATTGGTGGGAAAACATTTTTTTAATACAAACCATCCTTTTCTTGCTTTTGCCGAAAAAGAGGAAGCATCAGATTATATCAGAAAAAAAGATTTTACCAACCGCACTGTTTTGATAAAAGGTTCCAATGGCTTACATCTTGAAACATTATTGAAATATTTATGATTGTACACAAAGCCATAGGGTTAATGTCGGGCAGTTCGATTGACGGGCTTGATATTGCTTATGCCGAATTTTGGCATGAAAACGGTAAGTGGGAGTACAACCTTCTTGCCGGTGAAACGATTCTTTATCCGTCCGAATGGAAAAACATTTTGAAAAATATACGGGAGTTTCCGGCAAAAGAATTGATAGAAGTGCATCATAAGTACGGTAAATTTCTCGGGGAATTAACCGCTCAATTTATCCGGTCGCACAAACTTAAACCAAAGCTTATTGCTTCGCACGGTCATACGGTTTTTCATAATCCCGAAAAGGGATACACTTTTCAGCTTGGTTACGGACAGGAAATAGCTGCAATTACCAAAATAACAACTGTTTCCGATTTCAGAACCAAAGATATTGCACTGGGAGGACAGGGTGCCCCGCTGGTTCCCATTGGCGATGAACTGCTTTTCGGTGAGTATGCCGCCTGTGTTAACATTGGCGGGATTGCCAACATGTCGTTTAATAAAAACGGACAAAGGGTTGCCTTTGATATAGGGCCGGCCAACCAGTTGCTTAATTATCTTGCCAACCGTGCCGGATACGATTATGATAAAAACGGCGAAATGGCAATGCAGGGAAAACTGATTGATAAATTATATACTGATTTGGCGGAAGAGGTCTTTTACCGTAAATCCCTCCCTAAATCGTTAAGTAACGAGTATGTTGCCGCTCATTTTATCCCGTTGCTGGAGAAGTCCGGCGGCAAAACCGAAGACAAACTTTATACGGTTTCGCTGCATGTTGCCGATCAGCTTTATAAAGCTTTATCATTTATTCCTGCCGGTGATAAACCTAATTTGGTTCCGGTTATCCGTAATGGTATTGCAAAAAGGGGTAAAGATGTTTTGGTAACCGGTGGAGGAGCTAAAAACAGGTTTCTCATATCCTTATTAAAGGATATAACACCCTGTAACATTGTTGTCCCGCAGGAAAATCTTATCGATTTTAAAGAAGCACTTATATTTGCTTTTATGGGAGTGCTTAAGCTTAAAAACAAAATAAATTGCCTTTCTACGGCAACCGGTGCTTTAAAAAACAGCAGTGCCGGGGTTGTTTTTAAACCTTAATAGGTTTTTTTCAGCAAAAACCGGTTATAAACGGCAAGCATTAAAGCCGCTGTTATGCCGATGGCAAAAATAACCATCCAGATATGCGACGGGTGAAACTGATTCCATAAGTAGGAAGTAAATTCATTTTCGGTCATGCCCAGTTTTTCGGCGGCCTTAATAAAATATTGATGATGGGTTAAATCACCGGAAAGGGAGATTCCTTTTTCCGCCATGGTTTTTACTGCCAGCGAATGCTTGTCGGACATGGACTGATAAACATTTCCCGAAATGATACCGGCAAAAACATTTCCCAAAAATACCGGAATAAACGAATATCCCATATAAAGAGCCTTTTTATCGGGAGGCGCAATACGGCCGATGTATTCGGTAATTTTCGGTGAAGCGGTCATTTCGCCAATGGCAAAAATAAAGATGGCGGCAATGGTGAACATAACATTTTGTGTAAGCAGGGTAAGTGCCATACCAATGGAGCTGACAATAAAACCGGTTACCATGGTTCCCACCGGTTTCCATCGCATTACCAGCGATGAAATCACTATTTGAAATACAATAATAAAGAGGGCATCCAGATTGGTGATAAACTCCGAGTCCATTTGGTTGCCATTGCTGTAATTGGCTGCAATAAACGGAATGTTTTCGCTAAAGAAACGGTATAGCTGAGTGGTGTCAACCCACTGCTCGATAAATACCGGCAGGGTAAAAAACAACTGATTGTACATGGTCCAGAATCCAGCAACAATCAATAAAAATACAACAAACCTGAAATCGGCAAGCACCAAACCTATGTTTTTAAAAACCTTTGCCAGCGAAGCCCCCAGTGTTTCGTTTGATTTTTCACGCTGTCCCGGCTCTTTGTAAAAAAAGAGTAAAATAAAGTTTAAGGCTATAATGCCCGCCGAAATATGGAACACGGTTTCGTATGAGCTGTTTTTAAAAAGCAGGGTTACCATTGGGCCGAAAAACGCACCCAGGTTCACCATCATATAAAAAATACCGAATCCGATGGAAGCGTTTTTGTCGTTTGTTGTTTTGGCAACCGTGGCCGAAATAACCGGCTTAAAAAGTGCTGCCCCCAGCGCAAGGTACAGGTACATAATAAAAACACCCGTAAAACTGTGAAACATGGGAAGGAAAATAAAGGCCGTTGTATAAACCGTAAAGGCAATATACAGTACCTTTTTATAGCCGTATCTGTCGGCAATGGAGCCGGTAATGATGGGGAGGAAATAGAGAATTCCGGTACCAATCCCCATTATCATTCCCTTTTCTGTTTGCGAAAATTCCAAACCGCCCAAATCGCTTGATTTTGTAAGATAGTTGGCAAAAAGCATAAAAAATCCGTACCATGCCCATCTTTCAAAAAGTTCGATACTGTTCGCTACCCAGAATGTGCGGGGAAACGACTTGAAAACACTGCTACCTTTACTCATAACTTCGTTATTAATTATCTCTTATATCAGCGCGGCAAAGATATAAATAATGCAAAAGCTTTAAACCGGTTGTGTCGTTACCGATAATTTTTAACAACTGCGACCTGTTTGTAAATTCACCACCTGCTTTATGGCGTGCCGAAAATATTTTTTTGGTGAGGTTGTAATCGCAGTAGGGATGCTTTAAAAGCTGTTTAAACCCTGTTTGATTAACGCATATTTTATGAATGATTAAGGTGTCAACAGTTACATAAGGGGCAATTTTTGAATAGTAATAAGTTTTAAATCCGTAAACCTCTTTTAACTGTTCTTTGGTGTAGAAACCGCCCAGTTTTTTACGGTAAGCCGTTATCCTGCTGCAAAGCCATAAGGGTAAATTAAGATTTGAATGCAAAGCATTGGTGTCGGCACCGTTCAGTTCGGTATATCTATAGGAAGGTTTATTACGGAAAGATGTTTTAATGATATCTGCACCCTTTGGGGTAAACACGGTTTTTATTTGAACATAGGGTTCTAATATTTTGTACTCGGCAGGTGAAATGCAATAGATCTTTTTTAAATCCTCCTTTTGGTAAAATTTTCCTCCTTTGGCTTCATAGTTTTTTATCACTTTTATCTGTTTATCGGTTAATCCCATCTTTTTCCAAAGCCGGGCGGGCAGCTTGTTGGGATCAAAAACAAAAGGATGGATTTTATTCCGGGCCATCTCGCGATTTAACTGCCCGATGCTTTGTATTTTTTCGATGTATATTGAATCGCTGACAATCTGCTGTTGTTGTTCAAAACGTTTTACCTTTTCAACAACGGCCGGATCGTTATAACGATTGCCCGAAATAAGCAAAGGCAGAATAAAGTAAATTACCGAAAACAACAGGATTAGTACGGTTAGTACAACAATGCCGTATTGTTCGGCTTTGCTCAAACCGAAAAATTCGCGGATTAGCTGTTTGATGCGGTGTAGCATAAGCATGAGTTAAAACCGTAACCCCACACCCTGCACCTATTCTTTACATATCCAGTTCAAGGTTAAGTTGTTCTTTAAGCTGTTTGATGCCGGGATATTTTTTTGCCATGGCTTCAAATTTTTCCCTGTCGGTAAGAACAATTTTTCTCTCTTTTTTATCGGGCAGTACCGGTTCGATGGTTATCTGGTTGTTATTAAGTTCTTTTTTCAGAAATTCAAGCAGCGCTCCCATGTTCAGCATATCTTGTGCAACAATCATGTTGTCCACTTTCATCCTGATTTTGAAGTTGTCGGTAAGTTCGGGTTTGTATTTTTCGACCGAAGCACCAAAAGTAGGCGATTTGGTTTTGTACGATTTGGCAAAATTACTCCAAACTTCCTCTAATCTGGTTTGGTCAAAGTCGGTAGTAACAGCCTCTTCCTGTTTTTCGGTTTCCTTCTGTTTGTTTTTTAGCGCATCTAAAGTTGATTTAATGGAAATGTTGGAAACATGGCGCTGGTTTTCTTCTTTTTTATTCTCATTAACCGGTTTTGCCTGCGGTTTTTTTTCATCTATCTTGATAACCGTTTTATGTGTCTCCGGTTTTTGTACAGGTTTTTCATAAACCGGCTTTTGTTCCGTAACCTTGTTGACGGTTGGTGTTGTTTTGGCTGAAACGGGTTTGTTTGCTGCCCCGGCAGAAACTGATGGCTCTTTTGTGCTCCATTGCATGGATGAAAGCTGAATCAGGGCTATTTCAACATGTAGTTTTTTATGGTTACTGGTTTTATAACTAAGGTCGAATTTATTGGTGATTTCAAGTGCTTTCAGAATAAATCCCGCATTACAACGACCTGCCTGAGCGGCATACTTCTCTTTTAATGCAGGGCCTGCCTCCAGTAGTTTTATGGTTGCCTGGTCTTTGGCAACCAGCAGATGACGGAAATGTTCGCTTAATCCCGTTAAAAAATGCTGGCCGTCGAAACCGTTTTCCAAAATTTCGTGAAAAATGAGCAACAGGTTGGAAGTGTCGCCGTTTAAGATGTAATCAACAATTTTAAAGTAATATTCGTAATCCAGAATATTCAGGTTTTCAATAACATCTTTATAGGTGATTTTGTTTCCGCTGAAACTCACAATCTGGTCAAAAGTGGAAAGTGCGTCGCGTAATGCTCCGTCGGCTTTTTGGGCAATAACATGCAGAGCTTCTTTGTCGGTTTCAATATTTTCGTTTTGGGCAATTTGTGCCAAATGTCCGGCAATGTCATCCACGCCGATGCGTTTAAAGTCGAAAATCTGGCAGCGGGAAAGAATGGTTGGCAGAATTTTATGTTTTTCGGTAGTGGCCAAAATAAATTTGGCATAGGCCGGAGGCTCTTCCAGTGTTTTTAAAAAGGCGTTAAAAGCTGCCTGCGAAAGCATGTGAACCTCATCAATGATGTACACTTTGTATTTTCCGGCCTGTGGTGGTATTCTTACCTGGTCAACAAGATTCCGGATATCGTCAACCGAGTTGTTTGAAGCGGCATCCAGCTCGTGAATATTAAAAGAAGCATTATTGTTAAAAGCCGTACACGATTCGCACTCGTTACACGGCTCCATATCGGCGGTGGGGTTAAGGCAGTTGATTGTTTTTGCCAAAATTCGGGCACATGTTGTTTTACCCACACCCCGCGGCCCGGTAAAAAGAAAAGCCTGTGCAAGATGGTTGTTTTTAATGGCATTTTGCAGGGTTGTTGTAATAGACTGCTGTCCAACTACCTGCTTAAAAGTTGATGGCCGGTATTTACGCGCCGATACAATGAAATTATCCATAAACTGTTTTCCGATTTAATCACCAAAAATAACACAATCGACAATAAAAACCATCATCATGATGTAATAAATCAAATTCAAACTAACCGTATTTAAATTATTGTATTTTTGCTTTCTTAACACTTATGAAAATCAATAACGGCCGCAGCTTATGTATGCTTTTATCTCCGGAAAACCTGTGGAAATTACACCAACTTATGCAATAGTTGAAAATCAGGGGATTGGTTATTTTATCAACATTACGGTCAACACCTATTCGCAAATAAAAGATCTTAAAGAGGTAAAACTTTATACACATCTTGTGGTGCGCGAAGATGCCCATATTTTGTTTGGTTTTGCCAAAGAAAACGAACGACAGCTTTTTTTAATGCTGATTACCGTTTCGGGGGTGGGAGCCAATACTGCCCGACTGATCTTGTCGTCGCTCACAACCGAGGAAACATTTCAGGCCATTACAACGGGCAATACCGGTGTTTTACAGAGCGTTAAAGGTATCGGCGGGAAAACCGCCCAGCGTATTGTAATCGACCTGAAAGATAAACTGATGAAACAGGATATTCAGCTCGAAAAAAACGCTCCGGTTCACAATACTTTAAAAGATGAAGCGTTATCAGGTTTATTAATACTCGGGTTTAACAAAAGCATTGCCGGCAAAGCAGTTGACAAAGTTTTAAAACAATCGGGTATCGACAGTGTTGAACTTCTTATTAAAGAGGCATTGAAGATTTTATAATATTAGTATTTGAACTAACGATAAAGAATATTTTGAAGCGGGGAGAAAAATACTTTTTACTGTCTTTTATTTTAACTGTTTTAATGTGGGCAGGCCTGCCGGGTTTGCAGATGATGCCGTTTGTCTGCTCCCAAAATGTTAACAATGCCGATACGACACAAAGTACCGATACAACCAACCTGATATACCCTTTTGAAGATTTTACCGGCAACCCTTATCTCGACCAAAATCAAAGTCCGCTGTTCCTCAATAACCCCTCCAACGTTAAACAGGAGATTATTTACAACCCCAAAACAAACTCTTACGAGTTTATTAATAAAATCGGCAACTTTACCTATCGCTCTCCCACTACCATGAGCTTTAAAGATTATCAGCAATACGAACTCAATAAAGATGTTAAAGATTACTGGAAAGAGAGGGCTAAAGTTTCGGGGACTTCCGAAGGGTCGAGGCTGATACCTAAAATTTATGTGGGAGGCAAAGCCTTTGAAACCATATTCGGCAGCAACACCATCGACATACGCCCGCAGGGTTCGGCCGAGATAAGTTTCGGGATTTTATCGAACAAGCGTGACGACCCCGCCCTTGACGTACGTCAGCGACGTACCACCAATTTTGATTTTAAAGAGTCCATTCAAATGAATGTGATTGCCAAAATCGGGGATAAAATTGAGTTTAAAGCCAATTACAATACCGAGTCGTCGTTTAACTTTGAAAATACGCTGAAATTAAAGTACGAAGGCGATGAAGATGAGATTATCAAATTGATAGAAGCAGGAAATGTTAGTCTTCCGCTGCGTTCGTCGCTTATCAGAGGCAGCCAGAGCCTGTTTGGGGTTAAAACCAAATTACAATTCGGAAAGACCACGGTTACTGCCGTTTTTTCGCAACAGCAAAGCGAAACCAAAAACATAAAAGTTGAAGGAGGAGCCCAGGCCAATAAGTTTGAACTTACGGCACTTGACTATGAGTCGAATCGCCACTTCTTTTTAAGTCAGTACTTTCGCGATAATTTTGAACGTGCCTTAAGTTCGCTGCCCATTATCTCATCCGACGTTATCATCAACAAGGTGGAGGTATGGGTTACCAACATTGGTGCCGCCACCCAGGAAAACCGTAATATTGTTGCGTTTGCCGATCTGGGTGAAAACAAACCTTCAAAAATTCATAATAAGTACATTTTCCCCATACCGGGACAAACCAACCCTTCCAATGTTTCAAACGATCTGATTTATAAACTCGACACCGTTCAGGTACGAGACATTAATACAGTTACACAATATCTTACCGGCGACCCGTTTAATGTGGGCGCTTCGCAATATATGGTTCCCGGCGAAGACTTTATTAAACTCGAAAATGCCCGTAAACTTAAATCCACCGAATACACCGTTAACCAAAAACTCGGTTTTATTTCGCTCAACACTTCGCTTAGCGACGACCAGATAGTGGCCGTAGCATATCAGTATTCAATTATCGGCGATAATCAGGTATATCAGGTGGGAGAATTTTCCGATCAGGGCATCTCAACGCCCAATGCGCTTATTGTTAAGCTTTTGAAAAGTAATGTTTTGGATACCAAAATCCCCATGTGGGATTTGATGATGAAAAACGTTTATTCCATTGGTGCCTATCAGGTACAACGTCAGGATTTTATCTTTAACATTCTTTATTCGGGCGATAAAAACGGTGTGCCTACCGGTTACTTTATGGAAGGCCCCGATGATGTAAAGGGAAAGCCGCTTATTCACGTGTTGGGAGTTGATAACCTCGATAATCAGTTAAACCCCATTCCGGGCGGTGACGGAGTTTTCGATTTTGTTGACGGTGCCGCCACCAACGGGGGAACCTTCCAAAGCTCCAACGGAAGACTCTTTTTTACGGTGCTTGAACCTTTCGGAAGCTATATTCACGATTCTGTTTTTCCGGCCGATCAGGAGCTTGCCGATAAATATGCCTATGATTCGTTATATACAATGACCAAGGCGGCGGCAGAGCAATATCCCGATAAAAACCGTTACATCCTCGAAGGATTTTATAAATCAAAGTCGGGCAACGAAATCAGCCTCAATGCCCTGAATGTGCCGCAAGGCTCGGTTACCGTTACTGCCGGAGGTGTTCCTCTGACGGAAAATGTGGATTATACGGTTGATTATACACTGGGGCGTGTACGCATATTAAACGAAGGTATTTTAAATTCGGGTACCCCGATTAATGTTTCGCTGGAAAGTAACTCGATGTTCAACGTTCAGCAAAAACGGATGATGGGCGTTCATGTGGATCACGAATTTAGTAAAGACTTTCATGTTGGCGGAACCATTATGAACTTACACGAACGGCCGTTGACCCAAAAGGTAAATTATGGCGACGATCCCATTTCCAATACCATTTGGGGAGTGGATTTGAGCTACAGAAAAGATTCGAGATGGTTGACCAACATCATTGATAAACTTCCCGGAATTTCAACCAATGTGGTTTCCAAAATTTCGGTTGATGCCGAATTTGCTCAGTTTCTCCCCGGCCATTCCAAAGCCATCGGGCAGTCGGGAACATCATACATTGATGATTTTGAGGGAGCCAAATCAACCATCGACCTGAAACGGATTGGTTCATGGTTTCTTGCCAGCACCCCGCAGGGACAGCCTTCAATGTTTCCCGAAGCAAGCGAGCAAAGTTACGATTACGGAAAAAACAGGGCTAAATTTGCATGGTATATTATCGACCCCTTGTTTTACGATCGCACCGGTGGCTTGCGCCCGCCCAACGTCGATAAAAATGAAATTTCAAAAAACGCAACACGCCAGGTTCTGGAAACAGAGGTTTTTCCGAATAAAGATATCCCCAACGGACGGCCCACAACCATACCTGTACTGAACTTTGCCTATTATCCCAACGAAAGAGGGCCCTATAACTTTGATGCCGAATATGTTGATCAGGACGGTAATTTGCTTGATCCGGAGTCGAGATGGGGAGGTATTATGCGACGAATTGAAACTTCCGATTTTGAAGCGGCCAATATTGAATACATTGAGTTTTGGATGATGGACCCTTTTTCGGAAGACTCCGACAACAAAGGTGAACTCTATTTTAACCTTGGTGAAATTTCGGAAGATATTTTAAAGGACGGCCGTAAAAGTTACGAAAACGGGCTGCCCACCACGGCAGTTCCCGAAAATGTGGATACAACGCTCTGGGGACGTGTGCCTAATATTCAGGCATTGGTTGAATCCTTTAGCAACGTTGCCAATTCGCGACAGTTTCAGGATGTGGGTTACGACGGATTGGGCGATGATGACGAACGCTCGTTTTACGAAACCGCTTACCTGTCGAAACTGCGGGCCAACTTCGGTGGAAATTCAAAAGCCTACCAACTGGCAGAGCAGGACCCGTCGGCTGATAATTACCACTATTTCCGTGGCTCCGACTTTGACCAGCAGGCAGAATACTCATCTGTTCTTGAACGTTATAAAAACTACAACGGCGTGGAAGGTAACTCTCCCACCGACGAAACAAATCCTGAAAATTATCCCACGGCTGCATCCAATTTGCCGAATATTGAAGATATTAACCGCGATAATACTTTAAGCGAATCGGAACGTTATTATCAGTATAAGGTGAAACTGGACCCCAACGAAATGGTGGTCGGGAAAAATGATATTGCCGACATCAGAACGGCAAAAAACGTACAGCTTGCCAACGGCGATATCTTACCGGAAGTTAAATGGTATCAGTTCCGTATCCCCATTACCAATCCCGATAAGGTTGTGGGAAATATTACCGATTTCCGCTCCATCAGGTTTATGAGGGTTTTTATGAAAAACTTTAAAAAGCCCATTGTTTGCCGTTTTGCCACTTTTGAACTGGTTCGCGGCGACTGGCGCAGGTATAAGCATTCGTTGCTGGCACAGGGCGAATACATTCCTACCGATGACGGAAGCGAAACAAAATTTGTTATCTCAACGGTTAACATTGAAGAGAACGGTCGGAGAGTACCAATTCCTTATGTTATTCCTCCGGGTATTCAGCGTGAAACCAATTTCGGTACCACCGATTATGTGAAACTTAATGAACAATCGTTGCAATTCAGCATTACCGATTTACAGGATGGTGATGCCCGCGGTGCTTTTAAAACCACCGGTTTCGATTTCAGGCAATACAAGAAAATCAAGATGTATGTGCACGGAGAACGGCAACAGGAATTTGATGACCTTAACGATGGAGACCTCACCGTTTTCATCAGGCTGGGTGCCGACTTTACACACAATTATTACGAATATGAAATACCCATTAAGGTAACGCCGTGGGGAACCTCCATCAACGATCCGGATGCCATCTGGCCCGAGGAGAACAACATGGAGATTGTTTTGGACGAACTGGTTAATGTAAAACAAACCCGGAATGTTTCCATGCGCGACCCCAACAATACGGTTGAATTAAATAAACCCTATCGTGAAAAACACGGAAATGCCATGATTACTGTGCTTGGAAATCCCAGTATCAGCGATGTAAAGGGTATTTTAATAGGTATCAGGAATCCTAAGAAACATGGTTTTGGAACTGCCGATGACGGAGATCCCAAAAGTGCCATTATCTGGCTCGATGAATTGAGACTGACCGATTTTAACGATTCACCGGGTTGGGCTACCACCGGCCGCATGCAGGCCGATCTTGCCGATTTGGGAAGGGTTCAGTTAATGGGTTCGTACCGTAGTGCCGGATTTGGAAGCATCGATCAAAAGATTAGTGAAATATCGTTGGATTATCAAACCAGTTTTCAGGTTTCAACCGACATCAACTGGGGAAAATTCTTCCCTGAAAAAAGTGGTGTAAAAATCCCGATGCACTACGATTATGGGGTGTCGAACATCACACCCAAATACGATCCGTTAAATCCTGATATCTTGTTAAAAGATAACTTGGATACTTATGTCAGAAAGGAGAGCCGCGACTCGGTTAAAAGGCTTACTGTCGATCATACCACCCGGCAAAACATCAACTTTATGAATGTCCGTAAGGAACGAAAGAACTCAAAACGGAAACCTAAAATTTACGACATAGAGAACTTTGATGCCTCTTTTGCCTATTCGCAGATAAAGCATACCAGCATTGATGTGGAAGAGGAGTCGCAGAAAAGGTATCAGGGAGGACTTGGATACAACTACAACATGCGGCCGAAAAATGTTAAACCTTTCAATAAGATTAAATTCCTTGGGAAATCAAACTGGTTTAAGCTGATAAAAGACTTTAACTTTTATTATTTGCCCAAAGTACTCTCGTTCAGGACCGATATGAACCGCGATTTTACCAAGCGGCAATACAGAGATAAAAGTTTTGGCGACATCATTACCTATCCCACTTACAACCGTGTTTGGAACTGGAACAACAATTTTAGTATTAAGTATGATTTGGCCAAATCACTCTCGCTGGAACTTTCAACCGGTTCAAAAGCATATATTAAAGAACCAACCATTTATCCCGATAAGCATACACAGGAGTGGGAGGAGTATAAACAGGAGATATGGGATCAGATTTTCGGGTTTGGTACCAAACAGCATTATAATCAAACGTTTAAGGTAACCTATAACCTGCCGTTAAAAAAACTTCCGCTTGTTGACTGGATGAAAGTAACTGCCAGTTATCAGGCATTATATACCTGGACCGCTTCTCCGATTTCAATCCAGTCGAGATTCGGTAATGCCATCGAAAACTCCAACGATATACAACTCAATTCGTCAGGCGATTTGGTTAAGGTTTATAACAAAGTTACCTATCTGAAAAATCTTAACCGGAAAAGCAGGGGAGGCTCATCCAGAAGAAATTCAAAGCAGGCGGGAAATAGCCGTAACAAGAAAAAAAATAAAAACAATCCTGCCGATTCGGCCAATGCCAAGCCAAAAGTAAATTACGGAAAAATAGCCCTTGACGGTATTTTAAAAACAGTGATGCTTGTAAGAAAAGTAAGCCTGAACTATCGTGAAGCCAACGGTATGTTACTGCCCGGTTATATTCCCGAGCCTACATTTTTGGGTATGGATATGGCATCGCAGGCACCCGGCTGGGGATTTGTTTTTGGAGACCAGCGCGACATCAGGGCTGATGCGGCACGACTGGGATGGATAACTACCGATACCGCGTTGAATAACCCTTACATGCAAAAACATACCGAACAACTAAACTACAAAGTAAACCTCGACCTTTGGTCGGTCATCCGTATCGATTTGGATGGCGATAGAATATTGACCGGTAACCGGCGTGCTTATTACCGATATAACAACGAATTGGGAGGTTTTGGAGAGTTCTCGGCAGTAGAATCGGGAAACTTTAGCATTTCTTATAATATTATTAAAACTTCATTTTCTTCCAAAGGTGATTCAACCAACTCGCCAACTTTTAATACTTTCCGTGCAAACCGTTTGCCCGTTGCCGAACGCCTTGCCCGCCAAAATCCAAACTGGAATCACGAATACTTTTACGACTCGCTTGCCGGTGAAAACTTCCCGCAGGGATACGGGTCAAATCAACAGGAGGTACTCTATTATTCATTTCTTGCAGCATATGCCGGGAAAAGTGTGAACAATATTGATATTTCCACTGTTTTCCCCGCTTTCCCCATACCAAACTGGACAATTACTTTCAATGGGTTAACCAATATTCCGTTTATTCAAAAAGCATTTCGTAGTTTCAATATCAAACACAGTTACCGCTCGATGATGAGCATCACCTCGTGGCAGGAAAACCTTTTGTATGATCCCGATAACCCCGATAATATGTTTGAGAACAGTATGAACTATGTTAACCGTTACGATGTGGGCGTTGTTTCAATGATGGAAACCTTTTCGCCCCTTGTGGGTTTTGATGTTACCATGCACAACAGTTTTAACGCACGGCTCGACTTTAAGAAATCGCGTGCTATTACCATGAGTTTTGTGAACAACCAGCTTACCGAAGTCAATAGTAATGAAGTCTCCGTTGGAGTGGGTTACCGGTTTAAAGGACTTAAATTCTCCGTGGTAACAGGCGGTAAGAAAACCAACTTTAACAGCGATTTAAACCTTAAAGCCGATTTTGGGATTCGTGATAATATTACCTTTTTACGAAGAATTGACAACAATAACAATCAAATTTCTTCCGGATCGAAACAGTTTACATTTAATTTTTCGGCCGATTATATGTTAAGTAAAAGCCTTCAGTTAAGGTTTTATTACAACTGGAACAGCAACAATCCTTATGTGTCGGCCCAGTATCCGACGGCTTCAACCAGCGGAGGTTTTTCACTTCGGTTTAATCTGGCCCAGTAATTTATTTTCAGTATAGGTTATTATAAACAATATGCTGAAGATTTTTTAACTAATTTTGACCAACCTAATTTAAAATTTAAATAAAATGAATATTCCTGAAAATTTAAAGTACTCCAGCGACCACGAGTGGGTTAAAATTGATGGCGACGAAGCCCTGGTAGGCATTACCGATTTTGCTCAAAAAGAGTTGGGCGATATTGTTTTTGTTGAAGTTGAAACCGTTGATGAAACATTGGATAAAGAAGAGGTTTTTGGAACCATTGAAGCGGTAAAAACCGTTTCCGACCTGTTGATGCCTGTTGGCGGAACCATCCTTGAGTTCAACGAAAACCTTGAAGACAATCCGGAACTTATAAATACAACCCCTTATGGTGACGGATGGATAATTAGACTGAAGGTTTCTGACCTGGGTGAAGTGGATGATTTGCTTGATGCTGCCGCTTATAAAGAACTGATTGAATCTTAAAATGGTTCTCAGGGGGTATTGGCCCGCTTTGGCATGGTCCTTGATAATTTTATTGCTGACGGGGTTGCCCGGTAACGTTTTTCCCGAAATTAAATCGTTTTGGGACTGGCTGAGCCCCGACAAGGTTGTCCACCTCTTTATTTTTGGTTTGTTATCCTTTTTAATACTCTTCGGATACCGCCATAAATACAGTGGAGGCAGCAGGCAAAAACTGGTTTGGGCCGCACTTGGCATTACCATTGTTTATGGTGCTTTAACCGAAATATTGCAATATTATGTTTTTATAGGCAGAAGCGGTAATGTTTACGATGCTGTTGCCGATATGGTCGGCGCATTTGCAGGTTGGCTGGCATTTATTCCGGTTTTTAAAAAAATAAAATCAAAAACGGTCTGATATTAAGATTATTCTTATTTTAGCCGTGTTTCTCACATCTTAAAAAAACAAGATAAAATGGAATTAAGAAAAACACCGAAAGCTGATTTAGAAAACAAGAAAGGCTACTTTTTTGAGATCGGTATGATCATTGCCTTGCTGGTTGTCTTTGGTGCTTTCTCAATGAAAAGTTACGACAAAAAAACCGTGAACCAATTGCAGGTGGCAATGGATGATGCTCCTGAAGAGATAATCCCGATTACGGAACAAAAGGTTAAACCACCTCCACCTCCACCGCCAAAACAGGTAACTCAAATTAAAATTGTTGAAGACGATGTTGAAGTTGAAGACGATCTGGACATTGACGTTGAGGCCGACGATGCTACCGAATTTGAAGAATACATTCCGCCGGAAGAAGAGGAAGAGGAAGTTGAAGAGCAACAAATCTTTCAGGTTGTTGAGAACATGCCTGAATTTCCGGGTGGCAGGGGCGCTTTGATGAAATATCTTGCAACCAACATTAAATATCCCCCCTATGCCAAAGAGGCAGGTATCCAGGGCCGTGTATTTATCAACTTTGTTGTTGAAACCGACGGTTCCATCACA
>CAYNVN010000102.1:0-4816 GCA_964400655.1 uncultured Lentimicrobiaceae bacterium
AATTTAGTTTAAGTTTTTTGGGTGACCCATTGTCGAAGACAGGAAAAGGAATGAAAATGTTGAGAATCCTGTTTGAAAACCCGATTATTACAGCAGGAAGATTAGTAGAGGAAATGGGAATTGCACATTCGACAGCAAACAGATTGTTATTGGATTTTGAGAAATTGAAAATATTAGAAGAATATACCGGATTTAAAAGAAACAGGAAATTTATTTTTAAAGAATATTTTGAAATTTTTAACGATGAAAGAAACAGATAAAAACCACTCACAATAAACAGTACCATGAGCGGTCCAAAAAGCCAAACGATTAGCCCCGTGTTAAACTAAATCCATGGGGCTTTTTCTATGTAATTGATGCCGGTTCTTCGTTGAGGATTTTATAAATACAACGATTAGTCAGGAACCACTCTGGTTAACAACCCAAACATACCCGTTTTGTTGGGCAAAAAGAAATGTGCTTAGCATTTAGGATAAAAAATGGTTTAATAAAAAAAGCGGTTCAGCAGGGCGGGATGCAAGGCAGCACCCCGAAACTTTCAGCCAAAAAGGGGTGGCAAACAACGATATCTTGTTGTTGAAATAATAATTCACCAAAGAAATTCCGGAAAAAGGATTTACTGCTGTTTTTAAATTTTGTATTTTAATTTTTTTATTAACAAGTTAGTTGCGGATATAAGGTATTTTAGCATCATCTTAAAAAATGATATTATTATGTTAAAATCAAATAAAAAGTTGTTGTCATTAATCTTATTAACAACATTAATAATTAACGTAAATAATCTTTGGGCACAACAAAGCAAAATCGCTTTGGAGGGCAATCAATTATTAAACTACGAAACACAAGTGGACTCATTATTAAGACTGATGACATTGGAAGAAAAGGTAAAAATGATACATGCAAGCTCTTCCTTTACATCAGGAGGAGTAAAAAGGTTAGGAATACCTGAATTGGTGATGTCGGATGGCCCGCACGGTGTTCGTATGGAACACGGTAGAGACTGGAATTTTGACGATACCACCGAAGATTCGGCAACTTATTTACCTACAGGAATAACGCTTGCGTCCACATGGAATAAAAAGCTGGGGTTTGAATACGGAACAGTGCTTGGCAGTGAAGCCGCAAACCGCAATAAAGACATAATCTTAGGCCCGGGAGTTAACATCATCAGAACCCCTCTAAACGGAAGAAATTTCGAATACTTATCTGAAGACCCTTTTCTGAGCGGGAAAATGGCTGCCGGATATATCAAAGGTGTTCAGTCACAAGGTGTAGCTGCTTGCGTAAAACATTATGATGCTAATAATCAGGAAACACTAAGAGGAAAAATTAATGCTGTTGTTAGCGAAACAGCATTGCAGGAAATATATCTGCCTGCTTTTAGATATGCTGTTGAAGAAGGAAATGTTTATACAATAATGACGGCATATAATAAAGTTAACGGTGAATATTGCAGCAACAACGAATACCTTTTTAAAGTATTACACGAACAATTTGGTTTTAAGGGGGCTTCGGTAAGTGACTGGGGTGCTGTGCATTCAACATTACCCACTCTAAAACACGGTGTTGATATTGAAATGGGAACAGAACTTTCCAGCGGAACCCGTGAGAACCCGAATTACAACAACTTTTTTCTTGCCGACCCGGTAATTAAACTGGTGAAAAAACATCCCGAATATGAAAAATATGTTGACGAAAAAGTAAAAAGAATACTCAGGGTAATGTATGCAGTTCACCTGTTTGACGGTAAACGGCCGAAAGGTTCCCGAAATACTGATGCACACCACAAAACAGCTTTAAAAGTAGCCGAAGAAGGTATAGTATTACTAAAAAATGACAACATCTTACCCTTAAATAAAGATATAAAAACCATTGCCGTGATAGGTGATAACGCTACTGCTAAACATGCCGGACAAGGTGGCAGCTCACAGGTTAAAGCATTATATGAAATAACCCCTCTGGAAGCTGTTAAAAAACAGTTTGGATCGAAAGTTAATATTCTATATGCAAGAGGATACGAACCCAATAAAGAAGGAAAAGGTTCGGAGAAACTAACAAAAGAAGCCGTAGAAGTTGCCAAAAAAGCCGATTTGGTAATTTATATCGGCGGCTGGCTTCATAATCTTCCGGATGCAATGTGGGGAAAATACAGATACGATTCGGAAGGCAGGGATAAACAATCATACGAATTTCCTTTTGAACAGTCAAAATTGATGAACAAACTCTCTGCAATAAAACCAATGATTGCTATTATTTTCGGCGGTAGTTTCGGACAATATGATAAATGGATAGATGATTCTAAAGCAATTTTATTTGTGGGCTATCCCGGCATGGAAGGTGGAACAGCAATGGCCGAAATATTAGCCGGCAGCGTAAACCCTTCGGGAAAACTTACATTTTCAATTGCTAAAAAACTAAATGATTATCCTGCACACCATATAGGTGAATTTCCCGGTAACAAAAAAGATGTGGTATATAAAGATGAAATTTTTACAGGTTACAGATATTTCGATAATGAAAAGTCAGGATTGCTATATCCGTTCGGGTTCGGACTTTCATATACAACGTTTAAATACGGTGAAATAAAAACCGATAAAAAGAAATATTCAACAAGCGAAATTGTAAAACTAAATGTCTCCGTTACCAATACCGGTAATTTTGACGGAGCAGATGTTATACAAATATACATCAGACGCAAAAACACAAACTCTGCAAAACCCATAAAAGCACTTAAAGGCTTTGAAAAAGTTTATCTTAAAAAAGGAGAAACAAAAACGGTTGCTTTTCAACTTGATAAGGATGCGTTTATGTCGTGGAACAATATTTCAAAGAATTGGGTAACAGAACCGGGTGATTATTACGTTATTGTTGCTCGCTCCGCTAACGAAATAATAAAGAAAATTAAGATTACAATTAAATAGGGTCTGCTGATTTTCTGTCTTGCCAACAAATTTGGGTTCCCGATGGCAGATGGCACAAAGTTTCCGGGTTGGGAAGTTTTCAGGTTTTTGAGGGTAGTATCCTAAAAAAGGTGCATATTTGAGCCCCTTTTTTTATAATCCCGGAAAAAACGCATCTTCTATATGATGGATTTTTACATCGTTGCCGTTTAATATAATGGCAATAATATCGTAACGTACTTCGTAGGGAAGGTCGTACCGGTACACGTAGGCATCGGCGGCTTTTATTAAATATTCCTGTTTCTTTTTGTTTACTGCCTCTTCGGGATAACCGAAATAATCGGTTGAGCGGGTTTTCACCTCAACAATTACCAGCATGTTACCCTCCATTGCAATGATATCAATTTCCTTGTGACCGTAGTGCCAGTTGGTCTCCAGAATTTTGTAACCTTTTTTTAATAAAAAGTCGGCGGCAAGGCTTTCTCCCTTTTTTCCGGTTTCAATATGAGATGCCATAGTATTAACAAGATACGTTAGGTAAAAGTAACATTTTAAATAAAACAGGTAACCTTTTTACTGAAGTTAATTAAAGTTAACAGCTTGAAGATATTTATATGTTTCTGTAGAAGACTGTTATAACCAACAAGTTAACTTTGCTTTATAAAACGGAGCAGGTATTGGATGAAAGAATGTCATTAAACCGAGATTTCCCCTTTTATATGCGGATGAGGGTTGTAATTAACCAGATTAAAATCTTCGTATTTAAAACTGAAAATATCGTTAACCTCCGGGTTGATTTCCATTACCGGCAACGGACGGGGTGTTCGCGTAAGCTGCAATTTCACCTGTTCAATATGGTTTAAATAGATGTGGGCATCGCCAAGGGTATGAATAAATTCACCCGGTTTTAACCCTGTAACCTGTGCCATCATCATGGTTAACAAAGCATAAGAGGCTATATTGAAAGGTACACCGAGAAAAATGTCGGCACTGCGCTGGTACATCTGACACGACAGTTTTCCGTCGGCAACATAAAACTGAAACCAGGCATGACACGGAGGAAGAGCGGCCCGGCCTGCTGCAACATTTTCGGCAAAGGTTTTTCCTCCCAGGGGCAGTACACCGGGGTTCCATGCAGCCACTATCATCCGTCGGCTATCGGGGTTGTTTTTAATCTGGTCGATTACAATCGAAATCTGATCGATACCTTCGCCGTTCCAGTTTCGCCACTGAGCACCGTAAACCGGCCCCAAATCGCCGTTTTCATCGGCCCATTCATTCCAGATACGTACCTTGTTGTCGTTAAGATATTTTATATTGGTATCACCGTTTAAAAACCACAGCAGCTCATAAATAATCGATCGTAAGTGAAGTTTTTTAGTGGTTAATACCGGAAATCCCTCTTCCAGATTAAAGCGCATCTGATATCCGAAAACGCTTTTGGTTCCCGTTCCTGTTCTGTCCGATTTTTCAATTCCGTTATCTAATACGTGTTGTAAAAGGGTTAAGTACTGCTTCATTACCTGCTAAATATGTATTAATGGGAAATGTGACCGATAAAACCTAAAGTAATTCTTCTTTTCTTCGCTTTATGATATCTCTTATTTTTGATGCCTCTTCATAGTTTTCCTCCTCAATGGCTTTTCTTAAAACCTCTTCCAGTTCACTAATGGTAAGTGCATCTTCCATTAAATCGTAATCTTTCTCTTCAATGGGATCGGAGGTCTCTTTTTCAATGGTTTCTTCTTCCATTTCAATGCCAGCTTCGTCGATAACCACTTTGTTTGCATAAATGGGTGCACCAAAACGCAATGCCAAAGCTACCGCATCGGAAGCGCGGCTGTCAATAAAAATGGTTTCGTCATCTTTACGGCAAACCAGCAGTGAATAAAAAATACCGTCTTCAAATTTATTAA
>CAYNVN010000103.1:0-19053 GCA_964400655.1 uncultured Lentimicrobiaceae bacterium
GGGTGCTTGTTGCTGGTGATTCAAGGTTTGGAGGTTCAAAGTTTGAATGTTCAAAGTTTTAAAGTTTGAGGAACCGTGAAGGCCCAAAGGCGCAAAGAAAACCTTTTCGGTCGGACAGAGGCTTGCGTCCTGATAGTGAAAAGTGAAAAATGAAAAGTGAAAAATAAAAAGGAGGCGCGACCGAAGCCTGCCCAAACGCCAAACGCTGAACGCCAAACGCCCAACTCCAGGCACTCCAACCTAAAAAAAACGGCATACGGAAATATTTCCGTAGCCGTTTGCAACCAAATTTCCTACCATTTGATTAATATTATTTTTTCTCTAATCCTGCAACTCTTTGTTCAAGCTTTATTAAAAGCGTTTCCAGTTTTTCAATTTTTTTGTTTTGTTTGTTGATGATCTCTTTTTGTTCATTAATAATTAATTGCTGTTCGTAGTTGGTTTTGTAATTGTAACTTGCCATTTCGTCGGTGAGCAGTGAGCGGTTATCCGCCAGTCCCGGGGGTACCGATGCAGGATCGAGTTCAACATCGCCGCGTTCGGTTTTATAATCGAATGAACCCGGGAGTTTTTCTTTGGGAGGATAATTTACAATTTCCTCCGAAGGAGTACGGCCGCCGAAAGCAGATGCTCCCATATTATGCAGGTCGTCGTAATAAATATCGTTCCATGCTTTGGTAGAAGAACCGAGGTTTTGAGTTCTGTGGGTTTCCGGCAGCATCGCTCCGTTGTCGATAAAAATATTTTTCGCACCTTCTTTTATAAAGAAACGGTCGTTGTCAATATCAAAACCTATCATGGCTCTTTCCAAACCTCCGGTAAAAAATCTAATGCGGGCATCATCACCCGGGCCGCCTGATTTAATGGTTATTTCGGCAACATCGTTTCCCGATTCGATATTGGCCACTGCCGGCGAGCCGCTGTTTTTAACCTGAAAATCGCCGAACACATCAAGTTTAACAGCGGGGTTCAATACTCCGATTCCCACATTGTCCTTCATATATACCCGGCCAGTAAAATATCCCGAATAATTTGTGCTTCCCGATACGGTACTGTAAATTCCGTAATGTGTTCCTCCTGCCGAAACGGGAATGGAGATGTAAGAGCCGTATTTGTTATCGTCGTTTGCCGCATCCAACAGTGTGTAATTGCCGTAATGAGTTCCTTTGGCTGTGGAAGTTATGTTAACATAGTTGCCATATTTTTTACCGGTACCCGATCCCGTAAGATAGTTGAATGTTCCATAATGGATGGCGTTTCCTGTGTTGTTAATTTCGTTGAAAACACCATATTGAATACCGTTTGCCGAACCCGATAACATGTTACCTACTCCGTAATGTTTACCGTCGCTTGTATTGTTTACCAAATTAAAAGCGGCATATTGGTATCCTGTTCCCGTTCCCGACATTTCGGTTAAAATACCGTAACCGTCAGTTAATGCACCGTTGGTAACATCTACAAAAAGGGCTGTATCGGTTTCGGTACTATGAATGGTTGTTAATGCGTTATGGGGTTCGGAAACTGCCGTTTGATTATCTTTTACATACAGTTTTCCTCTTAACAATGCAGCATAATGTTCGGCTCCCAGTGCATTAACGTAAATACCGTAATGAGTACCGCCTGCTCCGGCATAGAATGAAGTATAAATACCATATTTTTTTCCGGTTCCGCTGCCTGCAAGATAATTATACAGGCCGTAATGAATACCATTACCGGTTGCCAAAACAGAGTTATATACACCATAGTTAAAGCCGTCGGAAGCACCGTTAAAAGAATTATAAACACCATAGTGGCTACCGTTACCTGTATTGCTTATCTTAGTGTAGGTTCCGTATTGACTGCCGCTTCCGGCTCCGCCTACATACCTGTAATCGCAGTAATGTTCCTCCGAACCCGTATTGAGCATACTGATAAAATCTCCATATTGTTTTCCTTCACCGGTACCCGTAATATTGGTATAGCTTCCGTAATGAATCCCTGCTCCGGTATTGTCAATGTTTTGGTAAACTCCATATTGCTTTCCCGCTCCTGCACCGGTTAAATTGCTATATAACCCGTAATGTCTTCCGTCGCCTGTATTTGTAATTGTACTTTTTATGCCGTACTGGTCATAGGTTCCGCTACCTGAAACAACAGAGGAAATACCATTATTTATGTTGCCGGTA
Source organism: uncultured Lentimicrobiaceae bacterium (assembly GCA_964400655.1). Lineage (GTDB taxonomy): Bacteria > Bacteroidota > Bacteroidia > Bacteroidales > F082 > B16-G9. The sequence continues at coordinate 2,166 of CAYNVN010000103.1, forward strand.
TAATTGGCAGTAACTTTTAAACTGTTGCCGGTAGAGCTGTTTTCAATAACCAGTTTTCCGTCGGGAGTGCTGGTGCCGATACCAACATTTTTTGCTGAAGACACGTAAACATAGTCACCCGAAATTTCCCAGTCGCCATCAGTAGTATCGTCATTTAACACCTTTATCCAGTTTGTGTTATCATAATAATAAAAGCTATTATCATCTGTTACAAATACCAGCAGTCCTCCGGCGGGTGATGTAATGGCATCTCTTTCGGAAGCGGTCATGCGCGGAATTAAAACGCCTTTTTCATTGCTTGATACATCGAGCATGGCCGACGGGCTTGCCTCCGTACCTGTAGTATTTATTGCTACCTGGGCAGTTGCCGAATTGATTAATAGCCATGAAAGAACAGTAAGAACCAGTGTTGAGATGGATGTTTTTGTATTCATATTATTATATGTTTGTTAAACCGGCAAAAGTATTTGCAGGCCACAGATAAGGCAATAGGGAGTTTTACTACATTTTGTAATTTTCGAAAATCAGATGGGGGTTTATACCCATTGGGAAGGAAAAGAGGTTTATTTCCGATGGCTGCACGGAGGAAGCATCAGAAGGTTATGTTGAAAAAGATTTAATGGTTTTTTCGCCCCGATAGCATTTTTTAAAAGAAGCCGTTAAACCTGCACCAGATTGTTTTTAATGGCAAATATTACCGCTTCAATCATATTTTTCGATTGCGTTTTTTGAACGATGGCGGCACGATGTTTCTCGACGGTACGTTCGCTTATAAAAAGTGTTTCGGCAATTTCGGATGTGGATTTGCCTTTGCATATTTCGGCCAAAACTTCGTTTTCGCGTGTTGAAAGTTCCACCCTGGTTTCGGAAGCATTGTTGTTAACACTGAACACACCCGAGAGTTTTTCTACCAAACCCTGCGAAATCAAATCGTAATCGCTTGAAAACAGTTCGATGGCGCGCCCCAGCTCTTTTAAGTCGGAACTGCTTAACACCACATCTTTTGTTGCATATTCCCGGCTGTCCAAAGAGATAAGATTGCCGACAATGCAGCCTTTTCCTTTGTAGAATGAGTAACCGGCTATCAGTTTCAAAGAAACGGGTTTGTTGTTGTGCCTGTTTATTCCGGTAAAGTCGATTTCAAGCTCCGGAAGTTGTTGCTCAATACATCTGTTCAACGCTTTTTGTAAAACTTCTTTGTCATCATTTATGGCCAGGTCTGTAAGCCCGTACGATTTTATAGCCACCTCGCTCAATCCGAAAAATTCCGCCATTTTCCGGTTAACCTCCAATAACCTGTTTTCCTGACAAACAAATACGCCGTGCGGACTGTTATTTAGCAGGCTGACAAATTTTTCTTCGTTGGCCTGTAATATCTTTTTGCGTTTTTCAATGCGGGTATTGATGGTATTCAGCAGGTCGTCGAACTCAAAAGGCTTGGTAAGGTAATCGTCGGCTCCCAGCTGCATACCCGTACGTATATCTTTAAGAGATGTTTTGGCGGTTAGAAAAATAAAGGGAATTGAACAGGTAAGCGGGGTTCCGTTTAAAATATTATAAACCTGGTACCCGTCAACCACGGGAATATTGATATCGCAAACAATTGCATCGGGTGTTGAGGCAAAGGCCATTTGAATGCCTTCGGCTCCGTTGTCGGCATGAATTACCGAAAAGCCGTTTAAACTTAAATAGTTTTTTATGGTTGCCGCAAGGGCAACATCGTCCTCAATAATCAATACTTTTTTTTCTTTCATCTGCTCTTTACTGTTTTTTAACCGGTAAAATCACTTTAACGGTTGTTCCCTGGTCCGGTTTGCTTTTTACAATAATTTTTCCGCCGTGTAAATCAACACATCTTTTCACCACCGACATACCAATGCCGGTTCCTTTAATGTTTTTTGTGTTTTCGCCGCGGTGAAAATCTTCAAAAATCATCTCAACATCCTCTTTCGTCATACCGCTGCCTTTATCGGAGATGATAAACACCACGCTATCCGAAGTATTATAAAATTCAAATTCAACAGGCTGGTTGCCGGAGTATTTAAGGGCATTGGTTAAAAGATTTCTTACAATGTGTGTAATGAGGTTTTTATCAAGGACAAACTCCCTTGCGGTTAATTTATTGATAATTTTAATTCTTCCTTCATACAACGGCATCGACTGCAGTTCGCCCGCAATGTTGTTTAACAGCTTTTCGAGGTCGATGCGTCCGGGGTTAAATTCCAACAATGTTTTTTGATCGAGCAACTCGAAACGCTGCATCATGGCGGTAATATTTTCGATACCTCCCCGGATGTATTGCAGTGTTTCCATGCGCATCTTTTCATCCATATTGTCGTAATAATCGCGCAAAAGCTGTGCATTGGACGAAATGATTGCCATGGGGGTTCTAAACTCGTGGCTAACGGTTGAAATAAGTCGTGTTTTAAGCTTTACATGCTCTTTTTCGTTTGCCAACAACTGTTTAACTTTTTCTTCGTTTTTACGAATGATGCGGTTTTTTCTTTTAATCTTATTGTACAGCAACAAAATATATATCACCATAAAAAACAACACCAAACCGCTGATACCCACAATGTAGATGATTTTAAGGCGCTGACCGCTTTCGCTTCTCGAAATGGTTAATTCGCTCTCTTTTTGTTTTAATTCATCCAGCTTAAGGTTAAGTTCAAAGCGGTTTTTAAGATTGGCAATTTTTAAGTCGGTTTCGGCTTTGTAAAGCGAATCCTTTTTGGTATCGTATAGTTTTTGAAAGAAAAAAGCTTTCTCGGAGTTGTTAACCGAATAGTAATAGGCTGTCAGCGATTTGTAAACGTCCACCTCCACCGAATTGGCACTTATTTTTTTCGACAGACTCAGCGCCTCTTTAAAAAGCGGCAGCGCTTTTGTGTAGTTGTGTTCTTTTAAATAGATGTTGCCGAGCGAGTTACAAAATGAGGCGACATCAAATCGGTTGCCGGTTTTTCGCGCAAGCTTTAATGCTTTTTCAAGCAACGGTTTTGCTTTATTCAAATCGCCTTTCTCAAAATAGATGGCACTCATCCGTTCCAAAGCATGCGATTCCAGTACTTTGTCTCCCTGTTTGGTGGCTTCCTGCAGGGCCATGTTGTAATATTTCAACGATTGTTCATAGTTTTTCAGCAGATGATAATCGAGTCCTAAATTCGACAAGGCGATAAGATGGTTGTAGTTGTCGTTATGCTCGATGGCAGCAAGCTTTGCCTTATTGTGGTATTCAAGCGCTTCGGAATAGTTGCCGTATTTGGCGTACAATGCCCCGATATTGTTTAACGAATAAGCAAGATTTTTGGTGATGTTGTTTTTAAGCCGAAGCTGATAGGCGCGAATAAAATAATCCAGTGAAGTTTCATCATCACCGAGATAATGATACACCGCACCCATGTTGTTGTAAGCGGCAATTACGCTCGCCGGATCGTCAATTTTTTGTCCTGTGGCAACTACCCTTTTCAAAATCTGCAACGCATCAAAGTAGCGGCCCATTTTCATGTAGATGGTTGCCTTGTTATTTATAAAGTAAATAACCCCTATCTGATCATCAATAAGTGTGGCATAGTAACTTGCCGAATCGGTAAATGCTATGGCCTCTTCCAGTTTGCCGTTTTGTTCCTTCAGAATGCTCAACAGGTCGAAAGCATCGGAAACATAATAATAGATATGCTGTCGGTTTGCCAGTTTAAGCATCATATGGGCATAATACTTTGATGAATCGGGGTTATTTTTAAGGTATGCCTTCGATAATTTGTGTAAAACAATTAATCGGGCAGTGTCGTTTGTTTGTTCCGGCAAAACCCTTTTCAGGCTGTCAATCAGAATGGACTGCGGATAAATAATAGTACTCAAAAAAGTAAACAGTAATAAACTAAAAACCGACCTTCTCATGCAGGCGCAAGATAGCTAAATAATTTAAAGATGTTGATGTTTGTATTTGTGATTTGTTTTGTGCATTAATAAGATTGTTGTAATTTTATAGCATAAAACCGTTCAATCATGTCTGTTAAAACACTACCTAAACTTATTTTACTTACCGGAGCACTTTTTATTATGTCGAATGTGCATGCAAAAACAGATGAAACCGACAGTTTGTTACATCTTTTAAAGGTTGCCCCCGAAAAGGAGATGGCTTTTATTTACAATGAACTTTCTTTTCTCAGTTCGGGCAGCAATTTTGAACAAAGTTTGCAATACGGCAAAAAAGCCTTATTGGCATCGGAAGAGCATAACCAGCTAACCGAACAATTCAAGGCACTGGCCAATATCGCTTATGCTTTTGACAGAATGGATTCTGCCGGAAAGGCTCTTGAATATTACAACAGCGCACTAAATACCGCACAAAGGTTAAGCGACACGCTGTTAATGGCCCGTGCCTGTTATGAGAAAGGAACCGTTTACACTAAACAGGGGCTTTACGAAAAAGCGTTGGAAAATCTTATTCATTCGCTCCGCTATCTGGAGATGTACAATGAAAAAAATCCTTCAACCGTAAACGAAAGACACCTGTCGTTTATAGCCAATAACATAGGTGTGGTTTTTACAAGGATGGGCGATAACAACAAAGCGATGGACTACTATCAGTACAGTTTAAAAGTCCGCAGAAAACTGAACGATTCGTTAAGCATTGCCAACATGCTTAATAATATAGGGATTTTGTATGCCGATGAAAAAAAATTTGATACGGCGGCCATGTATTACAACGAAGCACTTGAAATTGAAAGAAAAGCGGGTGATTCGTTAAGCATTGCAGAAACATTGCTTAACAAATGGGAGGTTATGATCCATAAAAAGCAATATCAACGGGCGGTAGCGTACTTTGATACCGTAAAATCATATACCTCTTTTCTAAATGCCCGGCACAAGGCAGTTATTGCACATAATATTGCAATGATTTGGCTGGCACTTAACAAACCCGAGGCCGCCTATCCTTACATTAAACGGGAAATTGAACTGACTAAAAGGACAAACATGTTATCACGACTCGGTAACAGCTACCTGCTTTTATCGGATTATTATGCACAAAAGTCTGATTTCAAAAGAGCTTATCAATACCAGAAAAAGTACATAGAAATAAACGACTCGGTAATGAACTCGGAGGTTGCTTCAAAACTTGCCGAAATGCAAACGCGTTACGAAACCGAAAAGAAGGAAAAACAAATTGCCCTTCTTGAAAAAGATAAACAATTAACACGTGCCGAGGCCGACAGACAACGGTCGCTGAAGATTATTTATTTAATAGTTTCACTGGTTGTTATTTTGCTTGCCGGATTTGTAATTTTTGAGATAAGAAACAAGCTCAGGCGTAAACAGCATCAGCTTGAAAAACGCAATTTGGAGAATGAACAAAAACTGCTAAGGGTACAAATGAATCCTCATTTTATCTTTAATTCACTCAATACGGTGCAGGGTTTTATTTCGGGAAACGACAGTTTTAAAGCCATGTCGTTTTTATCGAAATTCGGACAACTGCTGCGTAATATTCTTGAAAACAGCCGGAAAAATATGATAACGCTTGAAAACGAACTGGAAACGCTCAGTCTTTATCTGGATATGGAAAAACAAAGAGCCAATAACCGTTTCGATTATTCAATAAAAACATCCCATACCATTGATCCCGAAAGTGTTTTGGTTCCGCCATTGATTATACAACCCTTTGCCGAAAATGCAATTAAGCACGGATTTAAAACCGAAAACCGTAAAGGCGAACTGAACATTGAAGTTGAAAAAGAGAATAACCTGTTGATACTTACCATTACCGATAACGGCATCGGCCGTCAAAAAGCAGAAGCAATAGCCGGTACATCCGGTAATAAACATAAATCGCTGGGGATGAGGCTTACGGCCGAACGCCTTAAAAACACAGGCAAGGCAACAGGCAGTAAAACATCGTTTCAAATTATCGACCTTAAAAATGATAAAGGTGAGCCGGCAGGAACAAAAGTAATTGTAACATTACCTTTTGTCACCCGTTAAACCGCTGCCTGCTATTTTTGCAAAATCCAATGTTTTGAATTAATTTTACCTGCCATGTTTAAAGCGGTAATCATAGACGACGAACAGGAAGGGCGCAATGCGGTAAGCAATGTGCTAAAAAACTTTTGCCATAATGTTAGCATATTGGGCGAAGCCGATGGTGTTGCATCGGGAAAAAAACTTATTACCGAAAAACAACCCGATGTGGTATTTCTCGATATTAAAATGCCCGACGGCAGCGGATTTGACCTGCTGGAAAGTTTTAGCGATATAAACTTTCATGTGATTTTTGTTACGGCTTACGATCAATATGCCATTAGGGCCATAAAATTCAGCGCCGTTGATTATCTGCTGAAACCGCTGGATCCCCAACAGCTTATTGATGCGGTGGATAAGCTAAGCAAACTGTCGCCCAAAAGGGTACAGTCGCCTGAACGCATTGAGGTGTTGCTTGATAACAGTAAGTCGCTCTCAAAACTGGCCCTGCCTACCCTTAACGGATACCGTTTTATCAAAGTAAACAACATTGTAAGGTGTGAAGCCGATAATAACTACACCAATTTTTATCTTCAGACATCTGAAAAAATTCTTGTTACCCGCACCTTAAAGGAGTTTGAATCGATGTTTAAAGACAGCTCGTTTATCAGGGTTCATCAATCGCATCTGATCAATCTTGATTTTGTGGTGCAATACATAAAGGGCGACGGCGGTATGGCCATTATGAGCGACGGCTCGAAAGTGGAAATTTCCAGAAGAAAGAAAGAGCAGTTTTTAAACGGAATGTTACGTTAACAATTAGTATCCGTATTTTTTCCACATCGTTTTAAGTTTATTTCTCATCTCGTTTTCGCGTGGATTGTTTCCGGGGTCAAACAGTTTGGTGCCTTTTATTTTTTCGGGAAGATATTCCAAATCAATAAAATTGCCCTCGTAACCATGTGCATATTTATAATCTTTTCCATACCCCTGCTGCTTCATCAGCTTAAGCGGAGCGTTGCGCAGGTGGAGCGGTACCGGTAAATCGCCGGTTTTTTTTACCAATGCCTGCGCTTCTCTGATGGCCATGTACGATGCGTTGCTTTTGGGTGAAGTGGCAAGATAAACAGCTGTTTGCGATAAAATTATCCTGCTTTCGGGCCATCCTATTTTACTCACCGCATCAAAACAGCTGTTGGCCAGCAGCAGTGCGTTGGGGTTTGCATTACCGATATCTTCCGAAGCAAGGATCAGCATCCGTCGCGCAATAAATTTAGGGTCTTCACCTCCTTCAACCATCCGGGCCAGCCAGTAAACGGCCGCATTGGGGTCGCTGCCACGCAACGACTTGATAAATGCCGAAACAATATCGTAGTGCATCTCGCCCTGCTTATCGTACATCACCAGGTTTTCCTGAATGGTTGCCAGCACCTTCTCGTCTGTTACTTCAACAAGCTGCCCGCCCAAAGATATCTCACGGCTGACATACAGTTCGATGGCATTGTATAATTTCCTGCCGTCGCCGCCCGAAATTCTGAGCAACGCTTCGGTTTCTTTTAACGATATTTTTACCTTATATCTCTGCTCAAGCACCTTCTTCGCTTTGTTGAGCATCAGCTTGAGGTGTTCGGTTTCCAAAGGTTTTAAAACATATACCTGGCAACGCGACAACAGTGGCGAAATAACTTCAAATCCCGGATTTTCGGTGGTGGCACCGATAAGGGTAATGATTCCCTTTTCGACAGCTGCCAGCAGCGAATCCTGTTGCGATTTGCTGAAGCGATGAATCTCATCGATAAACAAAATGGCATTGCCGCCCTGCGAAAAAGCGGAATCAATTACTTTGCGTACATCCTTTACTCCCGAACTAACGGCACTCAGTGTAAAAAAGCTGAGGTTAAGGCTTCCGGCAATGATATTGGCAAGGGTTGTTTTGCCCACACCGGGAGGGCCCCATAATATCATCGAAGGAATTTTACCCGCTTCGATGCTCAGCCTCAAAACAGCCCCCTTTCCTATCAGGTGTTCCTGTCCGATGTAATCGTCAAGGGAACCGGGTCGTAACTCTTCTGCCAACGGTATTGCTGCCATAAAATCAAATTGTATTTTCGTGCAAAGGTCGCAAATTTGTTTTTATCATTAATTTTTCTTCTGATAATAAAAATGCACTAACTTTGAAGGGTTTGATTGTGAACCCTTTTTGCAGTATTAAAAAGAATTTTAAAAATTAACAGTTATGGAAAGTAATAATCATACCCGTTTAATACCTGAAGTTGGCTCGGCATTTGGTTTTGGCTGGCAAAAAATGAAGGACGATTTTGCCAATTTGCTGGTAGTTACCATTATTATGCTGGTAGCACAATCACTGGGAAGTATTTCGGGGACAAACACCGGTAATGACATTTCGTATTCAGGTTCATCTGTTTCATTTTTAATCTGGCTGCTTATTTCAGGGCCTGTATCCATGAGTGCCACCTGGGTGTATCTTAAAGCGGTAAGGGGCGACAGCTATGAAATAAAAGATACGGTAGCTTGTTTCGGTAGCAACTATTTTGAAATTATGCTTGCCGGTTTACTTGTTACTTTTATAATAATATTCGGCATTGTCTTTTTAATTGTTCCCGGAATTGTGTTTGCCGTTAAACTGGCTTTTGTACCCTATTTGGTAATGGATAAAGAGATGAAAGCAACTGATGCCATTAAAAAAAGTTGGGAAATGACCAAGGGATACGGCTGGCAACTGTTCTTTATGGGATTTTTATCGATTTTTATTGTGATAGCAGGATTGCTGTTATTTATTGTGGGGATTTTTCCTGCAATACTCTGGGTTAACAGCGCATTTGCAGCCTTTTACCATGCTGTTGATTTAAAAAACAAAGAGGCAGTAACCATAGAAACGATCAAATAACAAGCCATCAAAAAAAATGCCCGGGGGAATCCCGGGCAATTCATTTCAATAATATTAAAGCAGCAATTATAAGCTGTTAATAATTTCGTTAAGTGTTGCGCTTGGGCGCATGGCTTTTTCGGCGAGTTTGTCGTCGGGCAGATAATATCCGCCGACATCAGTGGGTTTGCCTTCGGTAGCCATAATCTCTTCAAGGATTTTACTTTCCTTTTCCACCAACTGTTTGGCCACTCCGGCAAATTCCTCTTTAAGTTCGGAATCTTCGTTTTGCTCAGCCAAAGCAACAGCCCAATATTGAGCAAGATAGAAATGGCTGCCGCGATTATCCAGCTCGCCCGCTTTACGTGAGGGCGATTTCTGATTTTCCAAATAAACCTCCACCGCTTTATCAAGCGCTTTCGACAATACGCGGGTACGGTTATTATGGTACTTATCGGCCATAAATTCCAGCGAAACCATCAGTGCCAGAAATTCGCCAAGCGAGTCCCATCGCAAATGCCCCTGATTTAAAAACTGTTCAACGTGTTTGGGTGCCGACCCGCCAGCACCGGTTTCAAACAATCCGCCGCCTGCAAGCAAAGGAACAATCGACAACATACGTGCGCTTGTGCCCAGCTCCAATATGGGGAACAGGTCGGTTAAGTAATCTCTTAAAACGTTACCCGTTACCGAAATTACATTTTCTCCGGCTCTTACTTTTTTCAGTGTGAAATTCATGGCATCCACCGGCGACATGATTTGTATATCCAGTCCGTTTAAATCGTGATCTTTTAAATAAGTTTCAACCTTACTAATGATTTGAGCATCGTGCGCACGGTTTTTGTCCAGCCAGAAAATTGCCGGATAACCTGTAGCTCGTGCCCGGCTTACCGCAAGGCGTACCCAATCCTTAACAGGAATATCTTTTACCCGCGACATTCTCCAAATATCACCTTTTTCTACATTATGCTCCATTAAAACGTTTCCGTTTTCATCAACAACCCTTACCGTTCCGTTTGCGGGGATTTCAAAGGTGGTTGGATGAGAACCGTACTCTTCGGCTTTTTGAGCCATTAAACCAACGTTTGAAACATTACCCATGGTGGTCGGGTCAAACTGACCGTTAACTTTACAATCTTCAATAACAGCCTGGTAAAATGTTGAATAACACCTGTCGGGAATAACCGCTTTGGTGTCGTGCAGTTTGCCGTCGGGCCCCCACATCTTACCGCCGTCACGAATAACCACCGGCATGGACGCATCAATGATAACCTTGTTTGGAGCATGAAGGTTGGTAATACCGTTATCGGAATCAACCATGGCCAAATCGGGGTTAACTTTATAGGCAGCCTTAATATCGGCTTCAATGGCAGCACGTTTTTCGGCAGGCAGTTTTTCGAGTTTTTTATACAATTCGCCCAGTCCGTAATTGGGGTTAAAACCTATGGATTCAAGGTCGTCGGCATATTTTTCAAATACCTCTTTGAAAAATACATCCACTGCATGTCCAAACAAAATCGGGTCCGAAACTTTCATCATGGTTGCCTTCAGGTGCAGCGAAAAGAGAATGTCTTTTTCTTTGGCATCTTTAATTTGTTCGGCATAAAAATTACGCAATGCCGCGGCACTCATAAAAGTTCCGTCAAGCACTTCGCCCGCTTCGGTTTTTAATCCCTCTTTTAAAGTGGTATTGTTGCCTTCGGCATCAATAAGTTCTATCTTAAAACCAACGGGTTTATCGGTTACCACCGATTTTTCGTTGCCGTAAAAATCGCCTCCGTTCATGGTTGCCACGTGGCTTTTGCTGTCGCTGCTATATGGTTTCATCAGTTTATGCGGATGCCTTTGGGCAAACTTTTTAACCGAGTCGGCGGCACGTCTGTCGGAGTTTCCCTGACGTAAAACCGGATTAACGGCACTGCCCAGCACTTTTGAATAACGGGCAACAAGCTCATGCTCTTCATCGGTTTTAGGCTCCTCGGGATAGTCGGGAACATTAAAGCCTTTGCTTTGTAACTCTTTAATCGCCTCTTTTAACTGAGGTACCGAAGCACTGATATTGGGAAGTTTAATGATGTTTGCGTCAGGTTCTAAAGCAAGTTCGCCAAGCTGTGCAAGGTAATCGGGAATTTTTTGGTCGTCGGTAAGATTATCGGGGAAGTTAGCCAGTATTCTTCCTGCAAGCGAAATGTCGCTCTCCTCAATTTCAACACCTGCAAATTTGGTAAATGCCCTTGCTATGGGCAAAAGCGAATAACTTGCCAAAGCCGGCGCTTCATCAACTTTGGTCCAGTTGATTTTTAATGTGTTCTTTTTCATTACTATATATTATAACAAATTAATAACTCTCGTCGGGTACAAATAAAACAATGCAAATTTTACAGCGGCAAAGTTGCAGTAATTTCTTAAAACAGCAAATCAAATTAAGTAATTCTTACCCGTTTCGATAAAGATAATGGCAATTTTTATAAATCGTTAACAAAATAAACAAAGCAATCAAAGATTAAGAAAAATTAACGTACCAAAATAAAATTTGGAAGCGTTCAAAATTAGGGGTGTCTGCACAAACAACGAATGAAAATAAAACCATGTCTCCGGTAAATCAGGCTGTAAATTTACCGTTGAACCGAAGCGTTGAAATCAATTATTTATTTGATACCTGTTATTAAATAACAAATCAATATTACCGTGAGATAGTGATAATTACAAATTTAAGCAGAGTACATATAATTGAAATGCACATTGATAAAACTGTTATAAATTAACATTAGATTTAAATCTTATTGCAATAACAGTACTGTTGGTTAAAGTTAAAATTGATATTGAATTTTGCAGGCATGAAAAATATTTTAAAATATTTTATAAAAAAAGGGGTGTCTGTCAACATGATCAGGTAAAAAAGGTGCCTCAAAATTTTCTATATTTGTGACTCCAAAAAAATCAGGGAGCGGAAAAGTTTAAAAACCATTAATTAATAATATTCAGCAACTGCTGAGCAAAAAATAATAATATTATGCCAACTTTAAAAGAGAGGTTATACGAGAAAATAGAAGCGCACAGACCAAGGGTTACGAGGCTTCTTAAAGAGCATGGAGATGATGTGATTGACAAAGTTACCGTCAAACAGGTGTTGGGCGGAATGCGTGGCATCAAAAGTTTAATTACCGATATATCGTACCTTGATCCGATGGAAGGTATCCGCTATCGCGGCAACACCTTACCCGAAGTTTTTGAGAAACTTCCCAAGCCTCAGGGAAAAGAGATGCCTTATGTTGAAGGTCTTTATTATCTTTTACTTACCGGCGATATTCCAACGGAGAGTCAGGTGGCCGATGTAATTTACGATTTCAGCAACCGCAGGTTGTTACCACGCTATGTATTCGACATTATTGATGCTTTTCCGAATCACAGCCACCCCATGGCTATTTTATCGGCAGCCGTAATGGCCATGCAGCGTGAATCGTTGTTTAACACCCGGTATCAGGCGGGAATGAGTAAAATGGATTACTGGGATCCCACATACGAAGACGCAACCAACCTGTTGGCAAAACTTCCGTTGATAGGGGCATATATTTACAATAAGCTTTACATTGGAAACACAAACGTATTCCCCAATCCGTCACTCGATTTTGGAGGCAACTTTGCCTATATGATCGATAAAAAGGAACCTTACGACGATGTGGCAAGGATGTATTTTATCATTCATGCCGACCATGAAAGCGGAAACGTAAGTGCTCACACAGGCCACCTTGTGGCCAGCTCCCTCTCGGATGCTTATTATGCCACTTCGGGAATGATTAACGGACTGGCAGGCCCGTTGCACGGTTTGGCCAATCAGGAAGTATTACGCTGGATTCAGGGTGTTAAAGAAAAGATGGGTCATAAAAAACCCACCAAAGAGGATATGAAGAAATTTGTTTGGGATACACTGAACAGCGGACAGGTAATTCCGGGATACGGTCATGCCGTATTGCGTAAAACCGACCCGCGTTATACCGTTCAGCGCGAGTTTGCCCTGAAACATATGCCCGATGATGAGCTGTTTGAATATGTAAGTATGTTGTACGAAGTGGTTCCTCCGATTTTGGAAGAGCAGGGTAAAGCCAAAAACCCGTGGCCCAATGTGGATGCCCAGTCGGGTGTTATTCAGTGGCACTATGGCGTAACCCAATACGATTTTTACACCGTACTGTTTGCCATCGGCCGTGCCTTTGGAGTACTTTCAAACATTATTTGGGACCGCGCGCTGGGATACCCCATCGAACGCCCGAAATCAATCACCACCGACATGATGGAAGATATGGTGGGAATAAAAAAATAATTCTTTCCAACCCAATAAAAAACCCCGCTCTTTTGGAGCGGGGTTTTTTATTGGAATTCTTTACCTCCGGTCATTTATGTGCTGCAAACTTTAAATCCGGCAACAGCATTTTTATCTACTTTTGCAGCAAACAATAATTATTGAAAAAAATCCTCATCATACAAACCGCTTCGCTGGGTGATGTAATACTTGCCACCCCGTTGATTGAAAAGCTGCACCGGTTTTATCCCCATGCAAGGATTGATTTTATTTTAAAATATGGATATGAGGATTTGTTGCGCGGGCATCCCTATTTAAAATTTGTAATGGTATGGGATAAAACCGAACATAAATACCGTCATCTAAAAGAGTTGATTGAAATTGTAAGGGAAAACCGGTACGATTTGGTGGTTAATGCACAGCGGTTTGCCTCTTCGGGATTGATAACCGCATTGTCGGGAGCCAAACACAGGGTCGGATTTGGTAAAAATCCGTTATCTCCTTTTTTTACAAAAAGGATTAAACATAAAATTGGTAAAAGTAAAAACAACCCGCACGAAACGGTACGCAACCTAAAACTGATTGAGCACTTAACCGACAACAGTGTGGTAAAGCCAAAGCTTTATCCTTCAAAACACGATTTTGCCTCGGTGTCGCAATACAAAACGCGCAAGTACATTACGGTATCGCCGGCATCGTTATGGTTTACCAAGCAGTACCCCAAAGAGAAGTGGATTGAGTTTGCATCCTCAATTGATAAAGATTTGACCGTTTATTTTTTAGGGTCGGGAAAAGAGAAGGCTCTTTGCGACGACATTATCAAACAATCGGGAAATGCAAACAGCCTGAATCTTGCCGGCAGATTGTCGGTACTTGAATCGGCTGCGCTGATGCGGGATGCCGTAATGAATTACACCAACGATTCGGCACCCATGCACCTTGCCTCTGCCATGAATGCCCCGGTAGCGGCCGTGTATTGTTCAACCGTTCCCGAATTTGGTTTCGGGCCGCTTTCGGATGTAAGCCATATTATTCAAACCAACAGGCAACTATCCTGCAGGCCTTGCGGTCTTCACGGGTATAAAAAATGTCCGAAGAAACACTTTGATTGTGCTAATACCATTGAAAATAACCAATTGTTAAGTATTTTAAAAACCATCGATTAATCAACTAAATTATGGAAAACCTGCAGCAGGAGATTGATAATTCTGTTAATATATTAAAGCAAGGAAAAGTGATTCTTTATCCCACCGATACCATTTGGGGTATTGGTGCCGATGCAACCAACAGTAAAGCGGTTCAGCGGATATATAAAATTAAAGAGCGGGATGCGGGAAAAAGTATGATCATACTTTTGGACAGCATGGAAAAGCTTTCGGATTATGTGGAAGATGTTCCTGAAATATCATATGATCTGATTGAAAAAACGCGGGTTCCGTTAACCATAGTCTATCCGAAAGCCAAAAATCTGGCCAAAAATCTGGTGGCGGCCGACGGTTCAATCGCCATCAGGGTGGTAAAGGGTGCCTACTGTTCGGAGGTTATCCGTAAATTCGGTAAACCCATTGTTTCCACATCGGCCAATATGTCGGGCGACAAACCGCCTAAAACTTTCAACGATATTTCGCAAATGGTAATCGACAGGGTTGATTACGTGGTTAATGTTTTTAGAAACAGAATAAACACGGTAAAACCGTCAACCATTATAAAAATGGGTGATGACGGAATGTTTGAAATTATCAGGTCATAAATTATTGTAATGTCGAAATTCAGAATAGCACAAATACAGTATGCTCCCGTTTTGGGGGATGAAGAAGGCAGTATGGACAATTTCAGGGAACTGATTTTCTCAACCCGCCACAGGGCCGATTTGATCGTGCTTCCGGAGCTGGCCAATTCGGGGTATAACTTTGCTGACCGCAATCAGGCTTTGTCGTGCGCCGAAAGCGTTGAAGAGAGTGAGTTTATCGACTGGCTGCGACGCTGGGCGTTGATGCACGAAACCAATATTGTAACCGGTTTTTTGGAAAAGGATGGCGATAAACTGTATAATTCGTCCGTTTATATCAATAAACGCGGAAAAAAGGAGGTTTATCGTAAGGTGCATCTTTTTATGAATGAAAAAAATATTTTTGATAAGGGTGACAAAGGTTTTCCTGTTTTTGATATGGATGAATATAAACTGGGAATGCTTGTTTGTTTCGACTATCTGTTTCCGGAGCCGTGGCGTATTTTGGCATTAAAAGGGGCCGATATTGTGGCACACCCGTCCAATTTGGTTACCGGTAATGCCTTTAAGGTGGTGCCGGCCCAGGCCGTGATAAACGGTTATTATATTGCAACCACCAACCGCATAGGATCAGAAGGCGAACTTAATTTTACGGGAAAAACGTTTATTGTCGATCCCAAAGGAGAGGTGATAAAAACCGCTTCTCCCGGTCAGGCGGAGGTTGTTTTAACCAGGATAGACCCTTTATTATCGCGTGATAAAATGATAACCCCCGGAAACCATGTTTTAAACGACCGTTTTCCGGAAGAGTACGGAGAGGTTTGTAATTAAGTTCTAAGCGTACTAACAGCAACCCGTTCTTAAACCGCCGGTTTAAGAACGGGTTGCGGAACAATGGCTGTTATTTTAGTTGTTGTTATTTAATATTAGTTTTTCCAGCCTTTCAAGGCGTGACTTTAGCAGGGCATTTTCCTTTTTGAGTTTTTCTATTTGTTGCTGTTGCTCGTAATTGGCTTTGTAGTTGTAAGTGGTTATTTCGTCAATCAGCAGGGCATTTCCTTCGGTTAATGTTTCCGGGAGTGAAGCAGGATCAAGTTCTTTTAATCCTTTTTCGGTAAATTCATCAAAAGTTCCCTCTTTTTTTGCCATGGGTGGATGATTGATAAGTTGCGATGTAACACTAAAACCGGTAAATGCTGCCGAACCCTGGGTAACATAGTTGTGTGCATAAACATTGTTCCATGCTGTTCCGTTGGCACCGAGGTCTTTACTGATATGTGTTTCGGGGATAAAGTTGCCGCCACTTATAATGTTACCGTCGCCAACCGTATTTATTCTCAAGGTCATTCCGGTTCCGCCGCCATAATCGTAAGCATCAATACGGGCATAATTGAATGAAGCGTTTGGTGATACAAACAAAAGAACTCTTCTGTTGGACCCCTGTCCGTCGCTTACAATCATCCTTGCCCTGTTACCTGAGGCACTCGTAACATCAAGCAGCTCTTCAGGATTAGTGGTACCGATTCCCACTTTTGTGGCGTTAAAATAAAGTTGGTCGGTACTAAAATCACCACCAATTAACGGAGTGCTGGTACTTGAATTGTCAATAAAAAGTTTGTTACTGCTTGTATTGTTTTTTCCCGCATGATAACCAATAAAAACACAATTGCTAACGCTGTTGCCGTATACTCCCATACCTGCCTGCATACCTACTGCAGTATTATTGTTCCCCGATATATTATAGGCGTTGGCGAGGTATCCGATGTTTGTGTTGTAACTACCTGTGTTATTATTTCTGGCAGACAATGTTCCGATGGATGTATTCCAAAATCCCGTAGTGTTGTGATCCATAGAATTTGAACCAATGGCTACATTTTTTCCGCCGGTAGTATTGCTATGTAATGAAAAATACCCTATAGCTGTGTTATCTTCAGCAGTGGTATTATCCGGTAAACTTTCGAACCCTATTGCCGTATTTTGATAACCTGTTGTATTGGCATATAAAGATTTT
>CAYNVN010000104.1:0-22520 GCA_964400655.1 uncultured Lentimicrobiaceae bacterium
CCGAACATGTCAGATTACAGGGTAGTGTTACGCTGGTTCGATAATCTTGGTTTAAAACGTTCTTCAATCAGTTTGGAACGGCGGATTGCCGAATCAAGCTCGTATCCGATTAACAAAATAAGTGAGTTGTAATAAATCCATACCATCAGGATAATAAGGGAGCCGATGGAGCCGTAAAGCAGGTTGTACCTTGTAAAATTTTCAAAATAAATTTTCAAAACACTACTGCCCAAAATAAAAAGTGCCGTTGACAGAATGGAGCCTGCTGAAAAAAACCGGTATGTTCTTGACTTATCTTTTCGCTGACCGAAATAATAGAGTATGGAAACACTTAACAATATGTTTATAACAATGATAAGCCATTGCAACGACCCCAATAAAAGAATCACAAAATTACCTTTCACCAGATGGTAGTTTTCGAGGGTGTGAATAATCAGCTTTCCCGACATAAGCAGCGAAACGGATATAAGTGCCAAAATGGAAATTGCAAACATTAACAATATTGCACGTAACTTTTGTCGTATCCACGACCATGTTTGCCCTTTATAATAGCCTTGGTTAAAACCCTCCATTACGGCATCCATGCCGTTGGCGGCAAAATAGATTCCCAGAATAAATGTAAGCGATAACAGGCCGTTTCGCGGACGGCTGATAATTTCCTGAATGGTTCCTTCAATCAGTGCAAATATGTTGGAAGGAATAACATCGTCTAACAACTCAAACAAATTTGCCTGAAAAGTGGGAGAGGTCACAAAGGGTATCAAAGTAAATAAAAACAGCATCATTGGAAACAAGGCAATGATAAAGTTAAAGGCAATGGCCGAAGCGCGGTATGCCAATACTCCCTTTGATATGCCTCTGAAAAAGAAGAGAAGCACATCGTATAAAGGCATGTCGTCAAAACCTGGAATGATGATCAGCCGGAGTTTTTCCTTGATCTTTCCGCCAATGGTCTTTCCTGCTTTTTTTACTTTTGTACCGGGCTGTATGGCCATATTATAGTGTTACTATACTGATGTCTAAACTTCGTATCTGGTGTGTAAGGGCTCCAACCGAAATATAATCAACGCCGGTTTCGGCATACCTTGTTATATTGTCGATGCCAATGCCTCCCGAGGCTTCGGTTTCATATTTCCCGTCAATCAGTTTTAACGCATTGCGAATCTCTTCAGGCGAGAAATTATCGAGCATAATACGATGAACACCACCGGTGGCCAGCACCTGGTTTAACTCTTCAAAGTTTCTTACCTCGATTTCAATTTTCAACTCCTTATTCTTGTCTTTCAAATATTTTTGAACCGACAATATCGCTTTTCTGATTCCTCCGGCAAAATCAACATGATTATCTTTTATCATAATCATGTCGTAAAGACCCATACGATGGTTTCCCGCACCGCCTGCCTGTACGGCCATTTTTTCAACCAACCGGTTGCAGGGTGTTGTTTTGCGTGTATCTAAAATGGTGGTACCCGTACCTTTTATTAATTGCACCAGCGAGTTGGTATATGTGGCTATTCCGCTCATGCGTTGTATAAAGTTAAGTGCAAGTCGTTCACCCGTTAAAAGTACGCGGTCGCTACCCGAAATGTGCATTATCACATCACCCTTGTTTATTTTATCGCCCTCATTAACAAATATTTCAATTTTTGTTTCAGGGTCAAGTAATGTAAAAACCCTTGCCGCTACTTCCGTTCCCGAAACAATGCCGTCTTGTTTGGCCAGCATTTTTACTTTTCCTCTGGCTTCGGCCGGTACGGTGGCAAGTGTGGTGTGGTCGCCGTCGCCAATATCTTCGGCTAAAGCGGCTTTTATAATATCATCTAAGGTCATATTCAAATTTTTGGCAAAAATACCATTGTTTTTTGGATTATTTGATTTTTATTCTCGCCGACTCGCCAGATAAGCCGCTAAGGAGTGTTAACAAAACTTTTTGCCACTGTTATAAAGAGATGAGATTTATTTTAATTTTGATGAATGGTTTAAAATGATTTTTATGAAGAGAGGGATTCTTTTTCTTGTTGTTTTGTTAACGATATGTCTGTCAGGTTGTGAGGAACATAAACCTACCGAAGCAAAAGATTTTAACAATAACCTGAAAGATTTTAATAAATCGCTGCATCATGTTGATAAAACAATGGATATTATAGATCAGATGGATGCGGAAATGAAAAAGGTCACCGATTTGGAAAAAAGCGGAGCCATTACAAATGAAGAAGCCGAACGGCGGATGGATATCATTCGTAATAAATATGCCCAAAAACTTGTAAAGTCGTCGGGTGTAACCAAAGAAAGCAGGTTTCCGGAGTGGGCCAAAAGGATAGGGTTGAAGGCTCCCGAAAATATGAAACTCGATTTAAGTGTTTCGCAAATTACATCCGTTAACGATAAAGCTACAGGTTACAATTCCTTAAATTTTGTATATAAAGGAAATTATGATGTGGCCATGAAACAGGCGGCTCTGATTGCAAAAAATGCGGGAGTGCCCGTTGGTAAGGATTATCAGGAGGCGCTCGATCTTGCAAACGAGTTAAATATTGAGCCTGTAAAAGGAGCCGTTTATATGAATTTTGAAATTGGTAAACAAGACGCACAACAATACCATATTGCCATTACGGTTGACGAAACAGGAACGCTTACCATTACCGCCACGGATGTTGACCAGTTTTCGAGGCAACTTGAAGAAAATACAAAATAAATGAATGTTGTAATTACAGGTGCAGGCAGGGGGATTGGCTACGCTTTAACCAAAACGTTTTTGGGCGAAGGCCATAGCGTGATTGCAATTTCACGAAATATTGAAAAGCTTAAATCCGTTAACAATAAAAACCTTTACCCCTTTTCGTTCGATCTCAGGCAGCCTGGTTATTCTGATGTTTTAAACCTTATTAAAAAGACTTTTCAAAAGGTTGATATATTGATAAACAACGCAGGTGTTATGATTAACAAGCCGTTTGGTGAAATGACCGATGATGATTTCGACCTGCTTTTTAACGTACATGTAAAAGCGGCTTTTAAGATGATACGGGAATTGGTTCCGTTTATGGAAAGTGGCGGACATGTTGTAAACATATCAAGCATGGGAGGGGTTCAGGGCAGTGTTAAATTTAGCGGACTGTCGTTGTACAGTGCGGCAAAGGGAGCATTGAACATTTTAACGGAAACAATGGCCCTTGAGTTATCGGATAACGGAATAAGTGTTAACGCTCTGGCGTTGGGTGCTGTTCAAACGGAGATGCTGTCGGCTGCTTTTCCCGGTTATGAGGCTCCGTTAAACCCCGACCAAATAGCTTCTTTTATTATGGATTTTGCAGTATCCGGCAACAAAGTGCTAAATGGTAAAGTTTTGCCCGTGTCATTGTCAACACCGTAACCATATACAATAGCAGAAAACCATCCGTATAAATATCCGTATTACGACCGTTCGCTTTATGGTTGCCTCCGACAACAATAAAAATCAGAATTTTATTAACAAATAACCGTTTTTGTAATCGTCACTATTACTGATATATAGAGCTGTTATTTATATTATGTTAATAGAAGTTAATATTTATTTATCACTATCAGGCGCTTATTTCTGCAGAATTCTATATTTTTACCCGCAAAATTAATTTTTGAAAACAAAAAAAACCAAAAATCAATGCTTATGAAAAAAAGAAGTTTACTTTTTACAGTAATGGTAATGCTTATTGCAGTTACCTCCTTTGCACAAGGGGTTGTTCAGGGTGTCGTTAAGGATGCCAATACTGATGAAACCCTTATTGGTGCTACTGTCCTTGTTGAAGGGACAACCTTTGGAGTTACTACCAACCTTGACGGTAGTTTCCTGCTTGTTGCTCCTGCCGGCGACATTAAACTTGACATCTCTTACGTTGGGTACGAAAGCGTAACAATGGATCTTACGGTTAAAGACGGTTCTACCTACAATGTTGGTAATATCTTATTGAAATCGAGTGCCATTGGATTGGATGAAGTTAGCGTAATGGCTTCGGTAGCCGTTGACAGAAAAACTCCGGTTGCAGTTTCAACACTTGATGCTCAAACCATCGAGAATCAGCTGGGCAGCCAGGAATTTCCGGAAGTAATGAAAAATACACCTAACGTATATGCTACCAAAAGCGGTGGTGGATTTGGTGATGCCCGTATCAATATTCGTGGTTTCGACCAGAGAAACGTGGCTGTTATGATCAACGGTATTCCGGTTAACGATATGGAGAATGGCTGGGTTTACTGGTCGAACTGGGCAGGATTGGGCGATGCTACACGTACCATTCAGATTCAGCGTGGTCTGGGAGCTTCAAAACTGGCAATCAACTCTGTTGGAGGTACCATCAACATCATTACCAAAACATCCGATATGAACAAAGGTGGTTCTATCCAGTTTGGTGCAACCGATTATGGCCGTTTCAAAACAATGCTTACCCTTTCAACCGGTAAATTAAAAACAGGAACCGCCATTACTTTTGTAGGTTCACGTACCTTTGGTAAAGGATACATTGATGCCACATTTGTTGATGCATGGTCCTATTTCCTTTCGGTTTCACAGGATATTGGCAAAAATCATCAGTTGGTATTAACGGTAATTGGTGCTCCTCAGCAGCACGGCCAAAGAGACGGCTATTACATGCTTGATTCGGCAACATTTAATAAATACGGTTCTAGATACAATCAGAACTGGGGTTACCGTGGTGGCGAAGAGCTGAACATTCGTAAAAACTTTTATCACAAACCACAGATGTCGTTAAACTGGTACTGGACCATTAACGAAAAAGCATTCCTTGCCACTTCATTATATTATTCATTTGGAAATGGTGGAGGTTCAGGTCCTTTGGGCGCAAGCTGGCCTTATAAATATGAGCCGCCAAAAACTTCGTACGGACAATACGACTGGGATAAAATGTCGGATTTGAATGCTGCTAATGTTGATACTGCTAATGCCATTAAAAATGGTGCATTTACTGTTAACGGAAACGATACCACTTTTGAGCACCGTTCAACATTCATTATTCGTAATTCAATGAATAATCACAAATGGTTAGGTGTGCTTTCAACTTTAAATTATGACTTAAGCGATGTATTAACCCTTACCGCAGGTATTGATACCCGTCATTATAAAGGAGAACACTATCGTGAGGTTCGCGACCTTATTGGTGGCGACTACTGGTCGGATTCAAAATTTGGTGCTGCACGTGTTGGTGATAAAGTTGCATACTGGAACGATGGTATCGTAACGTATAGTGGATTGTTTGCACAGTTAGAAGCCTCTCTTGGTAATTTCAATGTATTTGCCGCTGCAACGGTTTCAAATACCTGGACAAAGAGAATTGACTACAGAAGCTATCTTCCGGATGATGATGCCGCTGAAAGTGAAACCCTGTCAAATGCAGGTTACAACTTTAAAGCCGGTGCCAACTGGAACTTCTCGGAGAAAAGTAATATTTTCCTGAACGGCGGTTACTATTCACGTGTTCCGTTTTTCCGTTTCCACTTCCTGAACTATAAAAATGATGTGAACCCTGACCTTGCCAACGAGAAGATTTCTGCAATGGAACTGGGTTATGCGTATAATAGTTCAAAATTTAAATTTAGAGCCAATGCATATTATACGGTATGGAGTGATATTTCACAGCTTACTTCATTCGACTATCAGGTTAACGACTCAACAAAGGTACGTGTTAACGCATTTATGTCGAGCCTGAAAGAGGTTCATATGGGTGTTGAACTTGAAGCCAATTATGTTGCTACACGTTGGTTAAGACTGGGTGCCATGGTTAACCTCGGCAGCTGGAAATATGCTGATAATGCTGTTGCAAAACTGTATGAAGAGCAATCACATGCTCCTCTTGGAGAAGGTGTTATTTATACCAAAGACCTTTATGTTGGTAACCAGCCTCAATCATCACTTGGATTTAATGGTACTTTTAAAATTGCCAAAACCATTGATTTAGGATTTAACTACCTCTATTATATGGGACTTTATGCACAGTTTAAACCCGAAAACCGTAAAGATCCTTTAATGGAAGGTTTACAGGCATGGAAACTTCCTAACTACGGTATGCTTGATATGCGCCTTGGCTGGAGATTTAAACTGGCCGGCCTCGATTCGTACTTCAACTGGAATGTTTACAATGTAACAAACAACATTGCCCTTGTTGAAGCCGAAGACCGCACAAGCAAAATTTATAACGATAACCACGAAGTTGTTGGTTATGAAGAGTACTCCTTTAAAAAAGGTTTCTGGAGCTGGGGACGTAACATGAACTTCTCATTGAAAGTTCGTTTCTAAGATAAGTTTTAATTGATTAAACAAAAAAAGTCACGCTGTAAAGCGTGACTTTTTTTTATGTTCAATAATTATCGGCTGTGCTTTAAACACTAACAACAAATTCAGGCTTTATTAACGGCATACCCAGATAACGCCGTAACAGCTGTGCCGTGGTAAATACATCCTTTTCGCAATATTTGGCAATACGTTTTAAATCTTTATCTTTCCAATACACCTCTCCAACCTGGCTGCCGTCAATGTCATCTTTTGGCGTGGGAATTCCGAAAACCGTTGCCAAAAGTTCCAGTGAAGTGTAGTGTTTGTAATCGCCAAACTTCCACAAATCCATGGTGTCAAGGTGTCGTACTTCCCACGGTTTTTTACCTGCAATATTGAGTATGTCCGGTAATTTAAGTCCGTTGATTAACATCCTGCGGGCAATGTACGGAATATCGAACTCTTTACTGTTATGGCCACAAAGCAGATAGCGCGAACCGGTATAACTTCTGTTTAGCAAAGTGGCAAAATCGTTGAGCAAAAGTTTTTCGTCGTCTCCGTAAAAGGAGCGTACCCTGAAACCGTTTCCGTTCACAAATCCGCACGAAATACAAACAATTTTTCCAAACTCGGCGTAAATGCCCGCCCGGTTGTATAATTCACCGGCTGTTAAATCGGGCTTGTCACGACCGATTTGTTCCGCTTTTTTTGTCCATAACTCCTGCATCTTTTCCGAAAGCGACTCAAAATCGGGGGTTCCCGGAACGGTTTCGATGTCAAGAAACAAAACATCATCAATATTAATCTCGTTTAACATTTGCTTACCTCCTTATTATTTGTTGCTAAAACTGTTTTTTTGAGATGTGAAATTATAAAGTTTTTTTTATACGGATTAAAAAGCTTTTTGTTTTTTTAACGGATGTGATTTGCCTCCGATAAAAATCAGTTACTTTTGTTAATTATGAGATTTGAGTTGTTGAAATATGATATGCTGGATTCAACAAACGCCGAAGCCGTGCGGTTGTATCAGACAGGTAAAGCGGTATCGGGAATAGTGATTGTTGCAGACGAACAAACCGGCGGGAAAGGCCATGGTAATAACCGCTGGGAGAGTGAGCGGGGTAAAAATCTTACATTTTCCGTGATGTTTAAACCCGATTTTATTGAGCCGTCGTCGCAGTTTGTTATTACACAGTTGATTTCTCTTTCTATATGGGAAGTGCTTCAAAGTATTTTAAGAAAAAAGCATGTTTCCGTTAAATGGCCCAATGATATTTATGTGGGGGATAGGAAAATATCAGGTATTCTTATTCAAAATTTCATAAAAGGCAACACGATTGATATGTCGGTGATAGGGGTGGGGCTGAATGTAAGTCAGAAACTGTTTTTGTCCACGGCACCTAATCCTACATCCGTCATTCTTGAATCGGGGATGGATTGCCCGTTGGATAACTTGCTGGAGGATATTCTTGAAACCTTTGATCAATATGTTAAAAAATATAATAACCCCGCATTGTTTAACAAGCTGACTAAATGCTACCTGACAAAACTTTATCGCTTTGGTGAGCAGGCAATATATAAAGATGCTAAAGAAACATTTACGGCTGCCATTACAGGGGTTTCGGAATACGGGCAATTGTTGTTAACCGATGCAAACGGCGTAAACAGAAAATACGGGTTTAAAGAGGTGGAGTTAATTAAAACTTTGCCGCAAGTCGCGAAGTAATTTCATTAATTAAATTCTCCAGGGGGCGTTTGGCCATCATTGCCAGCATGGGGTTTAGGTCGGCATCAACCTCGCCGGCAGCTCTTGTGCCGCCGTTAAATGCTTCAAGTTTAATTTTTAACGAAAATGATATGGGCGCTTTTCCGTAAGGAACCATTTCTATTAATACGGGAGCATCTTTAACAGCATATTTCATGCCTACTTTGCCCATCCCTTTTACCGAAAATGAACAGGATTCTTTGTCCGACTTCCAGTCCGATACCTGCTCGGGCATTAAATGTTCAAAGTTGTTAAAATCGGCTAAAAAATTAAATACTTCATTTATTTCACTGTTAACCGTAACGGTTTTTCCTGTTATATGCATCGCTTTAATTATTTGTTTTCAAATCTGTTACTCCATGCCTGAGGGTTGCTCCTCCACTCCATTAAAGTTTGTTTGTCGTTTTTATCGATATAATTTATTGCCGCTGCTTTTTCAATTAAATGGTTATAGTCCGATAAAGTAATCAGTTTGCACGCTTTCTCTTTAAAATTTAAATCGGCAATTTCCAGTCCATAGGTAAAAATGGCAACCATGCCTTTAACATTTGCTCCGGCCTGGCGCAGGGCATCCACGGCAGCAAGACTGCTTTTTCCGGTCGAAACAAGATCTTCCACCACAACTACGGAACGACCCTTTTCCAGCCGTCCTTCTATCTGATTGGTCAGTCCGTGCGATTTTTTTGCCGAACGTACGTAAACAAAGGGCAGTCCCAATGCTTCGGCTACCAATACTCCTTGCGGAATACCGGCGGTAGCCACACCGGCAATAACCTCCGTATCTTTAAAAAATTCCTTTACGGCTGCCGTAAGTTGCCGGCTGATATGGTTTCTTAACCCGGGATAAGAAAGGGTTATTCTGTTATCGCAATATATTGGCGACCTTAATCCCGATGCCCAGGTAAACGGATCTCTTACATTGAGTTTTATTGCTTTAATTTGCAATAGATTTTCAGCTGTTACAGCTGCTGTTTCCGAATTTAATATCATGGCGCAAATGTACAGGATTTTTTACTTAAACAAAGCTTTCATGTTGTGCGATTCTCCGGCACAACATATAAAAAATATTAAAATTGAACATATCAACGATTTGTGCCTGACCCTGCGCATGTGGATGGAAGAGGAGGACGATAACGACCTATGTTTTTACGGTACCGATACAGAGGTGATGTTGAACTATCTTAAAGATTTTTATATTTATATAGAAGCCGCAGGCGGATTGGTGAAAAATAACCGTGGTGATTATCTCTTTATTAAGAGGTTTGGAATGTGGGATTTGCCGAAGGGAAAAATCGAAAAGGGTGAGTTACCCGATGAGGCTGCTGTGAGGGAAGTGGAGGAAGAAACCGGCATAAAAAACCTTTCGGTAAAAGGATTGCTTAACAGTTCGTGGCACATTTACCCCTGGAAAGAGCAAACGGTTTTGAAAAAGACTTACTGGTATTTGATGGAAAGTGACTTTAAGGGAGGATTTACCCCGCAAGTTAAAGAGGATATTACCGGGGTTGAATGGCTCGACCCTGTAACTGCACGTGAGGCTTTACGTAGTTCATACCGGTCGTTAAGGGAGAGCTTGCGGGAATTTGTTTTGTAATATGTACTTAAATGCCCATTCATATTACAGTTTACGTTATGGTACTTTTTCGGTTGAAGCATTGGTGCAAAAGGCCAAATTGTCGGGTGTGTCGGTGCTGGCACTGACCGACATCAACAATGTAACCGCAATCCCCGATTTTGTACGGGTTTGTAAAAATGAGGGGATAAAACCGGTTGCCGGCATTGAGTTCCGCCGGAAAGATAAATTACTGTTTATCGGAATTGCAAAAAATAATAAAGGTTTTTATGAGTTGAACCGTTTTTTGAGCAATGCCGTTGTAAACAAACAAAAACTGCCTTTTCCCTGCCCCGCTCTTCCCGAAACATTTATCATCTATCCTTTTGGTTCCGAAGTAGGAAGGCCGTTGTTTGATAATGAGTTTGTAGGTGTAAAACCGTCGCAGGTTAACCGTCTTGTTCGGGTTGATAAAAATCATATTAACAGGATGGTGGTGTTGCAGCCGGTGGTTTTTGACGGTGAAAAGGAGTATTATCTGCATAAGAACCTTCGGGCAATCGATCATAATATATTATTGAGCCGGCTGACACCCAAAATGACGGCTGCTTCCGACGAATACTTTATCCCTCCAGGCGAAATTGAAAGAGCTTTTGAGGCTTATCCTCAGATTGTTATAAATACCCGGAATATTCTTAAAAGCTGTGCCATTGATTTCAACTTTGGTAAAAACAAAAATAAGGCAACTTTTACCGGAACCCGTGAAAAGGATAAGCAACTGTTGACCAAACTGGCTTTTGAAGGGCTGGATTATCGTTATGGTAAGCAACATAAAACCGCGCGCGAGCGCCTGCAAAAAGAGTTGGAAATTATTGACAAACTCGGCTTTGCCGCCTATTTTCTGATTACTCATGATATTATAAGTTACTCCCTTTCGCGGGGATTTTACCATGTGGGGCGTGGCAGCGGTGCCAACAGCATTACGGCCTATTGCCTTAAAATAACCGATGTTGACCCCGTTGAACTGAATCTCTATTTCGAACGTTTCCTTAATCCTAAACGTACCTCTCCACCCGATTTTGATATTGATTATTCGTGGAAAGACCGTGAAGAGGTACAGAAATATATCTTCAGACGATACGGAAACGAGCATGTTGCATTGCTGGGAACCACCGTTACGTTCAGGGGGAAATCAATTTACCGGGAGTTGGGAAAAGTTCACGGGCTGCCCAAAGAGGAGATTGACCGGTTAACTGCCAACCCAAAAGCTGAAGTTAACCGCAACAGCATTAACAGGCATATCCATTCCGTTGCACAGATGATGACCGGATTTCCCAATCAGCGGAGTATTCATGCCGGAGGAATACTTATTTCGGAAAAGCCGGTTACCTGTTATACATCGCTGGATTTGCCGCCCAAAGGATTTCCTACAACCCAGTGGGATATGTATGTGGCGGAAGAACTCGGATTTGAAAAACTGGATATTTTGAGCCAGCGGGGAATCGGACATATTAAAGATGCGGTGGAATTGGTATATAAAAACAGAGGGATTGTCATTGATATTCATAAAGTGGATGATTTTAAAAACGATCCGGAAGTTCGGCAACAGCTGCGTAATGCCGATACCACCGGTTGTTTTTATATCGAAAGTCCGGCTATGCGGGGATTGCTGAAAAAACTGCGTTGCAGCGATTATCTAACGCTTGTGGCCGCCAGTTCAATTATCCGCCCGGGCGTGGCCCGCTCGGGAATGATGCGCGAATATATCTACCGGTTTCATCATCCCAAAAAGTTTAAACATATCCATCCCGTAATGAAAGAGCAGTTGGCCGAAACGTACGGAGTGATGGTATATCAGGAAGATGTGCTTAAGGTTTGTCACCATTTTGCCGGCCTCGACCTGGCTGATGCCGATGTGCTGCGTCGGGCCATGAGCGGTAAATTCAGATCCAAAAGCGAATTTCAAAGAATTGTCGATAAATTTTTTGCCAATTGCCGTAAACGCGGATATCCGGAGGAGATAACCAAAGAGGTGTGGCGACAAATAGAGAGTTTTGCGGGTTATTCTTTTTCCAAAGCACATTCGGCATCCTATGCCGTTGAGAGCTTTCAGAGCCTCTATTTAAAAACCTATTTCCCGCTGGAGTTTCAGGTGGCGGTTATCAATAACTTTGGCGGGTTTTATCATACATGGGTCTATTTTAACGAGCTGGTTCGTAAAGGCGGTAAGCTGAACCTTCCCTCTGTTAATAGAAGCGATTACCTGACCAGTATTTCCGGTGACGAGGTTTACATGGGATTTGTTCATGTTCAGAAACTGGAGGAAAAGTTTGTACGTACTATTGTTGATGAGCGAAAAAGCCGTGGCGATTATGGCGGTCTTGAAGATTTTATCAACAGGGTGCATCCGGGGAGAGAGCAGTTGATTATTCTTATAAGGACAGGAGCATTTCGCTTTACCGGAAAAGAGAAAGCACGGTTGCTTTGGGAAGCTCATGCCTTAACGGGTAAAGCCAAAAAACCGGATAAACAAAACGGACTGTTTACCTTTCCTGCAAAAAAATTCAGTTTACCTGCGTTTTCAGGTAATATGCTTGAAGATGCTTATGACGAAATCGGGTTGATTGGTTTTCCGGTTACCATAAGTGCTTTCGATATGTTGCAAACCGGCTTTCGGGGTGAGATAATGGCGCGACAGCTAAATGATAATTTGGGTAAACAGGTACGGATGCTCGGCCGTTTGGTTACCATAAAATATGTAAGAACCGTAAAGAATCAAATGATGCACTTTGCCACTTTTATTGATTATGAAGGTGAATTTTTTGATACCGTTCATTTTCCCGATACGTTAAAGAAGTATCCGTTTCAGGGTTACGGAATTTATTTGATACTCGGTAAAGTTGTGGAAGAGTTTGGATATGCCGGTCTTGAAGTCCGTAAACTGGCCAAAATGCCGTTAAAACCCGATCCAAGGGGATAAGTTGTTTTTGTTAACAACGGTTTCTGCGGTTGCCGTGTTTTTAAAGTGAACTAAATTTGGAGTGCCTGGAGTTGAGAGTTCAGCGTTTAGCGTTAAGCGTTTGGGCGGGCCCGCCTGCCGGACGGGCAGGTAAATCATAAATCAAAAATCTGCAATTATAAATCAGAGTGCCTATAGAGCGCTAAAGTTTGGAGTACTTGGAGTAAATTCCAAATCACAAGTAGCAAATTCCAAACCTGCCCGTCCGGCAGGCGGGCAAATTCTAATTTAAAAAAAATCCAAAACTACGTCGTTCCTTTATTAGTCCGTCATTCCGACGACGAAGGAGGAGGCCTGCCCTGCCGGCAGGCGGGAATCCCCTGCTATAAACGACCGGATTACTTTTAAAGGGGCAGGCTGGTACTCAGGAGATCCCTCGTCGCTCCCCGAAAGCTTTCGGGTTCGCTTCCCTCGGGATGACGATGGGGCTTGCGGTAAGGGCACTGCTAAACCTCTGAACTTTTAAACAAACATCTAAACTTCTGAACCTAAAAACCTTTCAACCTTTCCGGACTCCCCCCGATAACTATCGGGACACAAACCTTCGTTCGACCGAAAAGGTTTGCTTCGCGTCTTCGCGATTCATTAAAACCTCAAACTTCCAAACTTTGAACCTT
Organism: uncultured Lentimicrobiaceae bacterium; assembly: GCA_964400655.1. GTDB lineage: Bacteria > Bacteroidota > Bacteroidia > Bacteroidales > F082 > B16-G9. The sequence goes on from CAYNVN010000104.1 coordinate 13,213, forward strand.
CAAACGAGTCCAACCAGCACCAAGCAACAAGCAACAAAATTCCTCTCAACTTCCCAACCTTTCCGGACTCCCCCGATAACTATCGGGACACAAGGCTCTCTTCGACCGAAAAGGTTTGCTTTGCGTCTTTGCGGTTCATTAACCTCTAAACATCTCAATTAACAAACCGCCTTACAACCTCCGTAAGTTGCGGGGCGGGCATAACTCCCGGCTGACTGAACAACATTTTTCCCTCTTTAAATATCATCAATGTGGGTACGCTGCGAATACCCCACTTTTGTGCAATGGCCGGATTCTTATCAACATCCACCTTTAAAATCCTTATTTTGTCACCCAGCTGGCTTTTTACCTCTTTCAATATGGGCGGCATCATTTTGCAGGGCTGGCACCATTCAGCCGAAAAATCGATTAATACAGGCTTTTCTCCGTTGATTATATCTTTAAAACTACTCATAATAATCTCCTTTCTTTTTGCCGAAAAACATATCAACAACCATTCCTCCCCCCAAAAACTGACAAAACGACAACAACCATTTACAGCACCTTTAATATTTCAATTATAATCTTCTAACAAAAAAGGCAGCCCCGTATCTAACAGGGCTGCCTTTTTTTCTCAAAGTACTTTAAGTACTCCAAACTCTACATTTAAACTAATATCCCGGATTTTGAATCAAATTGGGGTTCAGGTTAATCTGTTCCTGCGGGATGGGCCAAATGGTAGTGTAATCGGGCGATACATCGGGTTTTTCCCAGCGGGCATCGTTGTAATGACCGAAACGGATTAGCTGTGTACGGCGTTTACCTTCGGCAAACAGCTCACGGGCATATTCATCCGACAGACTTTCCATGGTCAGCTCACTCAAAGGAGCGGCCCCTGCACGGTTACGCAACCGGTTAACATACTCCAATGCACCGGCAACATCGCCTTTTCGGAGCCTTAACTCGGCTTTCATCAGGTAGATTTCACCCAGCCTGAAGACAGGCATGTCGTTGCTTGTATAACGGTCGCTACCCACAATAAAGGGATATTTGGCGACCCTTGCCCCTGCCTGACGCAAACATTTTGGCTCAAGCATGTTGATTTTAGGGGTAAGGTTTAACGGAGCACCATCCGGATCACGGTAGGTAGGATCCTGCGGATTGAATTTCTCATAACTGGGGTCTTCAACCACGGTTCCATCGTCGAAATATTGAAAACCGAACAAAATGCTTTTGCGCCTGATATCGTTGGTATCCGCATCAAACATATGGAAAAAAGTTTCCTGTGCCGATATTCCGTTCCAGCAGTTATCTTCAAATTTGTATTTGGCAGCAAGGTTATAATGCAGGGTAAACAGGTGAACTTCAAATGCCGGAGCATCCACTCTGTCGAAGTGAAGTCCGAAAATATATTCCGGTGATGTTGTTGCATCTTCTGAAAAATTAGAAAAGAAATCACCGGCAAGCGAGTAACCCCCGGCCATTACCGAATCAACAGCCTGCTCGGCTTTATCCCATTGGGGAGTTCCGGTATAAACCTCTGCATTAATGTAGAGTTGTGCCAAAATGGTCTGGGCAACATAATAATTAATCCTGCCAAAATATTCCAGCCCGGTACTTTTCGAAAGATCGGGCATGATTTCCTTTAATTCCGACTCGATAAAGTTATAAACCTCCTGACGTGTGCTGGTTGCCGGTTTATAATCGGCCGGCACGTCAAAGCTGTCAACAATGGGAACATTTCCGTAAATATCAACCAGCCACCAGTAATAGAGTGCGCGAAGCCCTCTGAGCTCGGCAATGGCCTCTTTGGTATCAACATCTTCAAGGTTTTCAAAAGTCAGCATCAAACGGTTACAGGTGTTTATTCCGTAATAAAGAATATTCCACCATCTTGAAATATAGGCTTCCTGCGGAGTCCATTCATGGCGGTGGTATCTTATCCATTCTCCGCCATCGTACCAGTCGCCGCCGCGTTGTGGAACAACACACAAATCGGTACCGGCATCCATGCCCACTGCGCCGTATTTATGGCCTAAAAGCTGATAGAGGTTGGTATAGGCAACACCTACTCCGTAAATTAAGTTGTCGGGGTCGTCAAACAAAGTATTCCCGTTGAGGTCGGAATAAAATGTTTCGTCAAGCTTGGTGCACGATTGGCTAAAACCGCCTATAAAAACGGCTAGCAGTGCTATTTTAAATGTAATCAATATCTTTTTCATGGTATCTCTGTTTTAACAATTTAGAAATTAACACTTACACCGAAAGTAAAACTGCGGCTTGTAAAATAGGTATTTTCCCTGTCGAGACCGGGAGCCAGCGGATTGTTACCGTCATAGGCATCGCCGTAGCGTACTTCGGGGCTAACTCCCGAATAGTTGGTTATGATAAACAGATTTTGTCCCGAAAAGTAAACCCTTATCTTTCCGATATATTTGTTTTCGGGCAGCATAAAGTTGTATCCCAGCGAAAAGTTATCGAGTTTTACATAGTTGGCTTTTTCAACATGGATACTCGAATAGATGGGTCCGTTGGCAACATCTACAAAATCTTTTGCCTGATCCATACCGTTTTGAATACCAATAACCCTTGGGTTTCCGTAACGGGCATTGTTGATGTTAACAAGATAGTGTCCGAACACTCCTCTGATAAAAAAGTTAACATCAAAATTGCCAATGGTAAATGAGTTGTTCCATCCGAACTGGAATTTGGGCAAACCGGTTCCCACATTTTGATAGTCATCTAACGAAGGAATAGAGGTTACACCGGTGGTGTCGGTTAACGATTCGTACTGCATAACGCCGGCGGTATCCATACCTATGTAAACAGGTGCAATAATCTGTCCGATGGGTTCGCCTTCGGAAGCAATAATGGTTGGAATACCCGTATAGAACGGAGCACCAAGGTATCCGAGATAGATGGTTGACGCACCGGTTGTAATGGGGCTGGTAATTTTATCCAGTTTGGTATCGAAATATTTGGTGAAGTTAAATCCTGTTGTCCACGACCATTTTTTGTTTTCAATGGCCCGAACATTTACGGCAAACTCGAGGCCCGAATTGGAAAGTTCACCCATGTTAAGGTACATCCTTCCCGACGGATAGGGCGGAACAGGTACCTGTGCATTTAAAATAAGCTCGGAGCTTGTGCTTTGGTAATAATCAATGCTACCTCCAATGCGATAGTTCCAAAAATAGAAGTCAAGACCAAAATCAAGCTCTTTTTTTACCTCCCACTGCAAATCGGGGTTGTCGTTACGAACAGGGGCGTAAGCATTGATAAACTCACCGTTGTAGAAGAATTTTTCGTTTGATACGTTAAAGAGGTTTTTCGACAGGTAAGGACTTGGAGGTAAGTTTCCGGTGGTACCGTATCCGCCTCTAAGCTTCAACCGGTCAAAAAATCCCAGATCAAATATTTTGGCAAAATCCACACCGGCACTAATACCGCCAAAATTTCCCCACTGTTTGTTGTTACCGAACATTGAAGAGCCGTCGCGTCTGAAATTAGCGGTTAAAAAGGCCATCTCTTTGTAATTAAGCGATACACGTCCGAAGAAGCCAATCAGGGTAGAGCTGTTTTTATAGGTACCGCGTGACTCTTTATTGGCGAGCGTGGTGTACGACGACCCGATATTGTTGTATCCTAACTCATCGGTAATATAACCTTCGCCGTAAGCCCAAAGATTATCAAAGTAATCGCGACGGTACGAATAACCTGCAAGCACTTTAAAATTCAGTCCGCTAAAATCCTTTTCATAACTACCCAGTGCTTCAAACAAATCGTTAAATCTGTTTTGACTCTCCTTACGGGCAAAACCTTTATGGCTGCCAATGGCATAAGGGGTGTAATAAGCATTTTTGCTCCAATAGGAACCAAATATGTTTGAATGATAGGTTTGTGAATAAAAACCGCTGAATTTTAAGTCTTTTATGGGTTCCAGCGTGGCTTTTATACTTCCGATAATATTTAGCTTTTTACCATCCATGGTGCTTTGCTCTATCATGGCAACAGGGTTGAAAAACCCGAAAGCTTCGCGCTGAAAATAACCGCCCCACTCCTGTGAAAAATCATCGTCAGCCATTACGGGTGCCGTTGGGTTGAATCTTACGGCAGCACCAAACGCCTCTCCCGGACTGTAAACTTCGTTACGATTGGTTGCCGACAGGTTCAGGTCGAACGTTAACTTGTCGTTTAAAGCACGCTGGGTAAAATTAAGCTTACCGTTAACCCGGTCGAATCCGGTACCTATTACAATACCATTGGATTTCCTGTAGTTAAACGAAACCCGGTAATTGGAATTTTTGGTTGCTCCGTCAATGGCCAGGTTATATGCCTGCGACCAGCTTGACTGGGTAATTTCATCCATCCAGTTGGTGCTGGTTTCAAAATCAACCGGATTGGGCATACCGAGATAATCCGATGCAGAAAGGGCTTCCATCTGCCTGTCGGTTGTTTCGTTGGTAAGCGATGCGTTAAATGTAACATTGAATTTTTCACCATCGGGATTGTACTCTCCTTTTTTGGTGGTGATAATAATTACACCCGATGCACCCTGTGTACCGTAAATTGAAGTTGCAGAAGCATCTTTCAGAACATCAATGGAAGCGATATCATCGGGATCAACCGAATTGAGCGAAGCGCCCTGAACACCATCGATAATTATCAACGGCTCGGTGTTGGAACCAAAGGTAGAAAGCCCCCTGAGCCTGATGGTATAGTTCTGGTTCGGGTCGTTTCCGGGTTTGGCAATGGAAAGGCCGGCCACCTTACCCTGTATCAACTGCACGGGGTCGGTAACATTACCTTTGTTAAAATCTTCGGCTTTAACACTGGTAACGGCACTGGTAACCTCTTTGGCAGATTGTGAGCCGTAACCTATTACAACAACTTCATCGAGCTGTTCGCCGGGCACCAGTTTAACATTTATCACTTCCGAAGTAATGTCGATAACCTGTGTGGTGTAACCAACATAGGAAAACGAAAGCGATTTGGCCGATGCTGGTACAGCAAGCTCATATTTCCCGTCAATATCGGTAATCGTACCTTGTGACGGGTCGTTTGCAAGGGTAACATTAACACCTATCAGCGTTTCGCCGGTTTGGCTGTCTGTTACCGTTCCGGTAATTATCCTGCTTTGGGCAAAGCCGGTACCCAAAGCCGTCAGGCTGATGAATAACACCAGTACAAACTTGAATTTAAATAATTTAGTAATCATAAAACATAAATTAAATTTTTGGTTAATATGAATTGAGAACACAAATGTATGCAATTAACTATTATTAACATAACCACATATATCGGCTCAGAAATGTAGCAATAATTGTGATTTCCACCATATGGAAAAGTGTTCGTATAAGGATTTAATAAACTGATAATTACATACTAAGTTTAACAAAGATGTTACAGTTTGGTATAAAACGGTTTTTATTTAACATGTTTTTAAACAATCACATAATCAAGACCGGTGCAAACGTTTGCTTTAGATAGTTAGCTAAAAATAACCAACAATTATTCATTCACACGGGATTCCCGTTTAAAGATCGTTAGCATTTTGTAAGAAAAATCGTTACATTAGCAAAGATTTTTTTCAACATTTATTAACCAAAAATTCACAACATGAAGAGAAGTTTATTTTTTTCTGTATTGATGATATTTTTTATGTCATTCAATGCAATGAGCCAGTGCGGCCAGGTAGGCCTTATTGGTGAGATGACAGACTGGGCGGATGATGTCATGATGACCCGTGACATGAATAATCCTGATTTATTTTCGGTATTTATTTCTGTTGACACCACCATGGATTCCGATGGCAGCGGTTTTGTTGATATGAAATTCCGCGCAAACCACGACTGGGGCACCAACTGGGGAGCTGCTGATTTCCCGACAGGTACTGCTGTTCAGGATGGCGCAAACATCCCGGTACCTTACGGAACATATTACGTTACATTTAATTGTAGTACCGGCGATTATTCTTATACGGCAACATGTGGCGATATCGGCCTTATCGGTGAAATGACCGGCTGGGCTGATGACATTATGATGATGCGCGTCCCGGGTGATATCGATCTTTTTGTACAGATTATTACAGTGGATACCACCATGGATTCTGACGGCAGCGGTTTTGTTGATGTAAAATTCCGTGCCAATCACGACTGGAGCACCAACTGGGGAAATTCTGATTTCCCGACAGGTGTAGCTGTTCAGGATGGAGCAAACATTCCCGTACCCTATGGCACATGGGCTGTTTCGTTTAACTGCGCTACCGGTGAATATGCATTTACCGCCACTTGTCCCAATGTAGGCCTTATCGGTGAATTTAACGGATGGGCAGATGATTACTGGATGACCCGCGATCATCATAATCCGAACCAGTGGAGTGTTATCCTTACACTTACTGCCGATATGGACAGCGACGGAAACGACACCATTGAATTGAAATTCCGCGGAAATTCTGACTGGAGTATTAACTGGGGTGGCGACGGATTCCCTACAGGTGTAGGTGTTCAGGACGGACCAAATATTAAAGTTCCGTTGGATGACGAAGGTTTAACAACCGATTATGCCGTTACCTTTAACTGCGAAACCGGAGAATACAACTTTGTCCACACTTCGGGAAACATCAGTATGATAGGTGCTTTTGTTAACTGGAATGGTGATATCCCTATGAACCGCGATAAAGACAATCCGAATTTATGGAAACTTACCCGTTCGTGGTATGCCGATTCGGAAGTAAAATTCCGCGAAAACAACGACTGGACGGTTAACTGGGGTGCAGGCGACTGGCCTTCGGGCGTTGGAGAGCCAAACGGAGCAAACATTCCTTTGGTTGCAGGTACTTACGATGTTACCTTTAACTACGAAACCAAAGAATATAACTTTACACCCAATACAACCGCCTGCGGCGAAGTTGGTATGGTGGGTGACTTTAATACATGGGGTGATGACGGTTCGGGTGTTCCCACCGACGTTTACCTCCGGCGCGATCCCGATTGCGAATATCAGTTCTCGTTAACCTATAACTTTACATCCAGCACCTTATTGCTGTTCCGTATCAATGCCGATCCTACATTTACCGATGTTTGGGGCGGTACCTTCCCCGCAGGTCAGGCCGTAAACGATCCTGCTGCTCAAATCAGTGTTCCGGGCGGAAAGTATAATATCACTTATAACTGCCTGTCGCACGACTTCAGCTTCGAGCGTCTTGGAAACGCCATTATAGCTCCTCAGGTTTTTGCCATTGACGTTGACGGCAGCCTTAACGAACCCGACTGGAGCATCTCACAGGCTGTTGCAGCTGTTGCCGAAGGCACACCGATTGAAAATCCCGTTGAGGTTTATTACGGAGCCGTTTGGAACAACGATTACATGTATGTTGGCGTTGATGTAAAAGATGCCAATGTTACTTCAGGCGACATCGTTGACATTTTCTTCGACGGTGACAAATCGGGTGGCCCTTACGACAACCACGATATTCATGTAAGCGTTACCAGCGACGGAACCGTTACCGTTGTAAACGGTGTTGAAGGCATTGAAGTGCCGGGTGGCGCTGTTATTACCGACGGAGGTTACTCTGTTGAGGTTGGCATTCCTTATGCAGCCCTTGGCGTTACACCCGAAACCGGTGCCCAGGCAGGCATGGATGTAATGGTTGGCGATGACAATGGCGAAGGCGTTGCTTACCGTTTGGTTTGGAACGGCGGTATGCAGGACTTTGACGAAACTTCGTCATTTGGCGACCTGAACTATGGTGAATTGAGCTGCGGTTGTGTTAGCCTCTATAACGAAACCATCGGTGATGTTAAACTTCGCAATCAGCTTGCTTTTGAAAATACAACAACTTATGTTGGAACCTACGAGCTGGATAACGCTTACGATGTAGTTTTCCGTAAAGATGCTTCCAGCACCGTTGCATGGAGCTCTGACGAATTCCCGTCGGGAACAGCAACCCTTGGCGGACCAAGAGTACCTGCCACAGCCGGACGTTACAGAATTACATTTGATTGTATTTCGGGAGCCTTTAATTTTGGAGAAGCTTTAACCGGCGATGCCGTTGCCATGGCACAATATACCGACAATGCTCCTGTTATTGACGGTGACCTTTCGGAATACGACTTAAGCTATGGTAGCGATATTATGGCTGTTGGCGAAGGCCCCAACAACAATACCGTTACATGGGGAACCCTTTGGGACGGTAACAACCTCTACATTGGTGTTCATGTTGTGGATGCCGTTGTTGAAGGTTCAGGAAACCCGTGGGACAACGATGCCGTTGAGTTTTACATTGACGGCGACAATACCAAAGACGGTACATACAGCTCCGAAAGCTTCGATACACAGTTAATTATGGATGCCAAAGACGAATCGAACTTATGGATTAAAGCCGACGGCGTGGAGATTAATGATGAAGAATCGGTATGGCTGGCCACAAACGACGGCTACTCGGTAGAAATTCGTTTGGGCTGGAGTCAGCTTGGTTTTGCTCCGGGTAAAGGAAGATCCATCGGCTGGAGCCTTGGAAACAACGATTCGGACAATGGTGTAGGCCGCGATTATCAAACCGTATGGTATGGTAACGGTAATAACTGGAGCGACAACTCCTTGCTTGGCGACCTTGAGCTTGCCGGAGGCCCTTACTATATTAACGGAATCGATGAGCATGTGCTTTACAATGCCAACGTGGTTATCTACCCTAACCCTGCCAGCGGATACGTTAACATCCGTACAACCGGTGATGTATTTAATGCACAGGCCGATATTTTTGTTGCCGATATTACCGGAAGAGTTATCACAAAAACAAGTGCCAACTTTAACACCGGACATCAGGTTCAAATCAGCACAAACAACCTTACCACAGGTATTTACTTTGTAAATATCTTAAGTAAAGACGGAAAACGTGCCGTTAAAAAACTTATCATAAAATAAGGTTTTAAGCAATCTTTGTAAAAAAGCCCTTCCGGTTTCGGAAGGGCTTTTTTTATATAAAACCGCAGCCGATTTTGCCCTCCAAAAACTTTTGAAATAAAACTTGACAAAAATTAAAAAATGGTTACTTTTGCGCCCTCAATGCCCGATGGTGTAATTGGCAACACGTCTGACTCTGGATCAGAAGAGTCCAGGTTCGAGCCCTGGTCGGGCAACAAAAAAAAGCCCTGTAATACATGTATTACAGGGCTTTTTTTTGATTTAATGTTTTTCTGTAAAAAAACAATTTGCAAGCAGAATTTTAAAAATTGCACCGATTACTACCTGTTAATCTTCTGTTAATAAATTATTGAAATTAGTTTTACCGGTTTTTTGTTATAAACAAAAAACTCTACTTTCAACCT
>CAYNVN010000105.1:0-8751 GCA_964400655.1 uncultured Lentimicrobiaceae bacterium
TTAATGTTACAGATGTATATTGTTTTGTTTTTCTTGTTATTACCGTTAAGGCTCAACCCGGTAGTTTACAGATGTACGTTTGTTTACATTTGTACATTTGTAACCGATTTGTTTTTTTAATGCCCTATTACAAATAAATCATGCGGATATTTACCCCCTGTAAATTGTCGTGATATCCCCTTCTATTTATCATTTTCATTACAACTCCCCTCCCCTGTTTTTTTAAAAAATGTTTAAAACACTTGACACGACATTGAAAAAAGTATAGTTTTGCATTTTGAACATATGTTCATAAATATGATTTTGTTAAACCAAAATAAAAAAGGAGGTAATTATGCCAAGAGGTGACAGAACAGGTCCGCTGGGCGAAGGTCCCATGACCGGAATGAGAAGAGGTGACTGTGCCGACAACACCGGTGGATTTGGAACCGGATTTGGATTTGGAAGAAGATTCGGTTTCGGTCGTGGCCGGGGTGCCGGATTTGGTTTTGGAAGAGGAGCCGGCTTTGGATGGTCCAACGAAAACAGAAATGTTTCGGATGAGGCTTCTCTGGAGTCGGGCATCAGTTTTCTCAAAAACCAGTTAAAAGCCCTTGAGGAACGATTGGAAAATCTGAGAGGGAATAAGTAACAGCAAACAGATGCAAAATCCGTTAACAGGCATTATTTTATTTAATATTGATTTTTCAGTTTATAATGCCTGCAATTGAAACCGGCGGATTTTGCATCTTCTTTATCTTTACATAAATTCGATATTTATGACAGAAATAGCCATTGCCAGCGGGAAAGGCGGAACGGGCAAAACAACCCTTACGGTTAACCTTGCAAAAATACTGGCCGAAAATAACCGTTTCTCCAAAATATATGTATGCGACCTTGATGTTGAAGAGCCCAATTCGGGACTTTTTCTTAAAGGCGACCTTATCCATGAAGAAACCAAATACCGGATGATACCCGAATGGAAAGAGGATAAGTGTACTTTTTGCAAACGAAGTGCCAATGTTTGCGAGTTTAACGCTTTGGCTTATCTCGGGTTCAGTGTACTGATTTTTCCCGAACTGTGCCACTCCTGCTATGCCTGCTCTGAACTTTGTCCCGAAGATGCCCTACCCATGGTGCAACACCGTATGGGACAGTTAAAACACTACAAAATTTCAGAAAAGCTGGAGTTTATCGAAAGCAGACTGGATATTGGCGTTGAACAGGCTGTGCCGCTTATTGCTGCCACCCGCCACTATGTTACCGACCTTGCGGATGAAAATACCTTAATAATATATGATGCTCCTCCCGGAACCTCTTGTCCGGTAATCGAAGCCGTTAAGAAAACAAAAAAAACCATCCTTATTACCGAACCCACTCCTTTCGGGTTGCACGACCTGACCCTGGCCATCGAAACCATGCAGGAGTTGAACCAGCCTTTTGGTGTTGTTATCAACCGTTCGGGCAAACACGATCATCTAATTGTCGATTATTGTAAAGCAAACAACATCCGGATAATAGGAAAAATACCGTTTATGCGCGATGCCGCTGTGGCTTACTCCAACGGAAAACTGATGGTCGATTCCATTCCCCAAATACGGGAAGCCGTAAAAACCATTGGAAACAATTTACTAAAGGAGGATGCCCTATGAAAGAGTTAAAAGAGATTGTGGTTATTTCAGGTAAAGGGGGAACCGGTAAAACTTCGCTAACCTCATCGTTTGCGGTGTTGGGAGGCACAGCGCTTGTGGTAGCCGACTGCGATGTGGATGCTGCAGATATGCACCTGCTGCTAAACCCGAAAACCGAATATGAAGAAGACTTTTACAGCGGCAAAACCGCCGTTATCGAAACAGAAGGATGTGTACACTGTTACAAATGCAAGAATGTTTGCCGTTTCGATGCAATTAATGTAATTGACGGCGAATTTGTGGTTGACGAGCTTAACTGCGAAGGATGCAGTTACTGTTTCCACATCTGCCCCACCCGCACCATTAAAATGCCCGATGCACTGTCGGGGAAATTCTTTATCTCAAAATCAAGACTGGGCAGTACGCTTGTGCATGCCCGCCTGAACATTGCTGCCGACAATTCGGGAAAACTGGTAACCAAAGTACGCGACGAAGCCAAAAGGGTGGCCAAAGAGGAGAAAAAAAAGCTAATACTTGTCGATGGCCCTCCCGGTATCGGTTGTCCGGTTGTTGCTTCCCTCACGGGAGCCGACCTTGCCGTTATCGTTACCGAACCCACCGTTTCGGGGCAACACGACCTGAAACGGGTTGCCGAACTGGTGAGCAAAATGAAAATAACCGGAGCACTGATTATCAATAAAGCAGATTTAAATCCCGATATGACCGGCCGGATAAAACAACTGGCAAAGGAGCTAAACCTTACCCTTATTGCCGAGCTGCCTTACGACCAATCCTTTACAGAGGCCATTACAAAAGGTAAAACCATTGTTGAATACGATAAAGGTTCCATTAAAAAACAGATAGAAGACAGCTGGAGAAAAATAATTGAATTATAAACATAAATAATTGAAATCATGAATAAAATAGCATTTTCAGTACAGGGCGAAGGATGGGATGCCCTGATCAATCAGAAATTCGGCAGGGCCGACGGATTTGCCCTGTACGATCCGGAAAACGACATTCTTACCTATCATTCCAACACCACTAACCTGAATGCCGAACACGGTGTTGGCATTCAAACGGCACAATTTGTTGTTTCGCTGGGTGCAAACACAGTGGTAACCGGAGGTAATGTAGGGCCAAAAGCCACCGAAGTGTTAAAACATGCCGGTATTAAAATTATTGAATTTGCCGGAGAAGTAACCGTAAAAGAAGCCTACAACAAATTTTTCGGTAATAATAAATAGCGGCCGGTATACTGTGATGAACACAGCACCCGTCTGTTTGGTCTTAGCGATGTAAACAGGAATTATTACCTGCAAATCCCGAGAGCAACTTTTATTCCGTCGGCGGCGCTGGAAACAATGCCGCCGGCGTAACCGCTTCCCTCGCCGATAACATAAAGATTATCAAAGCCGGCACATTTTCCCGATTTATCACGGTCAACCTGAATGGGTGCAGATGTTTTGCTTTCCAGCCCGATGATGTTACCGGTGGCAAATCCTTTCATTTTTCTGATAAAATCTTTAAGTCCGGCACGCATGGCCGTTGCCGTTCCTGCGGGAAGCATCTCCCACAAAGGAGCCTGCCCGATGCCCATGGGGTAACTGGATGTTTCATAACTGCGCGTCAGTTTCCCGCGAATGAAATCCTGGATGGAACAATAAGGTGCTTTGTAGCCTTGCGAAAACCGGTAAAAACTGTTTTCAAGTTTTTCCATCCAGTCCAGAATTTCCAAAGCATCTACCCCGGGTCTTATCATCTTTTCGGGATTAAACGAGGCTGCCAGTGCCGCATTGGCATATTGTTCATCCCGTTGATAGCGGCTCATTCCGTTAACAATATTTGCCTCTTTTACCGGTGTTGCAGGCACGATAACACCTCCCGGGCACATGCAGAAACTGTACACATGCTGATGTCCGTCTCCTTTGGATGTTAACCGGTATTCGGCGGCTTTAACACCCGGCAGCGCCGGAACACCCCACTGCGCAATGTTAATAATCTCCTGCCGGTGCTCCATTCTGCTGCCTATGGCAAAATTCTTGGGATGAAAACCAACTCCCCTTTTTATCAGCATCCTGTAGGTATCGTAAGCCGAATGTCCCGGCGCAACCAATAAATGATCGGTATCCATCAAGCCTTTGTTGGTATCAACCGCAGTTACTTTTCCACTCTTGACAGAGATATCCGTCATAACGGTTTCAAAAAGAAAAGTACCGCCCAGTTCGACAAACCGTTTTCTGAGATTTACAACGATACGTTTGAGGTTGTCGCTGCCAAGATGCGGATGGGTCATATATTCAATTTCGGCAGGAGCACCGGCAGCAATATAGCTTGAAAGGATAAATTGTTTTTCGGCTGAAATCCGTTTGCTGCGCGAGGTAAGTTTTCCGTCGGAAAAGGTTCCTGCACCTCCTTCGCCAAAGGCATAATTGCTCACAGGGTCAAAAATACCCGTTGATTCAAAACGGGCAATTCCCCGCGCCCGTTTATTAACTTCGGAGCCTCTTTCGATAATTGTTACGTTAAAACCCGCTTGTTGCAGAACAAATGCTGCGAAAAACCCGGCAGGACCGCTACCCGCCACCACAACTTTTTCGTCACGCTTTTTAAAAGGAATATTAAGAAGCTCTTTGGCAGGCTTTTCATCACCGGAAATTTTTTTTGAAAAAACAAGTACTCTGATTTGCCAGCGAATATCTCTTTTATCGCGGGCATCAAGACTTTTATTTTCGATGGTATAAGAAAAGTCGGTAAGGCCTGTTTTACGCCGTATTAACTTTTTTAAAAAAGCCTCATCGTACCCGGCAGGGAGCCTGAGCGAAATTTGTTTGTACCCCATCTTACCGGTCTCCTCTGTTTTGCTGTTATAAAACATAGCGTTCCCTTTTTTGCAAGCAAAAAAGGGAACGCGTATTTACCTAATTAATATTATCAGTTAATCTCCATAAAATAGGGAAGTCTTGCCTGAATACCCTGCATATTCTTAACTTTTGAAGCCTGCTCGTAATATTTATAATAGTCACCCATTTCACTTTTAATAAACCTGGCGGTTGTTTCACCCGATATCTCCTCCATCAGTGCCTGGAAAAACTCTTTTTCCACAGGATATTCCGAAATTTTATACAAATCTCCCAGTTTGGCTTCGCGGGCTGCCGCGTTAATGGCAGCTTCCAGTCCGCCAATGCTGTCGATCAGCCCGACCTTAAGGGCATCCGATCCTGCCCACACCCTGCCGCGTGCAATGCTGTCAACATATTGCTCATCCAGTTTCCTCGATTTTGAAACCAGCGAAACAAAATTGCCATATATTCTTTTAATGCTTTGGTTAATTTTTGCTTTCTGAAATTCACTCATGGGTTTCATCACATCAATAAAATCGGCATTTTCGTTGGTTTTGATATCGTCAAAAGTTATCCCCAATTTATTATTGAATAACTTTTGTAAGTTGGGGATAATTCCAAATACCCCTATCGACCCTGTAATGGTTGATGCTTCTGCAAAGATATACTTCCCCGGGGTTGATATCCAGTATCCGCCCGATGCGGCAACATTGCCCATCGATACAATTACCGGAACTTTTTGGGCGGCCAGCGACAGCTCACGGCGGATGATCTCCGAAGCCTGAGCATCCCCGCCGGGGGAATTAACCCTGAAAACTATGGCCTTAACCCGGTCCAGACTTCTGACTTTACGAATGGTTTCAGCCAGCGATTCGGAACCAATGGTGCCCGGCGAGCTTTTTCCCTGTTTAATATCGCCTTCGGCATATATAACGGCAATACGGTCTTTTGCCTTATTCGTTTTTATTTTGGCGGCAACGTTGGTATATTTTTTAAAACTTACAAAATTTATTTTTTCACTTCCTGTTTTCGTTTTCAACATATCAAGCACCTCATCGCGATATGCAATTTTATCGATAAAATGTGCTTCCAGTGCCTTTTCAGCCGTTGCAAGTTCCAGGTTATCGGCTATTTGATTAAGTTTATCAATGCTAATACCTCTGCTTTCGGAAACTGTTTTCAGGTATTTTCCCCAAACCGCATCCAGCATAGCAGTCAGCTGCTCGCGGTTGGCGGGAGTTGCTTTGTCGTATAACAACGGTTCCACGGCACTTTTATACTTATTATCGGGGCCGCGAATAATCTGGGTTTCAATATCCAGTTTATTTAGCAGGCCTTTGATAAAGGTGAGCTGTGCATGAAGTCCTTTGAAAAGGATAAATCCTTCGGGATTTAAAACAATTGAATCCGAAACCGTTGCCAAATAGTAAGCTTTCTGGTCGTAATTGTTGGCATAACTGTAGATGAATTTCCCCGACTTTTTAAACTCCGTCAGCTTATTTCTTATCTCCTCAAGGGTAGCCTGACCTGCCGGCAAAGTTTCCATATCAAGAAAAATACCATCTACGTTGTTATCCTGTTTTGCTTTATCAATATTCTTTAATATATCATTCAATCCCACCGGCTTGTTGGATTCCATGGAAGCAAAATCAAAGCTTTCGAACGGATTGTTGGTTGTTCTGTCTTTAATATTGGTTTTCCAATTGATTTTAATCACCGAATGAGGGTGAATCTTTACATTACCTGCGGCATCATCCTGAATATTCATAATGGTACCGGCCAGCAGTGCAACAAAAAACGTAATCACTAATAAAACGGCAATGAATGTTCCCAAAGCGGAAGCAAACATAAATTTGATAAATTGTTTCATAACAAACGAGGTTTAAATATTTTTGAGATACGAAAATACACTATTAACAAACCGGTGTGTAAAAAAATCGGTGAATTGCCCGAAAAAATCGGTGTAATGTCTGATATTTGTTGTATGCTACATTTCGTAAGATCACATTTGTTCGGAAGGATTATCGGGAAAGTGTTTTTAACTTTTATATTGTTGATTATTGTAAAAGGGCCGGAAACATTTTCGGAAGAGTATCAGCCGGGGGTGGCATTAGGTAATAATCTGTCGCCTGACGGTGATAAAGTGACCATTTCAATAAATGGAAAATCTTTCACGTTTATTTTACCAAACGAAAATATTAAACACAATCCCGTTAAAAATCCCGAAACGGTTGGGCTGTTAAATGAAGGATTCTCGCTAAGGATAAATTCCAAAGGCAATCTCACACCCGAGATGTTAACTTCGTTCATCACCCGCAACAATCCGGCACTTGACCCTGCATATGCCAACCGGCTGGCCACCATCTATATTGAGGAGGCAACAGACGAAGGCATCAACTGGGATGTTGCTTTCAGTCAGATGTGTCTTGAAACGGCCTATCTGAAATTCGGCGGTGATGTTTTACCCGGACAACATAACTTTTGCGGACTCGGGGTTACGGGAGGAGGAGTTAAAGGGGCCTCCTTTTCGGATATACGGGCCGGAGTACGGGCGCATATTCAACATCTTAAAGCCTACGCTTCACATAGCCGGCTTACCAACCCGGTAATCGACAGGCGGTTTAAATATGTTAAAAGAGGCAGTGCCCCCGATGTGCACAAATTAACGGGAAAATGGGCTGTTGATAAAAACTACGGCGAAAAAATAAACCGGATTCTGGTAAAGATGTATGCACTGGTTAAGGATAGTTAAAAGCTGATTTATCTTTATTACCTGTTTCAGACACAACTAAAATAACAAAAACGCTTCCGGTAATGGTTTGTTAAGCCGGAATTAGTTATTTGTCTGTAGATTAATTCTCTTTCAAAGATATCCATTCCGAAAGGTCGTTTTCTTATCTTTACAGCAAAAACCGTTCATTATGAAATTACTGCTGCATTCCATTAACAATTACATTGGAACCATAACTTTTAACAACGATGAAAAACGCAATGCACTATCATTCAAATTGCTTGAAGAATTTATTGAAGCGTTAGATTTATTTAAGCGAAACCGCGTACGGGCGGTCATCATTAGGGCCAAACCCGGAAGCAAAGTCTGGTCGGCAGGACTCAGTATTGATGAGCTACCCGAACCGGGAAAAGACCCGCTGACCTTTAACCATCCGCTGGAAAGGGTTTTGCGCGAAATTGAAGCGTTTCCTGCACCGGTTATTGCCATGGCCGAAGGAAGTATTTGGGGCGGAGCCTGCGATTTGGCCACCACCTGCGACATAATAACAGGAACAAAAGATACAACCTTTGCCATTACACCTGCCCGAATCGGAGTAGCTTATAATTCCAGCGGGATATTGCATGTAATCCGCGTTTTCGGACTTCATACAGCCAAAGAGATGTTTTTTACCGCCCGCCCCATCAGTGCCGAAAAAGCAGAACGAATGGGTGCCCTCAACCATTTACTGGATCATTCCGAGATAGAGGCATTCACTTACAAGCTGGCCAAAACCATCGCATACAACTCACCCTTAAGTGTTTCGGTGGCTAAGAAACAAATTACGGTTCTTGCCAAATCAATGCCGGTAAATCCGGGCGATTTTGAACTAATCGACGAACTGAGAAACAAAGCTTTTAACAGTTACGATTACGTGGAAGGTAAAAAAGCCTTCATCGAAAAACGACATCCCGATTTTATGGGAGAATAATTTTTTATCGTGATATTTATTGCCGGCCACCTTCCCAGCTCCGATAATCCAATTTAAACCTTACCGAAATGAACCGGCCGGTAATGTTAATAATTCACAAAAAACCGTTACGGATTTCATATATGGAACTTTATTAAACTCATAATACGGTATTTACAATTTATTTTTCAGAATCATTATCAATTAAGTTATGGTTAACTTTAAGTTGGTAATTCTCTTTTTAAACGTCATGTTTTTATATATTTGCTGCTTCATTTAAAAACTAATTAATATTAGAAAAAATGGCCAAGAAAAAACACGTTTACCTGTTTGGCGACAGAAAAGCCGATGGTAACACAAAAATGAAAAATTTACTGGGTGGCAAAGGTGCTAACCTGGCTGAAATGAACTTAATAGGCGTACCGGTACCTCCGGGATTTACCATTACAACCGAAATCTGTACCCTTTACAATGAAAAAGGAAGAGATTATGTTGTAAACCTTATTAAAGAAGATGTTGAAAAAGCGGTTGCTTTTGTTGAAAATATCATGGGAACCATATTTGGTGACAAAGAGAATCCTTTGTTGGTTTCCGTTCGTTCGGGTGCCCGTGCTTCCA
>CAYNVN010000106.1:0-16432 GCA_964400655.1 uncultured Lentimicrobiaceae bacterium
AATAATATTTCAGAAAAATGAGATAATAAATTTCCATATTTCATTTCAACCTTTCCGGTCTCCCCCCGCAAACCTCTGTTCGACCGAAAAGGTTATCGGAAACCTTTCAGGTGGCCTTGCTCCTGAAAGGTTGAAAAAAGAAAACCCTTTAAAAACTTTTACTCAATTATAAATTCTTTTAGTCCTCTTTTTGTTTTGTTCAAATTATGAAAATTGACAAACTCATTTCTGGAACCAAAAATATCAAGTATATATTCTCTCTCGATTTGTGTTGGTTTATTTGACAAAAAAGTATTGTATGAGGAGTACTTCCAATCTTCGTAATTAAATGTTAACCCATGATGAATTGGGTTTCTATGAATATAACAAATCAGATAAACCAGATAATCTTCCCTTATAACCTCAATGTGCTTAAATGAGTATAAAAAGAGCCTGCCTTTCCTGTCATATGCCTTATTATAAGACTTTGAATAACTGTTAAATAAATCACTAAATTTTTGAGTAAATATTTTTTCATTATCTAAGTTTTTCAGACTATGACTTTTAAAAGATAATTCCTCTTCCTCTTTTGCCTGAATAAGTAGATGAAAGTGATTAGGAATAAGACAGTAAGAAAAAATTCTCGCATAAGGCGTTATAAATCGTTTTAGTTTCTGGAGAAAAAAGTGATAATCCTTCTCGGAACGGAACAACAACTCGCTACCTAATGCTTTATTAAAAATGTGATAGATTTTCCCAAATTGAAGTCCGTTTGTTTTATTTGGTTTCTTTAGCATTATGATGTGAAATAAGATTTCTGTCAGACTGATAAAAATAGTGGATTTTTTGGTGCTTTCCAATTTTTAGGTGTATTTTCAACCTTTCAGGTGGCCTTGCTCCTGAAAGGTTGAAAAAATAACAACACTTATCCGGAATAATATTTTCAGAAAAATGAGGTATTAAATTTCCACATCTCATTTCAACCTTTCCGGTCTCCCCCCCACAGGCCTTTGCTCGACCGAAAAGGTTACCGGAAACCTTTCAGGTGGCCTTGCTCCTGAAAGGTTGAAAAAACAACAACACTTATCCGGAATAATATTTCAAAAAATGAGATAATAAATTTCCACATCTTACTTCAACCTTTCCGGTCTCCCCCCGCAAGGCTCTGTTCGACCGAAAAGGTTACCAAAGGCCTTTCAGGTGGCTTTGCTCGACCGATAAGGTTATGGGTTTTTCTTCTTTATCAAACTCATTGCCCTTTCCGTCATAGCCGTGATGGTCAGACTGGGGTTTACACCAGGGTTGGCCGAAATGGCTGAACCATCGCAAACCAACATATTTTTATAACCGAATACCCGGTGATTTTTGTCGATAACACCTGTTTCGGGTGAGTCGCCAATAACAGCTCCGCCAAGAATGTGTGCTGTGGTTGGAATTCCGAAAAACACCTCGGTGGCCATCACGTAAGGTTTACCCTTTATAACATCCGAGGTGCGTTCGGCAAGCTCTTTGGCACGCGGAATAAATGATGACGGCGCTTTTCCGGTTGAAACCCGTGACCCCAAATTAAACAATCCTTTTTTAAACTTCAGGGTGCTGTCCAGATGCTGCATAAAGAGTAAAATTACTGACTCCTCAGCAAAATTTTTGGAAAAATAAATTCTGAATGATGCCACCGGATGGGCAATGAAATGCCCTAAAAGCTTAACGGTTCTTGTAAGACCGTTTTTGCCAAGAATCATTGGTACACCCATCAGCTTAAAGAAACCTGATCCGGAACCATAACGAACCGGTTCCACATGCGAATCCTTGTCGGGTGGAAAAATAGAACCGATGGCCACCCCTTCCGAGAAGTTTTTATCCTTTTGCCGTGAATGAACCAAAATCAGGCTTTCGTTATTGGTTCGTATATCATCACCTGTTTTATTACTCAAATTTGGCAGGCCTTTGGTTTTCATATCCAGCAAAAGCCTTACGGTTCCCAAAACACCTCCGGCAAAAACCACCCCTTTTGCTTTAATGGTTTTCTTTTTGGAAAACGGGCTCGAAACCTTTTTGCAGGTAATGACATAACCGTTTGATCCGTCGGATGCTCCCTGAGGTTTTACTTCGGTTACAAGGTGTTCCGAAACAACCTCGGCTCCCTTTCTCATGGCCAGCCACAGATAGTTCTTATCAAGGGTGTTTTTTGCATTGTAACGGCAGCCTGTCATACAAGCGCCACAATGAGTACAACCAGAGCGTTCGGGGCCTTCGCCGTTAAAGAACGGGTCGGGTACGGTTTTTTCGGGTTCTCCAAAATAGACGGCCACATCGGTGGCTTCAAACTCTTTTTCATGTCCCATCTGTTTGGCTACCTCCTTTAAGGCGTTGTCGGCATCAAATAGTTTTGGGTTCTCAGTTGCACCAAGCATCCTTTCAGCTTCGCTGTAAAAAGGTTCCAGCTCTTTTTGCCAGTCGGTTAATCCGGCCCAGCTTCCGGTTTTGAAAAAAGCATTTTTAGGCCGGGGCAGTGTATTGGCATAAACCAGCGAACCTCCTCCCACACCCACACCGCTCAAAATGCCCACATGCCGCAAAAAGGTCATCTTAAAAAAGCCGTAAAACCGTAACGAAGGAATCCATAACCATTTACGGATGTTCCAGTTGGTTTTGGGAAAATCATCCGGTTTCCACCATTTTCCTTTTTCAACAACCAGCACTTTATACCCTTTCTCGCTAAGCCGTAATGCCGATACCGAACCTCCAAAACCCGATCCGATAATAACGTAATCGTATTGTTGTTCCCGCTTCATTTATTGTCTGTTTCTTACAAATGTACGCTATTTTGTTGAAAAACCTTTGTGGCGACGGTGTAAACCAAAACCGCTTTGGATTACTTTTGTCCTTTTAAAATTCACTCATCATAAGATTTTGCAAGTGACCGATTTTTTGAAAGATTTAAACGAGGAACAATATAAAGCCGTTACGGCTCCTGATGCGCCTGCCATGGTAATTGCAGGAGCAGGATCGGGCAAAACCCGCGTACTTACTTACCGCATTGCTTTTTTACTCAGTAAGGGGGTTGACCCGTTCAATATTTTGGCGCTGACCTTTACCAATAAGGCTGCCCGCGAAATGAAAGAGCGTGTTATGAACCTGATTGGTGACGGCGATGCCCGTAACGTATGGATGGGAACTTTTCACTCGATTTTTGCCCGCATCCTGCGTTTCGACGGAAGCCATCTCGGTTATCCTTCAAATTTCACCATTTACGACAGCGATGACAGTAAACGGCTGATACGGCAGATTATTAAAGAAAAAGACCTTGATAATAAAACCTATAACCCCTCCTACGTACAGGCAAGGATATCCATGGCTAAATCTTCACTTATTCTGCCCGATAACTACAGCGCCAATGCCGAAATCCAGGCTGCCGATGCTGCCGCCCGTAAACCCTTAATATCGGAAATATACAGTGCATACAACAACCGTTTGCGCCGTGCCGATGCCATGGATTTTGATGACCTTTTGCTGAACACCTATTTGCTTTTCAATAAATTTGAAGAAGTGTTATATAAATGGCAACGCAGGTTTCAGCACATCCTGGTGGATGAGTATCAGGACACCAATCATGTTCAATATATGATTATTAAAAAGCTGGCTTCCAACAACGAAAACATCTATGTGGTGGGCGATGATGCCCAGAGTATCTATTCGTTTAGGGGAGCCAACATTCAGAATATGTTGAATTTTAAACACGATTACCCCGATTACAACCTCTTTAAACTGCAACAAAATTATCGTTCTACCAAAACCATTGTGGAAGCGGCAAATAAAATTATTGCCAACAACCGGGAGCAAATAAAAAAAACGGTTTGGACACAAAATGAAGAGGGTCAAAAAATAGGACTGGTCAGAGCGGCTTCCGATACGGAGGAGGGAAATATGGTGGCCGGAACCATTTTTGAAATTAAAATGCGCGAACAGCAGCCCAATAGTGCCTTTGCCGTGCTGTATCGTACCAATGCACAATCGCGCTCCATTGAAGAGGCCTTGCGGAAACGCAACATCCCTTACCGTATTTACGGAGGACTGTCCTTTTATCAGCGAAAAGAGATAAAAGACCTGCTGGCCTATTTCCGGTTGGTCATCAATAATCATGACGAAGATGCCCTGCAGCGTGCCATTAACACGCCTGCAAGGGGCATTGGCAAAACAACCATGGAGCGGATAATGATTGCCGCCGATCAAAACAACATAAATATGTGGGAAGTGGTTAGCAATCCGGTTGCTTATAACCTTCCGGTTAATTCGGGTGTTATGGCCAAGCTGAAAAATTTTGCCACCATGATAAAAAGTTTTGAGGTGGTGGTAAAAAATAAAGATGCCTTTGATGCCGCCAATCATATTGCTGTTGCTTCGGGGTTGTTGAAAATGTATAAAGAGGAAGATGTTATCGAATCCATGAGCCGTGTTGAGAATATTGAAGAGCTGCTTAACAGCATTAAAGAGTTCAGCGAAAAAGGAGCAGAACAGGCAGAGGGCGATTTGGAAAATCAGGGAAGTTTTCAGGAGTTTATGCAAAACATTGCCCTGTTAACCGATGCAGATACCGAAGATA
This sequence comes from uncultured Lentimicrobiaceae bacterium, assembly GCA_964400655.1. Lineage (GTDB taxonomy): Bacteria > Bacteroidota > Bacteroidia > Bacteroidales > F082 > B16-G9. Next base: position 4,583 of record CAYNVN010000106.1, read on the forward strand.
AAGAAGATAGCGATAAGGTGATGCTGATGACCATTCATGCCGCAAAGGGGTTGGAGTTTCCTTATGTATTTGTAGTGGGTTTGGAAGAAAACCTTTTTCCTTCCATGCAGTCGGTTAGCACCCGCACCGAACTGGAGGAAGAACGCCGCCTGTTTTATGTGGCCGTTACGCGTGCCATGAAAAAGCTTACACTTTCGTATGCCGAAACCCGTTACCGCTGGGGTGAATTTACCATTGGCGAGCCCAGCAGGTTTTTGGAAGAGGTGGACGAAGCGTTGCTGGATATTCCCAAAAAAGCTGCCATTGGCCGGGAACGTGATTTTAGAAAAAGCGAAAAAACCATTACCTCTTCTGCACCATCCTTTCAACGACGCAATCTGAAACCTGTTGATAATACACCCACCTCTTTTGAGGCTTCCGATACATCGGATTTACAAACCGGTATGCAGGTAGAACACTCCAAATTCGGAACCGGTAAAGTGATCGCCATCGAAGGGTCGGGTCCCAATAAAAAAGCCACGGTCTTTTTCCCTGCAGTGGGTCAAAAAAAGCTGTTGTTGAGATTTGCAAAACTTAAAGTATTGTAGCTTTAAGCATCTAAACATCATAGAATCCGGTATAAAAATAAAAGCAAGCAACTGCCGACCAACTGCAAAACAGCATTAAACAAAACCATATTAATTAACACAACAAAATCTTTCTAAAAACCCTGTTTCAGCTGAAGCAGGGTTTTTTAATATCTTTGCATCCAAAATAACGATACCGTGGAAATATTAGACAAACTGGAAGTAATTAAAAACAGCTGGGAAGAGATCGCGGAGCAGATGAACGATCCGGAAGTTATGGCCGATGTTAAAAGATTTGTTAAGCTGAACAAGGATTACCGCGAACTGGAACCCATTGTAAATGCTTATAAAGAATACAAAAACATTATCGGTAACATTGAAAATGCCAAAGAGGTTCTTGACACCGAATCGGACCCCGAGTTCAGGGAGATGGCCAAAGAAGAACTTGACGAGCTGATACCGAAAAAAGAAAAGTTAGAAGAAGATATCCGATTGCTGCTTATTCCCAAAGACCCGCAGGATAACAAAAATGCCGTGGTTGAAATAAGAGCCGGAACCGGAGGCGATGAAGCAAGCATTTTTGCCGGCGACCTTTTCAGGATGTACCAGAAATTTTGTGAAAGCAAAAAATGGAAGGTGGATGTAATCAGCCTGAGCGAAGGAACCTCCGGGGGCTTTAAAGAGATTGTTTTCAACGTAACCGGTGATGGTGCTTACGGCATTCTTAAATTTGAATCGGGAGTACATCGCGTACAGCGTGTTCCCAAAACCGAAACACAGGGACGTATTCACACATCCGCCGCATCGGTGGTTGTTTTGCCCGAAGCCGATGAGTTTGATATTGAACTTCACGATAAAGATATCCGTAAAGACACCTACTGCTCTTCGGGACCGGGAGGCCAGTCGGTTAACACAACCTATTCGGCCATCCGGCTTACGCATATTCCCACCGGTATTGTGGTTACATGCCAGGATGAAAAGTCGCAGCTTAAAAACCTGGCCAAAGCCATGAAAGTGTTGCGAACCCGTCTTTTTGAACGCGAATACAGTAAATACCTCGAGGAGATTTCATCCAAACGTAAAACCATGGTTTCCACAGGCGACCGTTCGGCAAAAATCCGCACATATAACTGGCCGCAGGGACGCGTAACCGACCACCGTATTAATCTTACACTTTATAACCTTAACGCCATTATCGACGGCGATATTCAGGAGATTATCGAAAAACTGCAAATGGCCGAAAATGCCGAAAGGTTAAAAGAAGAATTTGAAAATTAAAAGCCGCGATAACCTGTTGGCAAAATCATCATCAGCATTAACAAAGCAATGAACCACGAACAACTTTTTAACCTGATCAAAAAAAAGCAATCCTTTTTGTGTGTCGGACTTGACTCGGATCTTAATAAAATTCCGGCCTTCTTATTAAACGAAGAAGACCCGTTGTTTGCCTTTAACAAAGCCATTGTTGATGCCACTTTGCCCTTTACGGTTGCCTACAAACCCAATCTGGCTTTTTACGAAGCCGCAGGGGTTAAAGGCTGGCAAAGTCTTCAAAAAACAGTTGAATATATTCGGTCGTTAAATCAACCGGTTTTTTTAATTGCCGATGCCAAACGGGGCGATATCGGAAATACGTCGGCCATGTACGCCAAAACTTTTTTTGAAACCATGGATTTTGATGCCGTTACACTGTCGCCTTACATGGGATTAGATACGGTTTCGCCGTTTTTACAATACCCCGACAAATGGTCGGTATTGCTGGCATTAACTTCCAACCAAAGTGCCACCGACTTTCAATATTTTGAAGAGAGGACAGGAAAGAAACTTTTTGAACAGGTTTTGGAAACATCAAAAACATGGGCGGACAAAAACCGGCTGATGTATGTGGTGGGAGCCACCAAAGCGGAAGCATTAACCGGGATTAGAAAAATTGTTCCGGAACACTTTTTACTGGTTCCGGGCGTAGGTGCCCAGGGCGGAAGCCTGAGCGAAGTAGCCCGATACGGAATGAATCGCCAATGCGGATTGCTTGTCAATTCTTCACGGGGGATTATCTATGCTTCAAAAGATAACGACTTCGCAGAAGCTGCCGGAGAAAAAGCCCGAATGATGCAGCTGGAAATGGCAGAGCTACTTAACAATATTGTGTAGCGCTATTTTAGTTTTACCGTAATTGTCAGATTATTTTTAAGCTCAAACCTGCAATCATCAAAATGCGGCTTTGATATTAACGGACGGAAATTTTGCGAGAATCCGTAAATTTCCTTTGGAATACCGATAAAATTCTTGTTCATCTTTCCGTCACCATTACGGTCCTGATATATTGCAACGGCATATTCGCCTTTCGGCAATCCTTTAAAAACAAGGGTATCCGTATCTTCCCGGGCTTTAACAACCTGTATCCTGAACTCCTTTCCCTCCCCTAAAAAATCCTTTTCGTTATTATATACCGATACAATAACATTTCCGGTATTGGGCTCAATTCCGGTTACCAATACCGAAAGATCAAATTGTTTCTGCCCTCCGGCCTGCCCGGTTAACAAAAAAAGGAAAATCAAAATAAGATTCATAAAACATTATCAAATGAACAAAAACAACAGAACTACCTTTTATGCAATCCGCATTCGCGCGTATCGGGATTTTCCCACCACCAGCGACCGGCACGTGGGTCTTCGCCGGGAAGTACCGCACGCGTACAGGGCTGACAGCCAATGCTGACAAATCCTTTTTTGTGCAACGGATTGTAAGGAATGTTATCTTTTTTCACCTGCTCCCAAACCTCTTCTTCGCTCCAGTTTATAAGCGGATTCAGTTTTAAAAGATTGTTGTTGTCATCCCACTCCACCATTTGCATATCAACACGGGTTACCGACTGCTCACGACGAAGACCGGTAATCCACACATCCAACCCTGAAAGTGCGCGGGCAAGGGGTTTAAGCTTGCGTACCTGACAACAAAATTTGCGGTTTTCGATGCTGCTGTAAAAAAGGTTCATCCCTTTGGTTTGAACCATCTCCTCCACATCTGCTGATTCGGGAAAAAACACTTCGAGATTTACTTTGTACTTTTTTGCCGTACGGTCAATCAGGTCATAGGTTTCGGGGAAAAGTCTTCCGGTATCAAGGGTAAAAACCCGTGCCTCCGAATCGATGGAAACCACCATTTTGGTGAGCAACTGGTCTTCAACACTCATGCTGGACGACAGAGCAATCCTGCCTTTAAACTCATTAAGAAAAAAAGCCAACAACTCTTCTGCAGTCCCTTTACCGAAACGTTCGTTCCAACCGTCAATTGTTGTTTTATCAATCATTGTTAAACATCTTTAATGGCGCAAAAATAGCATAAAAGAGGGGATATATGCCCAAATTTACTTCGAAGTGAATTTCCGCGGCAGATCCAACCCTTTCACCTCATCTGCGTAAGCTTTGTTATACAGATATACCAGCCCCAGTATAAAAACCGTTGCCAAAACACCGAGCAAAGCATTGTATGGCGGATTTGTATTTAATGCAAGGCGGATGATAACCGTACCAAGGGCAAACCCCGAATTACGAAACAGCACAAGATATGAATCGGAATACCTTAACGATATAAAAACCACCAACACATCCGAAAAAATAAGAATGGTATAAAAAGCATGAAAGAAATCAAAAGTATGCTCGTCCTGAAAAAAGAAATATACATCCATGGTTATCAAAACCACAAACAACATCAAAAGGATAAGTGCCAACAGTTTTTTTACCGCCACAAAACTGTTTAATCCGTCTTCGGTACGGCAGATGGAAAGACTTTTTTCGAACCGTTTGATAAGCAGCACCCCGAAAAATATCAGCAAAGCGCCAAAGGCATCGGTAAATATATAAATCACATCATCCTTTATGGCATCAATGGTAATCACTTCCGGAAAGTCGCCCACCATTTTAAAAGCACTTCTTAACAAGATAAGCGACAATATCTCAAGCTGAATGTGCATCGATTGCGAAACCGATTTTTCCAGCGACAACACCAGCTCCACCACCTCGAAGAACAACAAAAGTGTAAAAGCAAATTCAATGGATTTAAAATGGTTGACCGGTATAAAGCTGAAAAACGAGCCAAGCCAGCCCAGCCGTTGCATCTCAATCATAACCAGCGACAGCAGGAAAAACAATACAAGTAATGTACCTAAAAGCCGCATAAACGAACGACTTTTCCAATGCTTTTCAATATTGTCAAAAAGAGTGATTAACGATAAAACTACAGGCTTGTTATACATTGCGACCATAAATTACCCCACGAAGTTACAATTATTTTACAACAATTGCCACCGCTTTAATGTCAGGCACATTAAAAATGTACTTTTGCAAAAAATTTTAAACCATGCCTGATCGTGATAAAATAATAACCGCTTTTTCGGAACTTGGAAAAGTTTTGCGCAGTGCCGGCAACGGGCCCGTTGCGTCACCCGAAGAAAAAAAACTGAATCAGCTCATCGAAACAGTACAACAGTACAACGGATGGTTTACTCCGGCTTTTGTAAAAAACGCGCTGAACGCGCTGGGCGAAAGCCTGCAAAAAGAAAAACCGGAAAAATGGATGAAACCCTATAAAAACCAATTATCGCAATCGGGTTCCCCAAAAACGGTAGCAGTAATAATGGCCGGCAATGTACCTGCCGTCGGCTTTCACGATTTTCTTTCCGTCCTTATTTCCGGTCATAATATTTTAGCCAAACTCTCCTCCGACGATGACAAACTGTTACCGGCCATAGCGGATATCCTTATTAAAATTGAACCTCTGTTTGCCGAAAGAATAGGATTTACGGGCGAGCAGATAAAAAACTTTGATGCCGTTATCGCCACCGGAAGCAACAACACCTCCAGATATTTTGAATATTATTTTGGGAAATATCCCAACATCATTCGCCGCAATCGTAACGGTGTTGCCGTTGTTAACGGTTCTGAAACAGAAGAGGAACTTAATGCACTGGCAGATGATGTTTTTATGTATTACGGTTTGGGATGCCGTAATGTGGCACGAATATTTGTTCCGGCAGGTTACGATTTTACCATGTTACAGGATGTTTTTGCCAAAAGAAAAGAGATAATCGAAAACAATAAGTATTTTAATAATTATGAATACAACAAAGCCATTTTTCTTGTAAACGGAACCAAGCACTTTGATACGGGTAACCTGCTGATGACCGAAAAAGACAGCTTTTCATCACCCGTAAGCGTACTGCACTATTCGTATTACCAAGATGAAAATGCCATAAACAACGAGTTGATGCTAAACAGCAATCAAATACAATGTGTTGCTTCCAATATGCCTGCTATTAATAACAAAACTCCGTTGGGCAAAACCCAGTCGCCTGAGCTGTGGGATTATGCCGACGGTATTGATACCATAAAGTTTCTGTTAAGCATCGGATAACACAACCGTAATCAGCACAAAATCCGTAAATTACATGGCACACAAAAATAATCATCAAAATATTAAAAAAATGTTAGGATATTAACCTGAATCTTAATATTTTTGCACCCCTTTAAATAAAGCATCGAAAAATATAAAGAAATGAAGAAAGATATCCATCCAACAAATTACAGACTGGTTGTTTTTAAAGACATGTCGAACGATTATGCTTTCATCACCAAGTCAACCGTAAACACAAAGGATACCATTGTTTGGGAAGACGGCAACGAATACCCGTTGGTAAAACTTGAAATTTCACACAAATCACACCCTTTCTTCACAGGTAAGATGAAACTTGTGGATACTGCCGGTCGTGTGGACAAGTTTATGAACAAATACAAAAAACATTACACCAGAAAAAACCAGGACGATTAGTCGCAGGTTCAGGTTTGATAATATTAAAAAAGCCCTTTCTTTTTCAGAGAGGGCTTTTTTACTGTCTTTATGTAACTACTGCTTCATCCTCAGCTTTATCCTTGTTAACAGCTTTTTGGTGTAAAGCGGAAAATCCGATTTCATAATCCAGCCGTAATATCCCGGATCGGATTTAAAAACCTCCTCCACGGTTTTGCCTTTGTATTTCCCAAAGTTTATCACCTCCTGATTGTTTTCGTTATAAATGATTTGCCCCATCAGGTCGGCATTCCGATGATGGCTCGAAAATGCCTGCAGCTGATTCATGTCGTTTTGAACCGGTTTGGAAACTTTACCATCGCGATCTTTAAACTCGGTATTACCGTATTTATCGAGCTGGGCTTTTAGTATTTCGTATGTGGCCTTTGTGTCGGCTTCGGCACTGTGGGCATTATCAAGCTCTTTATTGAGATAAAATTTATAGGCGGCACTCAGTGTGCGCTGTTCCATCTTCATAAAAATATTTTGTACGTCAATCAAACGACGGTTGGCAATTTCAAAATCAACATCGGCCCTTAAAAACTCTTCAACCAACATGGGTACATCATACTTTATGATGTTGTAACCTGCCAGGTCGCAGTTCTGTAAAAACTTCTCAATCTCTTTGGCCACCTGCTTAAAAAGAGGCTTGTCCTTAAGGTCATCGGCGGTAAACCCGTGTACTTTGGTGGCTTCTTCCGAAATGGGATAATCGGGATTAACCACCCATGTTTTACTCTCTTCGGTACCGTTGGGATGCACTTTGTAAATATTTATTTCAATGATGCGGTCTTTGGCAACATTAAGCCCGGTTGCTTCTATATCAAAAAAGGCCAGCGGTTTTTGCAAGTTTAATTCCATGATTATTTTATTGTTGTCCGGCAAAAGTATGAAAATAGGAAAGGTGCCTGCCGGTAAATATTTTTTAATTTTTGCTGCCTGACCAAAAAAGATTTTTACCTTTGACCGTACGTTCAGTCATAAAAACAGAATTTCATGAGTCCCAGAACAGAAAAACAATTTGAATCCATAAGGAGTGAAAAAATAAAACTGATTACCGAAACGGCTTTACGTTTGTTTGCACAACACGGATACGAATCAACATCGGTAAGCATGATTGCCAAAGAGGCAGGCATTTCAAAAGGGCTGATGTATAATTATTTTGAAAGCAAAAACGCATTGCTAAAACTGGTAATGGAGGAAGGAATGAAAGGTTTTATGGAAGTTTTAAACATCCAAAACGAAAAAGTTATCAGTCGTGACGAGATCATCGCATTTATCGATCATAATATTGAGGCGTTAAAAGATAATCCTGAATATTACAGACTATATTTTTCGCTTACCATGCAGCCCAAAGTGTTTGCCCTTATGAAGGATGATTTTATGCCATTGTTTGAAAAGCTGTTTATGATCATCACAGCCTATTTTTCTCAAAAGGGCGAAAAAAACCCTTATGTGAAATCGAGGTATTTAATGGCCGTTTTTGACGGGATTGGGGCTCATTATTTATTGGATGTTGAAAATTTTCCGCTGGATGAGGTACGGGAAATTTTGGTGTCGCAGTTTTAAATTAACATTGAAGGATTCGTACAAAAATCAGAAAATAAAATTCATACCATGAAAAAATTAATAACCGTATTGGTTTTAGTGTTGCTCGGCTCTGATGCGCTCATTTCACAATCGCTTACGGCGAAACAGATTGTTACGAAAGCCGACAACCTGCAAAGAGGCGAAACCGGTTTTTCCATCTTTTCGATGACCATTGTGCGTCCCAAATGGACACGCACCATCGAAATGAAAAACTGGTCGAAAGGGCGCGATTATGCCATGACCTATATCACGGCACCGGCAAAGGATAAAGGACAGGTTTTTTTAAAAAGAAAAAATGAAATGTGGAACTGGGTTCCTTCCATCAGCCGTATGATAAAAATTCCGCCTTCCATGATGTCGCAGGGTTGGATGGGGTCTGATTACACCAACGATGACATCCTGAAAGAGAGTTCCATTGTGGTTGATTACAATCAGAAAATCATTGGCGAAGAAACCATTGAAGGAATAGAATGCTACAAAATTGAACTGATACCAAAGGAGGAAGCGGCGGTAGTTTGGGGCAAAGTGATTAAATGGATTAGCAAAAAGGAGTTTTGGCAGCTTAAAACCGAATATTTTGACGAAGATGATGAACCGGCACGTACGGAGCTGGCTTCGGAGGTTAAACAGTTTGACGACCGCAAACTACCTTCAAAGGTGGAAATTATTCCGGCCGACAAACCGGGTCATAAAACGGTAATTATTGTCCGTTCGGCAAAGTTTAACATCGGCCTTGACGAAAGTTTCTTCTCGCAGCAAAACATGAAGAGGGTGCATTAGTCTTCGACTACGCTCTTTACAGCACAAAAAAAAACACAAACAATGGAGATACGTATTGCATGGCGAAACATTTGGCGAAACAAAAAAAGAACCCTGATAACCATTACATCGGTGAGCTTTGCCGTGGTTATGGCCGTGTTCACCCGCTCGTTTCAGGAAGGCAGCTATGCCAAAATGATTGAAAATGCCGTGGGCCAGTTTTCGGGATACGTACAGGTGCACCAAAAAAATTACTGGAACGACAAAACCCTTGATAACGGTATTGTCCTGAATGACTCACTGATAAAGTCCATCCTTTCGGTATCCGGTGTGGAAGGGGTTAATTTCAGGCTTGAAAGCTTCTCGCTGGCATCGTACCAAAAAAACACCAAAGGAGCCATGATCATGGGAATTGACCCCGATGACGAAGATAAAATGATAGGACTTCGATCGAAAATGATCAAAGGAAACTACTTTAACAAAAACGACAAATCCGTTCTTATCGGTTCAAAACTCGCTCAATACCTTGGCCTGACCGTAGGCGATACCATTGTTTTAATGGGACAGGGCCACTGGGGACAATCGGCCATAGGCGCTTATCCTGTAAAAGGAATTTTAAAAATACCCTCCCCTGTAATCGACAAACAAATTATATTCATGCCACTACCACTGGCACAGGAATATTTTTCATTTAACAACGGAATTACATCCATAGTGGTACGCTTTAAGGATGCCACAGAAACCGAAAAAATAGTAACGGAATTAAACAAAAAATTAAAAAACACCGATTATTCCGCCATAGGCTGGCGCGAAATGATGCCCGAAATGGTTCAGATTATTCAAAGCGACAGAGCCGGCGGTATTTTTATGATAGCGGTTTTATACATGATTATTGCTTTCGGAGTTTTCGGAACCGTGTTAATGATGACCGAAGAGAGAAAAAAGGAATTTGCCGTGATGGTTTCCATCGGCACACAACGGACCAAACTGATGCTGATTTCCATTTACGAAACACTGCTCATCAATTCGCTGGCAATTGTTTTGGGGATTATCGTAACAATACCTATTATTATATATTACAGTCACCACCCCATCCGTATGTCGGGCGAATCGGCAAGATCAATCGAAAAACTTGGTATCGAACCGGTAATGCCAACCTTAATGGATGCCTCAATATTTTTACATCAAACAGAGGTTATTTTAATCATTGTGGCCGTGGCATCGCTATATCCTTTGATTGCCATAGCTAAATTCAATGTCATTAAATCGTTACGAAGATAATCAACAAGAAACAACGCTAACATGAACAATACGATATTTAAAATAGCCTGGCGAAATATTTGGCGCAACAAGCTCCGGAGCTCGGTAATTATAACCGCGGTGATGGTCGGTTTGTTTGGCGGACTTGTTGCTTCGGGTATTATGAAAGGCATGGTGACGGACATGGTAAACAATGCGCTGGAAAACCAGGTTTCGCATATCCAAATCCACAACAAACAATTCGCAGAAAATAACGAAGTAGGTTTTATCATTAAAAACACGCCCGCCATTGAAAAAAAAATATTGCAAAACCAGTCGGTAAAAGCGGTAAGCAGCCGGACAAAGTCATACGGCATGGCATCTACCGCTTCAAAAGGTTCGGGCATTATGATTAACGGAGTGGAACCCGACAGGGAGAAAAAGGTAACCATGATCCACAACAAACTTACTGAAGGCGGCTACTTTACAAGCAACAAACGAAACAGAATTTTAATCAGCGAAAAACTCGCAAAAAAGCTTAAAGTCAAATTAAAGTCGAAGATAGTTATCACGTTTCAGGATTACGACGGTAATCTTACCGGTGCAGCATTTAAAGTGGAAGGGATCTTCAAAACCCAAAACGGCACTTTCGACGAGCAAAATGTTTTTGTCCGCAAACGCGATTTGGACAGATTACTAAACCTTCCGGCCAACGCTTCGCATGAAATCGCCATATTGCTATACAGCTACGAGATTACTCCGGAAGTGTTGCCTGAAATTAAAAAAAACGTCCCCGGATATCTTGTACAACCGTGGTACGACATCGACCCGTACCTGCAGCTAACCGCATCGTTAACCGGATTTATGCTAAGCATTTTTATGACGATTATTTTGCTGGCGCTGGGTTTTGCCATTGTAAACACCATGCTTATGGTGGTACTTGAGCGAACCAAAGAGCTGGGTATGATTATGGCCATCGGTATGAACAAGATGAAAGTTTTTAGAATGATCATGTACGAAACATCGCTTCTTGGAATTATAGGAGGAATACTCGGCATGTTGTTATCGTGGTGGTTTACCGTTCATTTTGGCGAAGAGGGAATCAACATATCGATGGTGGCTCAGGGCTTTGAAGCGTACGGCTACGGTTCGGTAATGTACCCTGTTTTGGAATTAACGGATTATGTTCAGGTTGCCGTTATGGTGTTAATCACAGGAGTGATTGCCTCCATCTTCCCAACCATCAGGGCACTGAAAATGAAACCGGTGGAAGCCATTAGAAATTAATACATCAAATAACAGAAATATGAAATTAACTGAAAAATTTAGAGAATGAGAATTTTGGCCAAAACTTTGGCACTCAATGATTGCAGATTTTTGATTGCAGATTTTTGATTTTTTGGCAAAAGGTTCAATGTTTGAAAGTTTATGGTTTAAAAGTTTAGAAGTTGAAAGGTTTAGACGATATGGTTGCTCGTTGCTTGGTGCTTGTTGTCCCCTCCCGCAAGTCCAGTTGTCATCCCGAAGGAGGCACGACTGAGGGATCTCCGCGACAACAACCTGCCTTTCAGACAAAAGGTAATCAGGTCGTCAATAGCGGGGGATTCCCGCCTGCCGGCAGGGCAGGTTTGAAATTTGGTGCTTGATATTTGTGATTTACTCCAAACTCTAGGCACTCCAAACTTTAGGCACTTTAGAGACTCCAAACTTAAAAAAAAAGATATATGAAAGTAATCGAAGTAAAAGAGCTTTACAAAATTTATCACGAAACAGAAGTGGAGGTAAAAGCTGTTAACGGCGTAAACCTGTCGTTTGATGAGGGAGAGTTTTCGGCCATCGTAGGGCCTTCGGG
>CAYNVN010000107.1:0-53574 GCA_964400655.1 uncultured Lentimicrobiaceae bacterium
CCAAAGATAATTTTGCCTGTAAACTTAGTTTGTATTACGGGTTTTAGTTTTACCACGTTCTTAGGTTTGTATTTGCTTATTACTTTTTGAACTATCTTCTACAGTAGAATATCCATAATTTCAGGCTGTTAACTTTAAACAACTTCATAAAACGGCGACAAAGCAAATTGCTGATATTGGAAAAGAATACCTGTTTTTACCGTTTACATGGTTTTTAGAATACTACCGTTTGAAATGATTATTTTTCAAGTTACGACAAATAAATAAGTTATTCTCCCTAAATTCGTTTTTTACACAGGCTCTAACTCCTTATTACAGTTAGAGATATCAATCCATTCTGTTTAGCATATCTTTTGCCGACTGATCTTCCGGATGGAGTTCCACCCATCTTTTAAGCAGTTTTGCAGCTTCCGGCGAGTTACCGTTTTTCATATAAAAACCGATTAGTGCCGACAGGTAGTCGCCGTTATCCGGCTGAAGTTGTACGGCTGTTTTAAAGGCTTTTTCCGCTTGCGCTTTTTGTTGCAAATAATCGAGAACCAGCGCCAGGTTATAAAATACCCGCGGACGGCCGGGCATCAACTCCGATGCCTTTTTTAAATAAACGGCTGAAGCTTTGTAATCTTTCTTTTCGGCCATCAGCAAACCGAGGGAGTACCAGGTGTCGGGCAATTCGGGATTGGAAACGGTAACCTCTTTAAGCAGCTTTTCGGCCTTGTCATTTTTACCCGTTCTGTTATAAAGCATGGCAAGATTTACCTTGGCGGGATAAAACAGGTTATCAATTCTTATCGCCTCTTTGTAGTTTTCTTCAGCCTTTTTAAAATCGCCGAGGTTGGTGTAAAGATTACCGAGATTATGCCGGCTGGCGGCAAAGTCGGCACTGTAATTCATTACTTTAACATACTCCTTGACGTTTTTGTCAAAAACCGTTTTGGTGGCCGTATCAAACATCTCCGGTGGTATCGCCGACAGGGCATAGGTAACATTAAGCCGTACCATGCGTACCGAGTCGGTTAACAAAGGAGCAAGTGTGTTTAAATAACTCTTGCGGTCCAACAGGGGGTAAGTTTTAACCGCTTCTTTACGTATCATGGGGTTTTTATCGTGCAACATCTTTGTTAGCACATCAAACGATTTGCGGGTGGGGAAATTTCCTATATATTGGGTAGCTGCCGCCCGTATAATGGGAGGATTAAGTTTATCCAGGGCTATGCCGGCAAGACTGCCAACGGATGCGGTATCGTTTTTCAACGCTTTTGAGAAGGTTTCTCCAAATTGGGGTCTTCGTTTTAAACCATACCATTTTTTTGTAAAACCGGCAGCCCATTGCGGTGATTTGTCGGTATGACACTGGCTGTTGCAGGCATTGGGGGTTCCCAGTTCGACGCTAAGATCGGGTCGCGGAATACGCATGGAGTGGTCGCGCCTGAAATCAACGCCCATATAATACTGCCCCGGCATATGGCAATTGATACATTTTGAACCTTCTCCTACTGCAACAATCTTCTTTCCGTTATCAAGTACCAGAGGTTTGCCTTCTTCTCCCGGATATTTATGAAAGTGATGTTTGTAGGTGTCGTAATCGGCTTTTACATGACACTGCTGACAAAGCCTGTTGTCGCCGTTAAATTTTACTTTCAGGCTGTGTACGTCGTGGCAATCGGTACAGCGTACTTTGTTCATGTACATTTTGCTCTGGGTAAAGGAGGAGTAAACATAGTCTTCCTCTTTTATCTGTCCGTCAACATGATAGTAAGGCTCCACCGGCAGTTGCGGGTCCATTATATTGAAAATATCTTTGCGGGGATGGATAAAATCCTCGTATGAGCTGCGTCGTGCATGGCAATATGCACACTGTCCGATAAGCCGGTCGGATGAAATTTTGCCCGTTTGAACCACAAGGCCTTTTCCGGGGTATTGTTTTTTTTCTTCTTCCGTAAAGGATGCCCATTTGAGATGTTCGGAGGCGGGGCCGTGACAGGCTTCGCAACTGACATCAATTTCCGACCAGGTTGTGTGATACTCATGGGTTTCGGGATTGTAATTTTTACGGAGGTTGGTGGAGTGGCATTCGGCGCACATTCCGTTCCAGTTTTGCCCGTTGTTGGTCCAATAGAGCCAGTCGCCCGGTTTGATGATCTCGCCGTGATGTATGGAATCGGACATGTGATACCATGTTTTACGGTTATTGTCCCAGGTTATCTGAAGACATTGCAACCGCCCTTTTTCAAAAGGTACAAGATATTGTTGAAGCGGTTTATAACCGAATGTATAGGCTATCTGAAAGTCGCCCGGTTTTCCGCCGGGGCCTTTGGTGTGAACATAAAATTTACCATCTTTTTTATAAAGTTTACTGGTAAATCCGTTTCTTGTAAATTCGGCATTGTCAAAATTTCCCAGCACGGTTTCGTCAACGGCAGTATCCATGGCCATATCATGGTCGCTACCTTTATATAAATTATACTCTTTTTCATGACATTTTATACAACCTTCCCTGCCGGTAAAAGATGCCGTTGAAACATCAATGCTGTTTGTATTTGAGTTACAGCCGTAAAACAGGAGCAGTGCCCAGACGGCAGCAACAAATAATATGTTTTTCATTAACTGAATCCCTTAGATTAGCGAATTGTCAAAGGTAAATTATTTCTTTGGCCGCAAATAAAAATCTGATAACTTATACTCATTCAAATTTGGACAGCATGCTTTTTTGGTTATTTTTGTTGGTTTCAAATAAAATGCTGAATTATCAAATTTCATTATTAATTAATATTTTAGAGTATGTTTAAAGGACACCCTAAAGGATTGTACGTAGCATTTTTTGCCAACATGGGAGAGCGTTTCGGCTACTATACCATGCTGGCAATTTTTGTATTGTACCTTCAATCAAAATTTGGCTGGTCGGCCACCGAAGCCGGACATGTTTACGGAGGATTTTTATTTGGTATCTATTTTCTGCCTCTGTTGGGCGGTTACATTGCCGATAATGTACTTGGGTACGGCAAAACCATTATCGTGGGAACGGTTATTATGTTTCTGGGATATTTTATGCTGGCGGTGCCCGGTACCGGAAAGTGGTTTATTTACGGTGCCCTTGCCGTAATTTCGCTGGGTACAGGCCTGTTTAAAGGAAACCTGCAGGCGCTGGTTGGTAATCTGTACGACGAAGCCAAATACAGTAAACTTCGCGATTCGGCTTTCAATATTTTTTACATGGGTATTAACATAGGTGCATTTTTTGCACCGAGTGCGGCCAAGGCCATGCGCAGCTGGGTAATGGGTATGGAAGGACTGGATTATGACAAGGCAATTCCTTCGCTTGCCCACAGCTATCTGAACGGAACGCTTGAAAATACCGAAGAGCTTAGCCGTTTTGCCCATGAGCAACTGGGGTCAGCCTTTACAAACCTTACCGATTTTTCTCATATGTACATCGACGGACTGAGCAAAGCCTATAACTCGGGATTTGCCATTGCCGGATTAAGTATGATTTTATCGCTGGCCATCTTCATTGGGTTCAGAAAATATTACAAACATGCCGATGTTACCCATAAACAAAAGAAAGCACAACAATCGCACGATGTTCCCGAGCTGTCGCCAAAGCAAACAAAAGATCGTTTAATGGCACTGGGACTGGTATTTCTTGTGGTTATCTTTTTCTGGATGGCATTCCATCAAAACGGATTTACCCTTACCATATTTGCCCGCGATTACACGGTTGGAGCGGTAAATAAAGCCACAGCCATTGTGTTTAACCTGTCAACGTTCCTGCCCATCCTTCTTTCCATTTTGGGAATAGCGCTGGCCGTTGGAAAAGGAAACAGTTCAAAAGTAAGGCTTACGGGTGCTGCCATTGTTGTTGTGTCGGCCATTGCAGGCTATTACGCCATTGCACAGCTACAACCCGACGGAAACCCGATTTCGCCCGAAACTTTTCAGCAGTTCAACCCCATATTTATTGTGTTCTTAACCCCGGTAATTGTAGGTTTCTTCTCTTATCTGCGTAAGCGCGGCAAGGAGCCTTCATCACCCAAAAAGATTGGTATCGGAATGTTAATTACTGCCCTTGGCTTTGGAATAATGGTTTTGGCTTCAAGAGGATTGATCAGTCCGCACGACCTGGCAGAGCAGGGAGGCGTATCGGATACATTGCGTTCGCCTTTTTGGCTGATTGGAACCTATTTTACACTCACCATTGCCGAGTTGTTTTTAAGCCCCATTGGTATATCATTTGTATCGCAGGTGGCCCCGCCGCAATACAAAGGTCTTGCACAGGGTGGATGGCTTGGCGCTACAGCCATTGGTAACCTTGCCGCCGGACTTATCGGCCCCTTCTGGGATAAATGGGAACTGTGGCAGTTTTTCGGGTTGCTTGTTGTGTTAACCCTGCTGTCGGCATTCTTTATTTTCTCCATTTTGAAACTGCTTGAAAGAGCTACCAACTCATAAAAAGAAAAAAAAGCAGGATTTTTAATCCTGCTTTTTTTATCAACCTGATTTTTGTGTTAAATGAAAGAGGCTTTTTTACCGGGAGAACATTCGCGAAGGTTTAATTCCTATTCCGAATATTTTAAACGCACCTTTGGACAACGGGTTCAGAAAATAAGTGTGGATGCAGGGTTTACCTGTCCGAACCGCGACGGAACACTTGCAAGGGGCGGTTGTACCTATTGCAATAACAAAGCATTTAACCCCTCCTATTGCAATCCTTCAAAACCGGTTGATCAACAGGTGCGTGAAGGAATGGAGTTTCACAAGGTAAGATACCGCCGGGCTAAAAATTATCTGGTATATTTTCAGCCTTACTCCAACACCTATGCTCCTTTGAGTCGTCTGAAAGAGTTGTATGAAGCAGCCCTTTCGGCTGAAGGGGTTGTGGGGCTTGTTATCGGTACACGGCCCGATTGTGTTGACCGCGCGAAGCTCCGGTATCTATCTGAACTGGCAAAGGAGTATTACATTATTGTAGAGTATGGCGTTGAAACCATTTATGATAAAACCCTGAACAGGATTAACCGGCAACATAGTTATGCACAATCGAAAGAGGCAATCGAATTAACAGCTTCGTACGGATTGCCCGTGGGAGCACATTTTATTTTCGGATTGCCCGGCGAAAGCCGTGATATGATGCTCAATTCGGTTAATGAAGTCTCTTCGTTGCCGTTAACCACCATAAAGTTCCATCAGCTGCAAATTGTACAGGGTACCACCATGGCGGTTGATTTTAAAAAACATCCCGAAGATTACGACCTTTTTTCTTTTGAAGATTATGTAGATTTTATTATCCGTTACGTTGAGCGGTTAAATCCGGAGTTTATTGTAGAACGTTTTGCCGGCGAAGTTCCGCCACGGTATCTTGCAGGGCCCGGCTGGGGATTGATACGAAACGACCGGATAAACATAACCATCGAAAAAGAGATGGAACAACGTAATACATGGCAAGGCAAATTTTACACTCCTAATCGGGATTAACAGGAAATGTTAAAAAATAAAACAACAATAAATTTCAATTTCGGAATGCTGTCTGGTGATAACATCTCAGATTTTATAATTTCTACACAGGTTTTGATTTATCAATTACCGTGATTTGTGATTTTAATGTACTACAAACCCCACTTGTTGGGCTGAAATTGTGATTCTATGAGGTTTTCTTTGTTGTCGGGCAATGCCGGAAAAAAGTCGATACCGGTAATGGATTCCAGTGCATTTACCGGAATTACATATCGTCGGAAATCATCTGAGGCACCAAGTTGTGGAATAAGCAGGGCAATGGAATGGTATTTTTTTCCTTCCCTGCGTAATAGCGCTTTATAAAAATATCCGGGAATGGTAACTTTGTTTTTACCAATCGCTCCGAGGTTATTAATAAATACAGGTCCGGTAACCACGTAAATCGTATCAAATTCAACAGCCAATGCACGAACCCACTCTTCAAGTTTTTTCCATACTTCGCGATTGAATCCGGGCAGTTGCGGGCTGATATTCGACATTAAAAACGACTCTCTGTTGGTTTCGTCACTCATATTGTTATCGGCAGCCGGGCAAAGGTGTCCAAGATCGAAACCACTGGCACGGTAATCGTTTTTATTGGCACTTTTCGTAACAACTTTGTTGTCGGATTTAAAGCAATTGCATCTTTTTCGTTTCATGGTTGCCTCGCTGCTGTCAAGTTCATAAGCTACCCAGTCGGCCTGTTCGTGTGTTTCATTATATGAAAGGGTAAATTGAGTGTATGAAACGATTTGATGTCCGTCAACCGTATCGGGAAGAAAGTTAAAATGCTGGGCACTTACCGAAACGGAAAGCAGTGAAAAGAGGCAGAGAAGCAGAAAGTTTAAGTATTTCATAAATTATTGAGTTTTTTTGCTTTTACATACGATTCGGCCAAAAACCAGGTGGTAATCCATCCGGTGAAGGCAATAATAAGTCCGAGAATAATGCTGCCCAAAACATATTGCCAGATACCCAGCCCCAGCTGTTCCATTACCTGATAAAAATCACCTTGTGAAATATGTTGCCGCAGCAGTTCTATCGAATCCTTATTAAGCAGGTCGTTGCCGGTGTGTAAAAACACACCTCCTGTGCGGTAGCTGAAATATACGATAAAGGGGATCATGGGAGGTATGCTGATATTAGAGGCAACCAGCACCACCACTTTGTTGAGTTTTAACAAATGGGCAAAAAATGCAGCCAGTAACATCTGAAATCCCCAAACGGGCAAAATTCCCATAAATAATCCGAACCCTACCGCCGATGCCGTTTTTGCAGGTGTTTCGTTATTGATACTCACCTGTTCTTTAATAACTTTTGAAAGTTTGTTACGGGTGAAGTATCGATACAGGTCACGGGGCCATATCCACAATAGTAAAATAAGTACCAGAAAAGTGTTGAGCACACTGATGCGGCTAAAATCGCGTAACGGCCTGAAATGCGACACCCGTTCATTTTCGGGCGGGTAATAAACTTTAACGGGAATCCATGTTACGGGGATATCCTTCCATGCAAGCCTGACAAGAATTTCGACCTCAAATTCATATTTTGACGAGAAAAACTTCATGTTTTTTACAGGTGCAAGCGGGTACAAACGAAACCCCGACTGGGTATCGGGTAAGGAAATACCCGTTTCAAGTTTAAACCAAAAATTGGAGAAGTTATTGGCAAAAGTGTTTTTTGCAGGCATTCCGTCGGCACGGATGTTACGCGCACCCACAATTACCGCTCCCGGATTGTTTTCAAGGGCTTTAACAAAAGCGGGAATGTCGGAGGCAAAATGCTGTCCGTCCGAATCCATGGTTAAAGCATAATCAAAGCCTTCGGAAGCAGCTTTTCTAAGCCCTTCCCGCAAGGCCGATCCCTTTCCCCTGTTGGTTTCAAAATTGATAACCGTTATGCGTGGAAAAGTTTTTAAGATTTCGCCGGTGTTGTCCGTTGAACCGTCATTAACCACAATAAGGTTTTCGGAATAGCCCAGCACATCGTTAATAACGGCCTCAAGGGTGTTGCCGTTGTTAAAAGTGGGCATTACCACACATATCTTTAATGCAGATAGTTTTTGTTGCACATTGTGGTTAGGCCCTTTCATAAAAAAATTAGTCCTGCTTTTGCCGGCTTAACCTGTAAACAGGCGTTCCCGGCTTGATAATATCTTTTATTTCGGTAAAGTTAAGGAAAACTTCAGGTAATCCGTAAGCATAGGGTGCAATTTCGTAAGCGGCATATTTAAAACCGATGCCGTTACCTGTTATGTAAATGTTCCGGTTTGGTTTTATCTCATCCACAAAAAACCCTACCTGTTTTAAGGTAGCCTCGTTTTTTGTTTTGTATTTAGCAACCATCTTTTGTGTGAGAAGGGATGTAAGTAAACTGTCGGAACTGTCGATAAAAATATCGCTGTAGGTCAATACTTTACCGTTGTTAAGATTGATAATATCGTATGAAATATTGGTCATTCCGTGTGCTCCGCCCGTATAAGCATATTTTTGATATTCCAAACAAATCATGTAATCGGAATTATACAAAACCGACATGCTGTTTGATGAGCTCCAGTTAAAGGAGGCTCCTGAAGTTTCGTCGTATAAATCGAGGTTACTGTTTTTGTATTTGTTGTAATATTCCTTTTCAAAACCGGTTATCATCTTTTCGGGAGATGTTTGCAAGAATTTGTCGCCGAAGAAACTTGTATTGATGATATGTTTTACCGAATCGAGGATGTTTGGCTGCAGGAAATTATTTTTAGGATAAACCAGTGTTAATTCGAGCGTGGCAACGGGTCCGTTTTTTTTATTTTCGATCAGTTTTTCTTCGGAACTTAAATAAAACACGTCAAAGGGCAGGCTTCCGGCCGGGTAATACTCTTTCAATAACACATCCATGTACTCATTGTCTTCGTCCGGGATTCTCCACCGGCCTTTAAACGAGTCACCGCCCCATATCCCTTTAAACGAATAATCATCCGCGCCGTACTCTTTTAAGTAGAGGCTGTCGTTTTTTAATAAACGTCCCTCCATTTCAAGCATCTTACCATAAAAAGTGGTGGCATTGTTTTCTTTAAACCGGTACTGGTAATTCCCTTCAAATTTGTCGAAAAGACGAATAAAGTTGGCTTTTACCTCAATATCATCACCAATATTTCCCTCCATCCTGTGGTAGGATTTATTGTTTGCTTTTTGTGCCCATACCCCAAAGGTTGACAAAATTAATACGAGAAGGAAATACGATTTGATATTCATTGCTTTATGTAACCTGTTTATTTTTCTTTTCTAAAATTTCACTTTTAATTTTTCTCCTACAATACCCGATATTTTTTCAATGGGTATCCGCTCCTGTTTCATGGTGTCGCGTTCGCGAATGGTAACGGTATTATCTTCCAGCGTTTGATGGTCAACGGTAATGCAATAGGGTGTTCCGATGGCATCCTGACGGCGGTAACGTTTTCCGATGGCATCTTTTTCTTCGTAAAAACAGTTATAATCAAATTTCAGTCCGTCCATTATTTCACGGGCTTTTTCGGGAAGGCCGTCTTTTTTGGTCAACGGAAATACCGCTACTTTATAAGGTGCCAAAAACGGAGGTAATTTCATTACCACGCGTTCCGAGCCGTCGTCCAGTTTTTCTTCGGTATAGGCGTGGCTCATCATGGCAAGGAACATTCTGTCGAGGCCGATGGATGTTTCAATAACATAAGGAACATAACTTTGGTTGATCTCCGGGTCGTGGTAACGCAATTTCTTTCCCGAGTACTCTTCGTGTGCTTTCAGGTCGAAATCGGTACGGGAATGAATACCTTCCAGCTCTTTAAATCCCATGGGAAATTCAAACTCGATATCGGCGGCGGCATTGGCATAGTGGGCCAGCTTATCGTGGTCGTGAAAACGGTATTTATTTGCGGGAATACCGGTTGACCGGTGCCATTTCATCCGTTGTTCTTTCCAGTATTCGTACCACTCCATTTCGGTTCCGGGGCGTACAAAAAACTGCATTTCCATCTGTTCAAACTCGCGCATGCGGAAAATAAACTGACGCGCAACAATTTCGTTACGAAAGGCTTTGCCCGTTTGCGCAATACCAAACGGAATTTTCATGCGTGTGGTTTTTTGCACATTTAAATAGTTGACAAAAATTCCCTGTGCCGTTTCGGGACGAAGATATATTTCGGATGCGGAATCAGCCGTAGAACCCATTTGTGTTGAGAACATCAGGTTAAACTGGCGCACTTCCGTCCAGTTTTTGGTGCCCGAAATGGGGTCGGCAATTTCCAGATCGATTATCAACTGGCGGATGCCTTCCATATCATCATTTTCCATGGCCGGATAAAGGCGGTTTTTAATATCCTCCAGCTTTTTTGTGTTGGCCAGCACCCGGGGGTTGGTTTCGCGAAACTGCTTTTCGTCGAACGAGTCGCCGAAACGTTTTTTGGCTTTGGCAACCTCCTTTTCTATTTTGGCTTCAATTTTGGCCATAAAATCTTCCACCAGCACATCGGCACGGTAACGTTTTTTGGAATCTTTGTTGTCTATCAGCGGGTCGCTGAAGGCATCCACGTGTCCCGAAGCCTTCCAGGTGGTGGGGTGCATAAAAATAGCAGCATCCAGCCCCACAATGTTTTCGTGGTACTGTACCATGGCTTTCCACCAGTAGTCGCGGATATTTTTTTTCAGTTCAACTCCGTTTGGGCCGTAATCGTAAACAGCACTTAAGCCGTCGTAAATTTCACTGCTCTGAAACACAAAACCATACTCTTTGGCATGGGAAATTATTTTTTTGAGGATATCTTCTTGTTTTGCCATGTTGTTGCTTTTTCTCCTGTGATTTAATATTATGAAGTACTTAGAGTTTGGAGTACTTAGAGTTTGGAGTGCCTAGAGTGCCTGTTTAACAACTTTAGGCACTCCAAATTTTAGGCACTCTTAACTTCCAAGGGTTGCTACCATCACCGCTTTAATGGTGTGCAAACGGTTTTCGGCTTCATCGAAAACTACCGAGTGTTCCGATTCAAAAACATCGTCGGTAACTTCCATGGCTTCAATGCCGTATTTCTGATAAATCTCTTCGCCGATAATGGTGTCGCGGTTGTGGAACGAAGGCAGACAGTGGAGGAATTTTACACGCGGATTGCCTGTTTTTTCAACCATCTCTTTGTTTACCTGATAGGGCATCAGCAGTTCGATGCGCTCTTTCCAAACCTCATCCGGTTCGCCCATTGAAACCCAAACATCGGTATAGAGGAAATCAACACCTTTTACTCCTTCGTCAACGCTTTCGGTAAGGGTTATTTTTGCACCGGTCTCTTTGGCGATTTCGTTACAGGTTTTTACCAGCTCATCGTCGGGCCAAACCGATTTGGGAGCCACTGCACGGAAATCCATGCCCATTTTGGCGGCACCCACCATCAGCGAGTTGCCCATGTTGTTGCGGGCATCGCCAAGATAGGCAAACGAAACCTGATGCAACGGTTTGTCGGAGTGTTCCATCATGGTTAAAAAGTCGGCCAGAATTTGTGTGGGATGAAATTCATCGGTAAGTCCGTTCCAAACCGGAACGCCGGCAAACTCAGCCAGCTCTTCAACAATGGTTTGCCCGAAACCGCGATATTCAATTCCGTCATACATACGCCCCAAAACACGGGCTGTATCTTTCATCGACTCTTTTTTGCCGATTTGCGAACCGGAAGGTCCCAGATAGGTAACGTTGGCTCCCTGATCGTGGGCGGCTACCTCAAACGCACAACGGGTGCGGGTTGACGATTTTTCAAAAATCAACGCAATGTTTTTATTTTTTAAACGCTGCTGCTCGGTTCCGGCATATTTTGCCTTCTTTAAATCAGCCGATAAATCCAATAAATATTTAATTTCTTTAGGGGTAAAGTCAAGCAACTTTACAAAATTTCTGTTTCTGAGGTTGAATGCCATAATTTCAATTATTATAAAAGGTTAATAATTAGATGTTTTTATCTATCCGTTTGGAGGCAGCAAAAGTAATTATTTTAACCAAATCATTAATGTTAAAAAAACAACAATATTATTATCTCTTTACAATTTATTGTTAGTTTAGCACCTGTTAAATAAAAAACAACCAATCATTAATCTTATTGTCTGTTTTAGTAAATAAATATCCCGTTAACATGAAAAAATCAATGCTCTCTTTTTGGCTCGTTGCCATTGCTCTTTTCATTGGCTCGCCAATCTTTGCTCAATCCGATTCGTTTGATTTAAAAGCCGCCATTCCTTTTGATTCAAAAGTTATCAAAGGAAAACTGGACAATGGCCTGACCTACTACATCAGGCAAAACGAAAAACCTAAAAATATTGTGGAATTACGACTGGTGGTGAATGCCGGTTCGATTTTGGAAGATGATGACCAGCAGGGATTGGCACATTTTACCGAGCATATGTGTTTTAACGGAACCAAACATTTTGAAAAGAACGATCTGGTTAGTTATCTGCAAAGCATTGGTGTTGAATTTGGTAACGACCTGAATGCCTATACGGGTTTCGACCAGACCGTTTATATGATTCCGGTACCAGGTGATAATGAAGCTGTGCTGGACAGCGGACTACTTGTGATTCGCGATTGGGCGGGAGATGTTACCTTTGAAGGCGAAGAGATTGATAAGGAGAGAGGGGTTATTTTGGAGGAGCTGCGACTTGGTCGCGGCGCACAGCAACGCATGCGGGATAAATATTTTCCCATGCTTTTTAAGGGGTCGAAATATGCCGAACGCCTTCCCATCGGGAAAAAAGAGCTGCTCGAAACTTTTAAGCACGAAACATTGCGCCGGTTTTATCACGAATGGTATCGTCCCGATTTAATGGCCGTTATTGTCGTTGGCGATATGAACCCCGACATCATGCTGAAAAAAATCGAAAAGCTTTTCGGCGATTTAAAAGCACCCGAAAAATATCGTGAAAGAAAAGATTTTCCTGTTCCCGACCATCAGGAAACTTATGTAAAAGTGGTTAGCGACAAAGAAGCACCTTACACCGTTGTACAGATAATGTATTTGGATGATGTTAAAAAAACCGTAACATGGAATGACTATAAACGGGCAATTACCGAAAATATGTTCAGCGGTATGATGAACAAAAGACTCTCGGAACTTACCAAAGAGGCCGACCCACCCTTTATGTACGCCTATTCGGGTTATGGTGGTTTGGTAAGGACAAAAAACGCTTACATGTCCATAGGCATTGTGGGAGCCAGCGGTGTTGACAAAGCGCTAAAAGCGCTTATTACCGAAAACCAGCGGGTTAAAAAATACGGTTTTACACAAACCGAACTGGATCGTTACAAATCGGAATATCTTAAAAGGCTCGAAAAACAATTTAATGAACAGGGAAAAACCGAATCGAAAAGATATGTTGGCGAGTACATCAATAATTTCCTTGAGGACGAACCTTCTCCGGGCATCAAAGCCGAATATGAATTTGCCAAAGAGATACTTCCCCAAATAACCATTGAGGATGTTAACAGCCTTGCAACCGGATGGATAAAAGATTATAACCGCATGGTAGTGGTTGCCGCTCCCGAAAAAGAAGGCGTGGTTTTACCCACCGAAGAAGAGGTGCTGTCATGGCTTAACAATGTGGAAAAACAAGAGGTTAAACCTTATGTTGACCAGGTTAGCAATCGCCCTTTGATGGAAAACATTCCGCCGGCAGCCAAAATAGTTTCAAAAAAAGTGTTTGAAAAAACCGGAATTACCGAATATACTTTCGAAAACGGACTTAAAGTTGTGGTTAAGCCTACCCAATTTAAAAATGATGAAGTTCTGTTTTCCGCGTCGGCTAAAGGGGGCACCTCCATATTTAACGATAATGAATTTCGTTCGGCCGGTTATGCCGATGACCTGGTTAACGAAAGCGGAGTGAATAAATTTACCAAAATAGAACTGGAAAAGCTGTTGGCAGACAAAAACGTGCGGGTAAGTCCCAATATCTCAACAATCTCACAGGGATTTTACGGGAACTCAACACCCGAAGATTTTGAAACGGCGCTTCAGTTGATCAACCTCTATTTTACTGCTCCCAACTTCAGCCAAAAGTCATTCCGGTCGGTTATCAACAAGCAAAAAATGATTATGGCAAGCCTGATGGAAGACCCCGTTACCTATTATCGCGATCAGGTAAACAGAATACTCTCAAACAATCATCCGCGCGGAAATTACATGCCAACCGTTGAGGAGTTAGACAACCTGAACTTTACCATCGCAAAAAAAGCCTACAAAAAACTCTTTGACAATCCGGGCGATTTCACCTTCTTTTTTACAGGAAACCTCAATATGGACACCGTGTTGCCCCTGCTGCAAAAATATCTCGGCTCCATACCGGCTGCCGACGACAGCAAACAGTTTGTCGACCTCGGTATCCGTCCTCCGTCGGGCCCTGTTAAAAAAACGATTTATAAAGGGCAGGATGCAAAGAGCAGGGTAAACATCTATTTTAGAGGTGCAACAAAGTTTAATCCCGAAGAGAATTACCTTATCGCTTCACTGGGCGAAGTATTAACCATAAAACTGATTGAAAATTTAAGGGAAAAGAAAAGCGGCGTTTACGGTGTGGGAGCCTATGGCTATGAATCCAAATATCCTTACGGGAAGTTTGGCTTTACCGTCAGCTTTCCCTGCGGGCCTGAAAATGTTGATGAACTTACCAAAGCCGCCAATGCAGAGATAGAAAAAATTAAAAAAGAGGGCCCCGCGGAAAAAGATGTTGAAAAGGTTAAGAAAACGCAACTTGTTAATAACAAAACAAATCTTGAAACCAACCGTTACTGGCTCAATTCAATGAGTGATGCCTGGTGGACTGGCGAAAATCCCGATGAGATTCTTAAAAAAGAGGAAACCATTAATAATCTCAATAAAAAAGCACTTAAAAAAGTTGCCAACAAATATTTGAAAGACAAATATCGTATTGAGATTGTTTTGATGCCGGAAAAAAAATAACAGGCTTTTCTTTTAACGGACTGACATAAATCCTCTTTTAACAGACTGCCCTGATACCGTGGCAAAGCCATCGTTTTGCAAAACGGTTAATTCCCTCTATCAACCGTCAACGGGTATTGTATTATGGGTTTTTTCCTGCCGGTTGTAAATTCCGGACTCCGGATTATTTACTATTTTTGTTAAAAAATATCAGCATAAAAATGGGTAAGGAAACACAGCAACAGGCAAAAGATTTTAAAATTGACATTGAAAAGGTAATTGCCGATAAAAGTCCCGCGTTAAAAAAATCGTTACCCGGTTTTGTTATAAATTACATAAAAAAGATAGCTCATCAGGATGAGGTAAATTACTTTATCAACACCTATTACGATAAAGAGGGTGTCGATTTTATTAAGGCTCTTCTGGGGGAGATGAACACCACCGTAAAAACGGTCAATCTCGAAAAAAACATTCCCGAAAAAGACAATGTAATTGTTACCTCCAACCATCCGCTGGGCGGACTTGACGGGCTTGCCCTTATGCTGGCCGTGGGCAGGGTACGGCAGGATATACAGTTTCCGGTAAACGATATTCTTACCTATATTCCCAACCTGCAGGTGCTGTTTATTCCCGTTAACAAGCACGGCAGCAATGCCGAAAACATTAAACTGTTTAATCAAACCTTCGAAAAGCAAAACATCATCTGTTATTTCCCTGCCGGACTGGTGTCGCGCAAACAAAAGGGAAAAATTCTTGACCTTGAATGGAAAAAAACCATAATAAGCAAAGCCCGGCGGTACAAGCGCGATATTATCCCCACGCACATCAACGGCAGCAATTCAAAGTTTTTTTACAACCTGGCCCTCTACCGCAAAAAGCTGGGAATCAAAGCCAACATCGAGATGTTTTATCTTTCAAACGAATTTTTTAAGCAGCGCAACAAAACCCTGAACATAACCTTTGGAAAAAGAATACCCTATACCGTTTTCGACAAGCGATATCGCGATAATGTTTGGGCCGAATTGTTAAAACAGCATGTTTACAAACTGAAAGACAATCCGGATGCTGAATTTGAATACTAACAATAGGGCAGATGGTGTTCCGGCTCACCGGATTGATAAATTGTTTGGTTAACGATTCTTAAAAAATATAACTTCCTGCATTTGTTATTATCTTTGCATTAAATTAAGCAAAGCATCAAAGTATGAAAATGGAAACCGTTATACCGCCCGTTGATAAGGAACTGTTAACAAGTGAACTTACCGAAGAAAAATTTCTTCGCGAAACCAACAACGGCAGTAACGAAATTTATGTAATAACCAACGAAGATTCGCCGCACGTAATGCGTGAAATAGGAAGACTGCGTGAAGTAACTTTCAGAGATGCCGGCGGTGGTACGGGCAAACCCATTGATGTGGACGAGTACGATATGGGGCCGCACGGATTTAAACAGATGATTGTTTGGGACCCGGTGGAAAAGGAGATTGTGGGCGGTTACCGGTTTTTACATTGTAAAGATGCCGAACTGGACGAAAACAATCAGGTTATATCGCCTACGGCACGGCTGTTTAAGTATTCCGAAAAGTTTATTAACGACTATTTGCGTCAAACCATTGAGCTGGGCAGATCGTTTGTTCAACCTTTATATCAGCCCACTTTTAATTTAAGAAGAGGATTGTATGCCCTGGATAATTTATGGGACGGACTGGGCGCACTGATTATTGAAAACCCCGACGTTAAATATCTCTTCGGAAAAGTAACCATGTACACCGATTTTGATACCTATGCCCGCGACCTGATTCTGTTCTTTATGAAAAAATACTTTCCCGACAACGAACAACTTATTTATCCGAAAATACCGCTGGAACTTTCAACGCCCGAAAAAATTCTGAACAATGTCTTTTCGGGATACAACTACGATGAAGATTACAAAATACTGGTACAAAAGGTGCGAAAACTGGGCGAAAACATACCGCCGTTATTCAATGCCTATATGAACCTTTCTTCCACCATGAAATCGTTTGGCACCGCGGTGAACGACCATTTCGGAAATGTTGAAGAAACCGGTATTTTGATCACCATTAACGATATCTACATCGGAAAAAAAGAGCGTCACGTTTCCACCTATAAAAAACCGGTCAAATGATGAAAATTAAATATGCCGATTTTATCATCAGTTCCACCACATGGACAAAATGTCCCGATCCGGTTATGCCCGAATATGCCATGATAGGCCGTTCCAACGTGGGTAAATCGTCGCTTATCAATATGCTTACCGGAAGAAAAAAGCTGGCAAAAATTTCAGGCACCCCGGGTAAAACCATTACCATCAACCATTTTCAGATAAACGGCGAATGGTATCTGGTGGACCTTCCCGGTTACGGATACGCCAAACGCAGCAAAACCGAACGCAGCAAATGGGAAAAGATGATAAAAGGCTATATTCTTAACCGGCCCAATTTGATGACCTTGTTTACACTGGTGGACATTAGGCACGAACCCCAAAAAAACGATATGGAGTTTATCGAATGGCTCGGCGTTTCGCAAATACCTTTTGTTATTGTCTTCACCAAAGCCGACAAGCTGACACGTAACCAGCTGGAAAGCAATTTGGCTGCCTATAAAAAATCGATGCTGAAAGATTGGGAAGAACTTCCGCCCATGATTGTAACCTCATCCGAAACCGGCCTTGGTAAAGATGAATTTTTGGAATACATCAACAACACCAACAAGCTTTTTGAGCAAATTCCCAAATAACCCTTTTTTATTTTTCCTTTATTTAACGGGCATTGTCGGTTAATTTAATAGCTTTGCGTTAAAGATTTAATTTGATGAAAAAGCTGTTTTTATTTTCAGTTTTTATCTTAATTGTTTTCGGTACAATGGCTCAGCACAGCAAACCGGATACATTGTTTGCCTATTATACCGATGAAAAAATTACCCTTGACGGAAAATTAAATGAAAAATGCTGGGACGAAGCCGTTAAAATTTCCAATTTTACCCAACGTGAACTTTACGAAGGAATGCCCGCCACCGAAAAAACACAAGTCGCAGTTGTTTATAATTCCAACGTGATGTACATCGGATTTTGGGGATTTGATTCCGACCCGGAAGCTATTTTAGCTCAAAATATGGAACGCGATTTCAGATGGGGTACCGATGATAATTTTGAAATAATAATGAGTACCTTTAACGATAACCGGAACGGTTATCTTTTTGTTACCAACCCTAACGGAGCCCGTGCCGATGTGCTTATCTCCAACGAAGGCGAAGGATTTAACCGGAGCTGGAACGGCGTTTGGGATGTTGCCACCACCATTACCGATAAAGGATGGTTTGCCGAAATTATGATACCGTTTTCTACCCTGAAATTTAAAAATGCCGACGAACTTACATGGGGAATCAATTTTGAACGGAACATCCGTCGGAAAAAAGAGCAGATTATGTGGCAGGGGTGGAAGCGGATTTACGAACTCGAAAAATTATCACAAGCGGGAAAACTTACCGGTTTAAGAAATATAAAAGCTAAAAACAAGGTAGAGATAAAACCCTATGCTTCGGGTGGAATCGAAAAGATATCGGACGAAAAACTGCAGGGAAGGTATAAAATTGGAGGTGATGTAAATATTGACGTTACGCCCACATTAAAGCTGAACCTGACCGTAAATACCGATTTTGCTCAGGTTGAATCGGACAGGATGCGGATTAATCTTAGCCGCTTTTCGTTGTATTACCCCGAAAAACGGCAATTCTTTCTGGAGGCAAAAGACCTGTTCCAAATGAACATGGGGCACCGTAATCAGGTTTTTTATTCCAGAACCATCGGAATGGAAAACGGCGAAGAGATACCGATTATCGGAGGGGCCCGTTTGTTTGGAAAACAAAACCATACTTCCATTGGGGTTATGTCCATACAAACCGTGGCCAAAGATTCTGTACTTACCACAAACCATTCGGTGGCACGGGTTGTTCAGGATTTTGGCAAACAGTCGAGCGTGGGAGGAATCGTGACCTCTAAAATTGTTAACGGCAGGCAGAACTTTGTTTACGGTGCCGATTTTACCTATTCCACTTCCAAAATATTTAAAAACAAAAACCTTATTATTAACGGGGCTTTTGCGCAGTCGCAAACCACCGATTCGGCAAATGTTGCCAACTCATCTTACAGTTTCTCGCTCTCTTTTCCCAACGACTGGATTGAATATGATTTGGCGGTGGTTGGTATTCAAAAAAACTTTAATCCCGAAATGGGTTTCTTGCGCCGCCATAATTACCGGATGTATTACACCGAGTTGCAGTTTAACCCGCGGCCGAAGTTTTGGCCATTTTTCAGGAATCTCAATCTAAAACCGGTTGATATAAACTACTATGTAAACGAACAAACCAACGAACTGGAGAGTATTTTTTACGAGATGCGACCTTTCGGATTTGTAACAAAAAGCGGAGAGGTTTCCGAATTTAACCTTCAGCTGTTATACGACAAACTTGATGAACCGTTTAATCTGCTCGATACCATTGTTATCCCAGTGGGAGAGTACTGGGATAAACGGTGGGAGGTTCAGTTTGAAACATTCAGAGGGCGAAAACTGTCGGGTGAGTTTTTTATCAACAGCGGTAATTTTTATACCGGACACCGTACCCGTATGTCGGTTGCCGGAAATTTCAACATCAACAGACACTGGAATATGTCGGCCGAATGGAGCAGAAACTGGCTTGGTTTTGATGCCCTCCACTTTGTTACCGATGAGGTAAGCGGACGGATAATTTATGCCTATAATCCCAAACTCAACACCAGCCTGTTCGGGCAATGGAATAACGAAGACGAAGAGGTGTTGCTAAATTTCCGCATTAACTGGATACCAAAAATCGGCAGCGACTTTTACTTTGTGGTCAATCAGGTTATCGATACCGGAGGAGGCAGCATAAAACTTGTACAAACCACCGTGCTGGCCAAATTAATCTGGCGTTTTGCTTTGTAAAAGCCGATTTTAGGTTTGTTGCCGTTATTCAACCACTTCAAATGTTGTTTTTTTACTGTTGCCGTTTTCGTCAACCACGGTAAGGGTGTGTTTGCCTGCTTTTGGAATAAAGACGAGCCGGTGAACGTTTTGTGTTGAGCCGATATATTGATTGTCAATATGCCAGTACAGTTTTACCGACGGGTTTTGATGGCTTATCTGAAAAACAATCTGCTCTTTTTTGCCTGTTACGCCTCTTGGTATAAATATTTTAACGCCCGGCTTGGGATAGATAAACTCCATCAGGTTGTTTTGTGTTTCCGTTGCGCAGCCCGGTTTCCACGGCGGAAGCATCCGGTAGGAGGGGTGTGCTTTGTGATAATACCACTCCTGTACCGGAGGCAATACAAACCACGAAACTTTTTTCATTTCATGAACGCTGGCGCATTTGGAGCTTACGCGAAATTGTTCGTTTTCATCGGTAAAAATTATTTGATGAAAGGTGCAGGTTTTTACCTTGTCGCCGGCAACATACGAAAGGACGGTATCGGTTTGCGGACAATGGCGTGATGCCCGGTATCCGCTTTTGGTGCAAACAACCACCTCTTTTAAATCATCTTCGGGGCGGGAGAAACTTTTTGTTGGATGCAGAAGGTTAAATATCTCAAACATCACCGGAGCGGCATACGAAGTGCCTGTCAAGCCCTGCCGTCCTTCGCCGTCGGCATTGCCTGTCCATACGCCCACAATGTATTGGGGGGTGGTTCCTATGGCCCAGCCGTCTTTAAAGCCAAAGCTGGTGCCCGTTTTCCACGCTATGGGAACGGTTGCGTTAAAATATTCCCATCCTTCTTCCGCTTCGGGACGGTGAACCTGATAGAGTGCCTGATAGGTTTGCCAGATTGCTCCCGCATGCAGCGGAGGTTCGGCGGAGTGTTGCGGTTCTTTATCGGTTGTTACGTTTTTAATGTTGGTAACAGGCCGGTTGTATTCGTTTCCGGTATATTTTCCGTAAAAATCATTGTAGTGTAAAAGTGTTTGTGCCAGGCCAGCATAAGCTCCCGTAAGTTCCCACAGGGTAGCCTCACCGCCGCCCAGTATTAACGACAGGCCGTAGTGGTCGGCAGGCTTGTTAAAAGTGGTGATGCCCGTTTGTTTCATTTTTTCCATAAATTTACCAATGCCGTAATCCCGTAAGAGATAGATGGCCGGTACGTTACGCGATCGGGAGAGTGCCAGTGAAGCCGGAACCGACCCTTCAAAAGAGCGGTCGAAATTTTGCGGATGATAATTTTTAAAATAGCTCGGTATATCGGGAATCAGGCTGTTCAGCAAAATTTGTCCGTCATTAATGGCAGCGGCATAGAGCAGGGGTTTTAAAATGCTTCCGGTACTTCTCGGGGTACGAATCATGTCGTTGGCCTGGCCGTGATCGCCTTTTCCCCGTGTATTGCCCGTATAGGCAAGTACCTCTTTGGTTGAGGGGTTAACAACCAGCACGGCGAGGTTGTAAACTTCGTTTTGTTTGTACTTTTGGTAATAACGATCAACCGTTTCGTTTACACGCTTTTGCAAATATCCGTCAAGGGTGGTGATAATTTTATATTCTTTTCCCGTTTTCCGGTAATCTTCAAGCAGATGGGGAGCATCGTCGGGCAGGGGGTGGGGTTTTTCAGGAATCTTTTCCAGCAGCGAAAGATTGTAGGTGGCGCTGTCGATGATTTTGTTGTTAAAAAGGCGGAGTAGTAACCTGTTGCGTTTTTTTGTGAGGGCGGCTCTGTTTTTTCCCGGATGTATAAGCGAAGGGGCATTGGGAAGAATGGCAAGCAGGGCCGATTCGGACCATGAAAGATTAAAAGGACTTCTGCCGAAGTATCGCCACGATGCGGCTTCAAGTCCTACCACATTGCCTCCGAACGGTGCATGTGAAGCATAAAGATTAAGTATCTCGTTTTTGGAATATTTTGTTTCCAGTGCAAGGGCAAGCCATATCTCCACAAGTTTTTCCTTTATGGTTCTCGCTTTTCCTTTGCGCGATAGCCTTACAACCTGCATGGTTATGGTGCTGGCTCCTCGTACCGTACGGCCGGCTTTGATGTTGTCGGTAAGTGCATTAAAAGCCGAAACCGGATTGAATCCAAAATGTTGGTAAAAATAGTTGTCTTCAAAACAGAGAAGTGCTTTTTCGTATTTGAGCGGAATGCTGTCCGACTCGGCAAACCGCCACTGGCCATCGTTGGCTACCCTTGCTCCCAGCAGGTTGTGTTGCCTGTCGAAAAGTACGGTGGAATAGTCGTTGCCGAACAGAGGGTCGGGCAGGTAAAGCCTTCCGGTAAGCGGTATTACCACTACCGGTACCAAAATAATCAGTAATAACCTTACCGCATTTTTTTTGTTGAAATATTTTGTTAAAAACCGATTGCTCAATTATCTGATGATTATTTTGAAATTAAACCCTGTTATACCGGATTCTGTTTTTTTGCCTGTAATGGTAAAATGTTTTTTTTAAGGTCGCCCGGTTTGCGATACCATAAAATTTATCTCCCCATCGGTAAATTCAAAAACATTAAAACAGGTTTTCGTTTAAACATTATTCCCGTTTAACATTAACCATTCCTCCGCCGGAGGCTGCGCCAACGCTGTTGTCGTACATGGCCTTAACGGTTACGGGCGATTGAAAATAGCGGCCGGGGTAAGCAGCATTCAACAAAATATAAAAGGTTTTGGTAGTGTTATTCGGCATATCGAAAAACAGATTAACCCTGTCGTCGCGAATGTCGGTATAATCGGTTGCAGATGATTTTAACCCGGTACCCAAACCGTTCATTCTGGTATTTAATATTTCCCATCCCGAAGGGAAAATGGCTGTAAGGGCAATGTTTTTTCTGTGGATAACGGTGTTGTTGCTGACTTTTATCTTTATAAAAAAATCTTTTCCCTGCGGGAGTGACGAAGCCTGAAGCATATTGCCATTCATATCGAAGTAACCGATATCAAGCTGTAATCCGTTACTGCTGTTTACCGTTTCACCCGGATCGGGAACAGCCGAGGTTTCAAGGGTTACAAACAGATTTTGATCGGAGAGGTTCTTTATTTTGATGTTTTCACCTTTTACAGGAGTCAAACCGGTTGAATAAACGGGTTTGGAGCTGTTGACTTTTTTGTTTACATCGCCGTATTTCAAACTAAAAAGGAAATCTTTTTGCTGTTTGTTATGCGTAAACAACGAAACGGCATAAAGGGCAAATGCGGTGGTTTGCGTACTCATCCAGTTGCCGCTTCCCAGCTTGTCGGCAATATTTTTAAACAATTTAAAAGCTTTTGCTTTTTCACCAATCAGCAGTTGTGTTTCAAGGGCAAGGGCTTCGTCGCGAATGGTTGAACCAAAACTGTTTTGCCGGTAGTTATTGTTGATTTGGCTAATGGTGTTACCGTTTTCGGTTAGCTGAACGGCAATCTGTTTTTTGTTGATAAGGGCATAAGCAGCCGCAAGACGCAACCGTGCCCTGGTAGTTACGGACCGGTTTTCGCGCATACGGTTCATGGCACTGATATCCGGTTTGCCGGCCAATGCCAAAGTGTACAATCTGTAACTTTGTAAAAGATCGTCGTAACGTTTTTTGTCATATTTCCATTTATCAGCAATATTTTGCTGGTAGTTTACCCATTTGTTGAGCATCGCAGAGGGTACATAATAACCCGACTCTTTGGCCAGCAACAAAAAATGCCCCGCATAACTGGTTCCCCAGTCAGATATACGGCTTCCGCCCTGCCAGTAGGTGAACCCGCCGGAGGGCTCCTGAAAGGTACCAAGTCGTTCGATGGTGTTTTGTATGTTTTGATCGATATCGTTTATTTGTTCGTCGGTTAGTTCCGTTAATTGATTGAGAAAGAGTTGCGGGAATGCCGACGATACCGTTTGTTCAACACATCCGTAAGGATAGCGGATAAGGTAATTGATCCTTTGCTCCGGATTGATGGGCGGGATGGATGAAACGGAAGCGTTAAGCTGATAATCCGTTGCGTTATCAATAAATTGGGGTACTGCTTTTACTGTTTTTCCCGCTTCCAGCGAGTAGCTTTTTGATTGATAAATGCGTTCGTTGGGGTTCCGGATGTTGATGGTAACATTGTAAGAAGCTTTGTTATTACCCGATGTAACCGTAAGGTGCACTTTTCCTGTGCCGCTTTTTTTACCCGTTTCAATTTTAACAAAAGCAATTTTTTCGCCTTTGCCGTTGAAAGTAACCGTCTGTTTTTTATCGTTGATTTTAAACAGGTTGTTTGCTGTTGCCGAAAGTGTAACATCTTTTATGTTATTTTCCATGGCAAAAATGGTAACCGGGAGGTCAAGCGTTTCGCCCGGCACCAAAGTGCGCGGCATGGAGGCCAGCACCATCAACGGCTGTTTAACGGGAATTGTTTTTTCGGCTTTGCCGTAAGCCCCTTTATATCCGGCCATTAGCATTACCCTAACCGAACCGGTGTAATTGGGCATAAACAGCCGGTGTGTGTTGCCGCTGCTGCCTTTTTTCAGGGTAAACGGCCCTAAAAAGGTTACCACCGGTTTAAACCGGTTTACTTTTCTCTTTCCCATTTCCTGTAAGTCTTCGTCGCCTCCAACGGCAAACACCTGCGATAATCTGCCGCCGAAAGCACCGTTAACATCGTCGTATAAGTCCCATGTTTTAACGGCAAGCGCCTCTTTTTTATAAAAGATGTCGTGCAGCGATGGTGTTTTAAAATGGGTGAGGTCGAGCAACCCTTCATCCACAACTGCCAGTACATATGTCATTTCACGCTTACCGGCTTCGGTAACTTTTATGGTGTAATTTGATTCGGGTTTTATTTCCGGGGGAACCGACAGAACCGGTTTTAACAGGGTAGCAGGATTGTTAACCATCAGCGGAATAACGCCATAGGCACGTATGGGCAGATCGTTTTCCGTTTGATGGTGGGGTTGGATTACCGAAACAAAAGCATATACATTGGGAGCCATTTCATTGGTAATATCAAAAGTAAATGATGATTCGCCGGGTGTTGTTTCAATCCACCACGATTTTATAATCTTATTGTTCTTTTCGATGCTGATAAGGGCTTTTGAGTTGGGTGTGCCCGGGAAACTGACGGTGGCTTTGTCGCCAACCGTGTACTGTTTTTTATCACATGAAAGGCTTAATAGCGTGGCATCACCGGGTGTTTTTCTGTTTCCGCGCGAGTAGGATGAGGGCCAGTCGAAATAGAGAATTGTTCCGGCTGAATGGCCTCCGTTTGTATCGGTAATCCTCACATAAAATCTTCCCCAGTTGGGATACTTAATGGTTATGGCAAAAGAGCCTTCTCCGTTTCGCGTATCGATGGTAGTGCTGTAAATTTTGCTTAAGTAGTGTTGATCGATATATCCCGCAAGGTTGCTGTTATTGCTGCTGTACCACCAGCTCCAGTCGAGTTTGTAAACTTCAACCTTTAATCCGTTAACCGAAATTTTGTTACCTTCGTTATCAACGGTTACAACCTCAAATTTTTGTTCTTTATTGGTTTCTAGGTAGTAGTTGTTGCTTAAAGCGGGAGGTTTTATACCCACATATTGGTTGAAAGCATTATATCGAAAGGTTTTCTGGTCGATGCTGAACCGTCCGCCGGGTTCAAATACTTTGACCGAAAAGGTGAGGTTGAATGCACCGGGCAGGTTTTTGCCATAAGGCAGGATAACATTCATTGATGCTTTGCCTGTATTGTCAAGTTTGTCGTTAAAAACCGACTTTTCATCGGAGTTAAACGATTTGGCAGGGTCGTCAAAAGTAAACTCTTTAAAATCTTTGAAAGTGGTTTTTGCTTTTTTTATGATTTCGGTAACGTGTGCCTTAAGGTGAGATGCAAGGCCGCCGTGCAGCCATCGGGCTTTAAGGTTGAGGGTGCCTTTTCGTCCGGCCGCAAACTTGTCATCATCTGTGGTGATTTCAATCTTAAGCCGGTTCGGCAGAACGGTTTCTACACGAAAACTTTTTGAAAAGGTTTGGTTTCCGATTGTAACTTTGGCGTGCCAGATACCGGTGGGAGCCTCTTGTGATGTTGGGATTTTAAATGTGTAAAAACCGTTAACGCCCCATGTTTTGGTTTTTGTAAAAACTTTTTTGTCGCGGGCATTTTTTACTTCCATTAATACCGGATGGTCGGGAGGCAGTGTTTGTTTAATATCCTGCAAAACAAAGGTCAAAAACAGGGTGTCGCCAGGCCGCCAAACACCGCGTTCGCCGAAAATATAACCTTTTAATCCCTTTTGGGTTTTTTCGCCTTTGGTGTTGAACTTGCTGTACGACAGTGCCGAACCGCCTTTAAGCCGCGTATAGGCAAACTGATTTTTCCATTGGGCCACAATTAAAAACGGACTTTTGTTTAATGTTACCGAAACCTCTCCTTTGGAGTTGGTTCCGGCTTCGGTAATTAACTGGTTTTGATAAGTGTAAAATTTAACGGTAACATTACTCAATGCTTCTGCGGTTATCAGGTTGCGGGTATAAACCGTGTAGCGGTTGTTGTCGTGGTTTTTTACCGTAAGTCCGATGTTCCCGGCAATAAAATTCCGGTCGGGGAAATGCCGGTGGTTATAAAATGAGTTGTCACAGGGGTTGTTACGGTTTTCCCAGCTGTATCCGCTTGGGTAGTAGTAATCGGAGTAATAATAGGAGGTGTTGTCGGAATCTTGTGTGCTTTTTTCATTTTCAGTAACAGGACAGGAGGTGAGGGCGTAATTTTTTTTAAACCTGAATCCTACACGGTAAATGGCACCGGGCTCTGCTTCTATCATCTTTGTAAGGTCGATGGCATTGCTTTTCCATTTGTTGTCGGG
This sequence comes from uncultured Lentimicrobiaceae bacterium, assembly GCA_964400655.1. Taxonomy (GTDB): domain Bacteria; phylum Bacteroidota; class Bacteroidia; order Bacteroidales; family F082; genus B16-G9. The sequence goes on from CAYNVN010000107.1 coordinate 26,228, forward strand.
TTTGGTGATTAGTGTGTCCAGATCAATTTTTGTATGGAATATATATTCGCCTACACGTGACAGCGACCAGTCGCTATTGCTACCCAGTTCGTTTTCCTGTAAAAATTGTTTGATGTTGTTGCTGTAAATTTTAAAAACAACCACGTCCACAGCTTTTAAATTAATGGTTTCAAAGGGTATTATCCATTTGGTTTTTCCTGCCAGTATGTTTCCGTTGCCAAGAAATCTTACCTGTGGCGCTACGGTTTTGAAAACGGGTTTGATTTCGTAAAGCCGGTCAAGCGTAATGCCATTTATGTTTTTGATGTTTTTACTTATAGTGAGATGATGTATTTCCGTTAACTGTTTGTTTGGATAAACAAGTATCTGGTTTTCTTTTACAATGTATTTTAAACCGGTTCCGTCATTAAACCTTAATAACCCGTCGAGGTTTTGAGTGGTTGAAATTCTGTCGGAAAAGGTAAGTACCACATGGGGTTCGGGTTTCGGCTTTACGCTGAAATTAACAAACGAGAAGAGGTTGGCGGGGGGAATATCAAACGAAACGGATTTGTTTTTTTCGGCACCAAACCTTTTTTGATCAATGGTAAGGATTATTTGTTGTGTCTTTTTTGTTCGTTTAATGCTGTCGATGCTCCACTCAAAGGTGTTGTTGTCGGTGCCCTGCTCAATGTTAACGTGCAGGCGTTTTGAGTTTATGGTGGCCCTAACGGCTTTTGACAGAGATTCTTTGTCAATATTGCCGGAGGTAATTATTTTTCCGCTCATTTTGGCAAGATTTGATTTTTTATCGCCTGTAGGAAGAAGGTTTTTGTAAACCACACTGATTTGAAGCGGCCTTACTTTTATTTCAAACTGATAGGTTTTGCTGTCGGCATCTTTAAAAAGTTTGTCGAGATGAATGGTTGCTTCGTAGCTTTTTCCGTACTCCGGTGGGTTTGAAGGCTGAAACACCAGTTTGTTGCCGGAAAGAAAGACCTTTCCGTTTACGCGAGGATTGAATGTTATAATTTGGTTTTTGTCTGTCGGTGATTGCCGTTTGATTAAATCGGGAGTTTTTGTAAAGTTTACGATTACCGGATCGTCGCACGAAATGGTTTTTTTTAGCATACTTGAAACCACATATGTCGATTTTTTTTCGTTCTGTTTGTTGTTTTCGTTGTTGCACGATACAGTTAATACTATTACTGCGAGGGAGAATAATATTCTCCTGAGAATTGTGGTTGTTCTCATTTTAAAGATATTAAATATTGAAATGGAAAAGATGTTTCATTATTAAAACGCAAGGTAGTAATTATTTAGTTTGGTAACGGGTTGAGATGGAGAATTTGGGTGCTTCCGGATGCCGGATGCCCGTGCCTTTCGATACGGACAGGCAGGCTGCATATCTTTGATTATTGATTGAATCAGGTTACGGATGAATCATCTTTTCAAAATCTTTTTCCGTAATAATCGGTATGTTAAGTTTAAGGGCTTTCTCTTTTTTGGCGGGGCCCATATTGGCTCCGGCAAGCAGGTAATCGGTTTTGGACGAAATGGAACCGGTGTTTTTACCTCCGTGCTTTTCAATTAGCTCCTTCAATTCGGTGCGCGAATAGTTTTCGAAAACGCCGCTTACAACAAACGATTTTCCTTGTAAAACATCCGATACGTTGGTGGTTTCTTCCGAAATCTCCATTTGAACTCCTTTTGCGGCAAGCCTTTCAATCATGTTAAGATGTTCCGGTTTCATGAACCAGTTAATCACCGATTCGGCAATTTTTTCTCCAATCTCCTCTACCGCAATTAATTCGTCAAACGATGCCTGCTGCAGCCGGTTAATGGATTTAAAAGAGGCTGCCAGCTTTTTGGCTACTGTTTCGCCTACATACCGTATTCCCAGTGCATATAAAACCCGCGGAAAGGGTACCGATTTGGAGTTTTCTATACCCTTTAAAATGTTTTCAACCGTTTTTTCCTTAAAACTGATTTTCTTCTCTTTTTTACCTTCCTCCGAAGGAATGGTTTTTTCAAGTCCCAACAGTTGATTGTATGTCAGGTAGTACAAATCGGCAGCATCCTTCACAAGGTTGTTATCATACAACATCTCTATTTTTCCCTCTCCAAGACTGTCGATATTCATGGCTTTGCGCGATATAAAATGCTCCAGTTTTCCTTTTATCTGCGGAGGACAGGCATCTTCGTTGGGACAGTAATGGGCAGCCTCTCCCTCTTTACGTATTAACGCTGTTCCGCATCGGGGACAATTTTTTATAAATTCTACCGGAGTGGCACCGGGGAGACGTTTGTTAAGGTTAACGCCGACAATTTTCGGAATGATCTCGCCGCCTTTTTCCACAAAAACATGGTCGCCGATACGCACATCCAGCCGTGCAATAATATCGGCATTGTGTAAGCTGGCACGTTTTACCACAGTACCCGCCAGTTGTACGGGTTCCAGATTTGCAACGGGGGTTACGGCACCTGTTCGTCCCACCTGGTAGCTAATGGATTTTAAAACGGTTTCGGCCCTTTCGGCTTTAAACTTATAAGCTATTGCCCAGCGCGGACTTTTGGCCGTATAACCCAGTTGCTTTTGCAGTTCCAGGTTGTTTACCTTAATTACAATACCGTCGATATCGTAAGGCAGGTGCTCGCGCCCCTTATCCCAGTCGTTAATAAACTCAAAAATTTCGGCTTCCGATTTACACAGGGCAATATTTTTCGACACCTTCAATCCCAGTTTGCCGGCATAAACAATGGCATCGTAATGGGTTTTAATGCCTGGCAAATCGTGAGGTATATAGTAGATAAAACAATCCAACGGACGTTTGGCAACCTCTTTGGGGTCTTGCATTTTAATGGAGCCGGCGGTGGCGTTACGCGGGTTGGCAAAAGGAGCATCACCAATCTCTTCGCGTTCGCGGTTCAATTGGTTAAAACCCTTTCGCGGCATAAATATTTCGCCTCTTGCCTCTAAATATGCGGGATAATTACCCCTTAACCGAAGCGGAACGGTTTTAATGGTTTTAATATTATTGGTTACATCGTCGCCTCTTACACCGTCTCCGCGGGTAATGGCGCGGGTAAGCAAACCGTTTTCATAAATCAGGCTGATGGCCACCCCGTCGTATTTTAGTTCGCAAACAAACTCAACCCCTTCGCCGACAATTTTTTCGACACGGTGAATAAAATCTCGTATCTCGCCCTGCGAATAGCTGTTTGAAAGCGAAAGCATGGGATAACGGTGTTTTACCGTTTTAAAATCTTTGGTTATTTCGCCGCCCACGCGAAGGGTGGGGGAGTCGGGGAGTTTAAATTCCGGAAACTGTTTTTCCAGTTGCTCCAGCTCCTTTAGTTGCCGGTCAAACTCGTAGTCGCTGATAAGAGGTTTGGCAAGCACATAATAGTTGTAATTATGCTGTTGCAGTTCGCGGGTAAGTTTTTCAATACGTTGCCGTGCCTGTTCTTTATTCATCATTTACTACTGCTTTGTTGCGATAAATATAAATATTTTGATTGTCGTTTACGGGGTTCAGCCAAAACAAAATTTTATCCACATTACCGGGTTCAATCTTTTTTTCAAAAACAATTTCCGGAAAAACCTTTTTAACCGAGTCAACACGCCTGTCAAGGTCTTTGTCGTGATAAAAAAGAACAAATCCCACATCCTTTAACGGATGGTTTTTCATTTCATTGTAAAAAGCACGATATCCGCCGTTGTTTTGCATGATTGCGTAATAGTCGGGGTATTTGCCGAGATAAAAGCGCGGCGGAAACCCGAGAACATTTTTGTCGATATCGTCGATAACAAAGTAGTTAAACCGGTCGGCATATTGCGAAAGGTACACCATCGACTCAACCCTTGCCTTTTTTGAATAGGTTACCGAAATACCGATAAGCAGAATAATATTGACAATCCAAAAGAAAACCCAACTGCCCGAAATCAGCTTTTGATGTTTTAGTCCGGCTGCAATATTTTGCCAGCCTGCAATGCCGATGATTATTAACAGTGGAATAATGGTAACGATAAATCGTTCCTGTTTGTTAGGGTAATAAGAGTGAAAGAGAATGAATACCAGCACCGGGAAAAAGATAAGGGCCAACCTTCGCCACTCCTTAAAAAAGCCTGCAAAAATAAAGAAGCTCACCGGCGGAATAAGGATTCCCAATAAAAAGATAACAAACAGATACCAGGGGCCAACGGTATATTCGCCGGCATGGGTAGCGTTATAGCTGATGTATCCGAACACCTGGGCAAAGGGTTTTCCCCAGATAAGATAATCGACCACTCCCTGAACGAGCAACACCGAAACGATTCCTCCCGAAATTATCCACAAAACCTCTTTCCACCGTTTTTGAAACATTAAAACCACGCCGATGGTTCCCGAAACCAGCGCTGTTTGATAACGTGTGTCGAAAGCAAGCCCGAAGAGGAAACCGGCCCAAAAGGCAAGGGGTATGTCGGCTCTTTTTTCGTTTCTCAGTATCAGCCACAAACCCCACATTAAAAACGGAATACTCACAAACTCCACCAGGTTTCTAACGCTGAGGAAGGGGAAAATCCAAAACAGGGCCAGCAGCCAGCCGGTTAAATTTGCGGTTTTTACATTTCCGACTCTTCGTGCAATTTTATATCCGAACCAAACCGTACCCATGGACCAAACTGCGTGAACAAGCCTGACAATGGTCATTTCCGTTTGCGGGCTATCAATCCCCGCCCATTTAAGTAGCCCGAGTATAAAATAAAGCAGTCCCGGATAAAAGAAACTGAACCCCTGAGGTTGTGCAAGTCCGTCGGCTGAGGGCAGCCAGTGGTAGTAATCGGCACCATTAATCCACGATTTGGCAATTTCTATGGTAAGAAACTGGTCGTCGGACCAACCGTAACCCTTTGAAAAAAAAGCGGCAAGAAGCCTGAAGAACAGTCCTGCCAACAGGATTGTTTTAAACGGATGCGTTTCGTAATATTTTAAAACTGTTTTCAAAAATCGATATTTTTACTACCAGTCAACTTTGTCGCGGCTAACGGGCATGGTCATACAACGGGCACCACCGCCTCCGCGCGAAAGCTCATTGCCTTTTATGGTGACAACAGTACGTTTATAATCAAGCGGGTTCTTTTTGTTTTCGATAACCTCTTCGGCCGACATAACTTCAAATCCCGCTTTGCTCATGGCTTCGATGGTACGTTCGTTACGTTCGTAACCCAATACTAGGCCCGGCCTTACAGCAAAAAAGTTAGCCCCGCTTTGCCATTGCTCGCGCTCCATAAAGGTCAAATCATCCGATCCGCCGCAAAATACCGGCTCCAGGTCGATGCCCAGTTTTTTAAGTGCATCCATCATATTAACCTCTTTTTTAATGCTTACCTTACTGCCGTCGATGGTAATATGAATGGTTAAAAACCGGTTTGAATCAATGATGAGCGGTTTGTAAACCATGGCTTTGTCAATATCCAAAAAGGTAAAGGTCATGTCGAGATGGATAAACGATTCGGGCTTATAGGGCAATTCCTGAACAATGATGTGTTGTACCCCCGGTTGGGTTTTAAAATGGTCAACAAGCGTGTCGATTCCCTGCGTTGACGATCTGGCCCCCGTACCGGCCAAGATTACATCCTCGCGGGCAACCAATACGTCACCACCTTCAATATGAGCCTTTTGGGTTTGATCAAATTCGTTTATCAAATTGAGGGTTCCTCCTTTAAAACCGGGATGATAATTGAATATGGTCTCCATAATGTAGGTTTCGTGTTCGCGAACACTGCTGGCCATTTTACTGATCATCACCCTGTTATTAACCGTAAAACTTGCATCTCTGGTGAAAAAGAGGTTGGGCACCGGGCGAACGCTATACTTTTGGGCATTTAAAAAAGAGGTAAGCGTATTTTTACGCATTTCAACCCCTTCGATGAGCTGGCGGGCAAGCGATTGGGCATCGAGATGCTGCATGTAGTGGCAAACATCGTTACAGATATTGTAAAACCGGCATAGTTTGCCCAGCAGGTCGGTACGGGCATCGCCAATGGCCATCACATCGGCCAGCAGGTCGGTTACCTCAAACACGTTGGTAAACCGTTTTAAAACATTTAAAAAGCCCATATATTCGGGAACGGCAACCGACAGGTTTAAAATATCGCTATAAAGTGAGTGTCCGGCATTTTCGGGTGTCATTTTCTCCACTTCCGCCCCGGGAAGATGAACAATTACCCCGTTTAATTTTCCTATTTCAGATTGTATGTTTATTGACAAAGGTTCCATAAATAATGATTTGCTGTAAAACTACTCAATTTCTTTGGTCGGGTCGATAAACTCGTACGTATTACCCATGGTTTCGATAAACCTAATTAAATCGTTAAACGAAATAACCACACTGGCGGTATTATCGTTGGGATGGTAACTAACTTTTTCAGAATCCTTAAGTTGTTTATCAATAAAGAGGTGAACATGATGTTCGCTGTCGTTTATCAACCCGAAAGGTGAAACCGAACCGGCTTTAACACCAAGGTATTTAAGAAGCCGCTTTTCGGAGCCAAACGACAATTTACCCTGTTTCAGTTGCTTTTCAAGCGGCTTTAAATTAAAGGGTGTTGTATCTTTTATGATGCAAAGGTAGTGGCGGTTACCCTTATGGTTTCTGAAAAACAGGTTTTTACAATGGGTAGCATCAATATCTTTCCAATACTCCTGCGCAATGGCGATGGTGTCAAGCGGCGGATGTTCATAAATTTCATATCCGATGCCCAGCTCATCCAGTTTTTCCAATACTTTTTTCCGGTTCTCTTCACGATTCATATCTTACCCTGTTTTAAAAGGTTTCAAGGTTTATAATTATGATACTTAAACGATTTTCAGGAAAAACATATCTGCAAAATCACCTGAATATCGCAACTGTTTTCAGGTCACAAAAGTAGTTAAAAGATTTCTCCGTACCTTATTATTTAAAGCTCTTTCCAAATATTGAATATAAATCGGTTCTATATGAAATATTTATCTATTTTTGCATTTGGAAAAAGTTTATAATTATTCAATCTAAATAAGAATAGAGATGAAAAGAATGATAAGAAGGCAGGAAGTGGTAGATGCCTTAAAGCAGGTTATCTTTTTTGAAAAGAAAGATAACATCGTTGACCTGAACATGATAGACGACATTGAGATAAAGGGTGACGATGTAAAAGTAACCATAGTTTTTCCCAAACTTGATGATCCGGCAGTAGGGATTATTTACAATTCGGTGGTAAAAACCATTAAGCAGGAGCTTGGCGATGATGTAAAGGTTGATGTAAAACCGGTATCGGAAGCCGATAAAGGCCGCGGGCCGCTGGCGGGTGTTAAACACATTATTGCCGTTAACGCAGGCAAAGGCGGTGTGGGTAAATCAACCGTGGCTGCCAACCTTGCCGTTTCGTTAAAAAAGATGGGTTATCGTGTGGGAATACTGGATGCCGACATTATGGGGCCTTCGGTTCCGATTATGTTTGGTGTTGAAGACGGGCAACCCGGCGTTTATGAAAAAGAGGGAAAACCGGTGATGATTCCGTTGGAGAATTACGGAATTAAAATTTTGTCGCTGGGATTTTTTGTTAAACCCGATCAGGCTTTAATGTGGCGCGGTTCAATGATTAACAATGCCTTTAATCAGTTGATGAAAGATTCCGACTGGGGAAATCTTGATTACCTTGTAATTGATATGCCTCCCGGAACCGGAGATATTCAACTTACGCTGGCCCAGTCGTATCCTGTTCGCGGAATTGTTACGGTAACCACTCCCCAGAAAGTGGCTGTTGCCGATGTAAGGCGTGCCGCCATGATGTACCGTCAGGATAAACTGACCATTCCTTTGTTGGGAATTGTTGAAAATATGGCCTATTTTTCGCCTGAAGATTGTCCCGACCATAAATATTACATTTTCGGACAAGGTGCCACCGAGGAGCTTGCCAAAGAGCTGGAGATACCTATTTTAGGACAGGTTCCCATAGTTGAAAAGGTGGTTGAAAGCGGTGATGCAGGCAAACCCATCACACTGGAAGAGGAAGGTGTGATTACCGATGCCTTTATGACCATTGCCAAAAATGTGGTGGATCGTGTTGAAGCGTTATAAAAACTAAAATTATTATAAAATGGCTGAAAAAAAAGAACTGGAACAAAAAGTACTGAATGTACTTGACCAGGTGCGCCCTTATCTGCAACAGGATGGCGGCGATTTGGTATTTGTGGGACTTAATGATGATATGACGGTGGAAGTGGAGCTTACCGGTGCCTGTGGTGCCTGTCCGTTCAGTACCATGACACTTAAAAACGGTGTTGAAGCTACCCTTAAAAAGGTACTTCCAGAAATTAAAGAAGTGGTAGCCGTTAATTTATAGTATTACAGCCAATCGTGGCAATACCGTTTGAAAATCCGGGTGTACTGAAATTACCCATGGTATGCCTGTAATCGTTTAAAAAGTTTTTAAGCGCGGTATTTCCCTTATATTGAAATACAAGCCGGGCAGGACGCATGCGTCCTGCCCGGCTTGTTTATTATATATCACTATTTTAAAAAGATGCCTTTTATTCCAGCTTATATTTCTTAATACGCCTGTCGAGTGCCTGCCAGGTTATGTTTAATAATGCCGCAGCTTTGGCTTTGTTGCCGTTAACTTTTTTCATCGCCTTTTGAATCAGCATCTTTTCGTTTTTATCGAGGTCAAAAAGTTCCTCTTTCTCAATCTCTTGTTCTATTGTTCCGGCAGGTTCCTGTTTTACGTTTACGGCAATGTTTTTATCGTTTTTACCATTCAGTTTAAAATGTTCGGCCAGTAAGGTGTTGCCTTCGCATAAAATAACGGCTCTTTCAATAACGTTTCGCAGTTCGCGTACGTTACCCGGGAAAGGATGGTTTTGTAACAGCCGCATTGCCTCCTCCGATATGGAGGTTATGGTCTTATCCATTTTAGTGGCATACATTTTCATAAAGTAGTTGGCAAGCAGCGGAATATCTTCCATGCGTTCGCGCAACGACGGTACGTCGATAACAAAGATGCTAAGGCGATGAAAGAGGTCGAGACGGAATTTGTTTTGTTCCGTAAGTTCTTCAAGGTTACGGTTAGAGGCGGCAATAACCCTTACATCAACTTTAATGGTTTCGCGCGAGCCCACTTTGCTTACCTTTCTCTCTTCAAGCACACGCAACAGTTTTGCCTGTTGTCCCAGCGGCATATCCGATATTTCATCCAAAAACAGTGTGCCGCCGTTGGCAATTTCAAACCACCCTTTTTTATCTTCATTGGCTCCGGTAAACGCACCTTTTTTATGTCCGAAAAATTCGCTTTCAAAAAGGCTTTCGGGAATGGCGGAACAGTTTACCGAATAAAAAGTGTTTTTACTTCGTTTGCTCATATAATGTATGCCGTGCGCAACCAGCTCTTTACCGGTTCCGCTTTCGCCCAGAATAAGTACCGAAGTGTTATCGGTTTGCGCCACTTTGCCCATCATATTGGTAAGTTCGTGCATGGCCTTGCTTTCGCCCAGCAACTGACTGCCGATATTTTCGAGAAGTCGTTTCGAGAGCAAATCGATACCCGACTCCATAAGCTTTAATTTTCTGTTAAGGAAAATAAAGCGTTGTGTGCGCTGAATGGCGTTTTGGATATCTATAAGTCTGAAAGGTTTTGAAAAATAGTCGGTTGCACCCCTGCGCATGGCTTCTATTACCGTATTCATATCGCCATGGCCGCTTATCATAATCACCTCAAGATCCGGATTGTCGGATTTAATTTTTTCCAACACATCCAGTCCGCTCATTTCGGGCAGCCTGACATCCAGAATAACAATATCTATTTTTTTTGTTTTCAGCAACTCAAAGGCCGATGACGGTTTTTCGGCGGAATAGACAACATACTTTTTTGCTTTTAAAAACTCCTTTATTTCCTCGATTACACGGGGTTCGTCGTCAATAATTAAGATATTTATTTTGGTTTCCATGTTTTTTAAATTAATGGCAGTTCAACAAACATTGATGTACCTTTACCGTGTACGCTTTGGGCATAAATTTTTCCGTTCGATTCTTTTACAATTCCGTAGGAGATGGAGAGCCCGATACCGGTTCCCGATTCGGAATCTTTGGTTGAATAGAAAGGGTCGAATATTTTGTTCATAACCTCTTTTTCCATTCCTATGCCATTGTCTTTAACACAAATATACAATTTGTCATTGTCTGTAGATACCTTGATATCCACCCTTTTGACGTAAGAAGCATCGGTGTTTGTCAGTGCTTTTTTGTTTACCGCATATTTTGCATTTGACAGTAAATTAAGCAGTACCTGTTCTATCCGGTATTCGTTGGCATGAATGTAAACGGGTTTTTTGTTGTCAGGCACCGAAAGTATGATGTTTTCGTTATCAAACTGTTGTTGCACCAACGAAAGGGTGTTGTCGAGTATGCGCATAAAATCGACCTTTTCTTTTTGTATATTCTGCTGACTCCGTGAAAAAACCCTTACATGGTTGATAATGGTTCGGATGCGTTCAATATCTTTAAACAGTGTGCTTACCTTTTTGGAAAGGTATTCGTTGGAGAGTTCGTTTTCGTGAAGTTTATAGAGGATGTTGTCCAGGCCCATCGAAATGCCTCCGAGGGGCTGGTTGATTTCGTGTGCAAGCCCGGCTGCCAGTTCACCCATCGACTCGAGTTTTGATTTTTGAATAAGCAGTTGTTGTTGTTGTTCAACTTTTCGCACTTCTTCGTTGATTCTGTTTTCAAGGTGTTCGTTAAGCCTGTTCAGTTCATTTTGGGCGGTTTTACGAAGTGTAATGTCGGATACAAAGATAAGGGTGGCGGGTTCGGTGTCCCAGATAATACGGGTTGGTTTAAGCTCAAGCCATCGCGTTTGTTTGTTTTTTTGGGTTAAGGTAACATCAATGGTGTTAAATTCTTCGTCTTTTTCATTATTGTTGATGATAAATCTGGTTGGTTCGCGGTAGGCTTCGTCAATAAACGAGCAAAAGGGTTTTCCAATCACCTTATGGGGTATTAATCCTAATACTTCAACCATTCGCGGATTGACCATCAGGATGTGCCCTTTATGATCAACCAGAAGGATGCCGTCGTTGGCATTTTCAAAAATAAGCCGGTATTTTTCTTCGCTTTCGCGAAGCAGTTTTTCGGCATATTTACGTTCGGCAACTTCTATTTCGAGTTCGCGGGTACGTTCTTTTACGCGGTTTTCAAGGTCGGCGTTTAAGGAGATAAGCTGATACTCTACATTTTTACGGTAAAATGCAGCCCCTATGTTATGGGCCACCAGTTTCATGGCGTTAATTTCAAATTCCGACCATTTTCTAACCGATTTACATTCGTCCAAACCGATAAATCCCCACCAGTCGCCCTGCATAAAGATTGGAATAACAAGAATGGACAATATATCCTGTGCTTGTAATGCCGTTTTTTGAGCTTTGTTAAAGTCGTTGGACACATCCCCCTGAATAATTTCGCCTGTGGAGAGTTTTTCAACCCATTCGGCAAAAACGGGTTCATCCACCGGCATATTTTTCAGTAATGTATTTTCCGACTGGCTTTCAATACCATCTGCAACCCATTCATATACCTGGCTTACCACCTCTTTCTTTTTATAACGATGTTTCTTGAAAATATACAGCCTTGACGCATCGGTTGATTTGCCAATCAATTTTAAGGTGTTGTTGATGTTTTCGTCGGTAATACCCTGTTGCAGGAACAGGGCTGTAGTTTCGCTTAATATCCTTAATATATAGTCGCTTTTTTCGCGGGCTTTTTCGGCTTCCTTTCTTTTTCTTCCCTCTTCTTCAATCTGTCTTTCCAGGAGGATCTCGTAAATTTGCTCCATCAACAGTTTCGATAGTTTTGCACTGTCGATGGGTTTGGTAAGAAATCCCTTTACGCCGGTTTCGATGGCCTGAATAAAATATTTAACCTCAACAAAAGCCGACATCATAATAACCCGCACGTTTTTATCCTGATGCCGTATCTTTTTAATCATATCGATACCATTGATTACCGGAAGTTTAATATCGGTAATAATAATATCGGGTTTTTTTGCTTTATACACCTGAAACCCTTCGTGTCCGTTGGTTGCCGTAAGTACCTCTTTTGCCTGAGCGGCCACAAGGCGCGAATAGATGGCCCGCAAGATGTCATCGCTTTCAACCACCAGTACCGATACATTATTGACGCTCATTTCAACAGGAGTTTAATGGTTTTCAGAGTATTTTTTTTCACCGGCTAAGATATAAATATTAAGGTGATTTTCAAACGGCACCAAAGGGCACGACCAACGGTCGGAATAGGCACAATAGGGATTGTATGCTTTATTGAAATCCAAAACCGTGCTTCCCGATGCTGGAATTTTCAAATCGAGGTATCTGCCTGCACCGTACGTGGTTTTTCCGTTGGTTTTATCGCGAAAGGGGATAAATAGAAAACCGCCGTATTCGGGGTCATCCATAAATCCGATGTTTTGATAGGCGGTAAGTGTTTGAACGGTGTCGCCCACCCGAAATTTCAAATGACCATACACCCTGTATTTTGGTTTCCGTGCCGTATTGGTGGCCATACCAAATATTTCACCGCCGGTGTCAACCGTAAATTGGGCCGTAAGCCTGAACATGGTATCAATATCGTAATAAAGCGGATCGTGATAATTGTTATAAAACCGGTTGCTGTCAAGGGGTGTTTTGTCGGGGTCGGAAAACTCCTCTACGGCTTTTTGTCGTATCAGTAATATGGAATCGATATATTGCCCCTCAGCAATCTTTTTTTTGTAGTGCTCAATGTCGGGATGAAAAAACAACCTCACAAAACAGTAAGCCATCAGTTCGTTTCCCACATTACGGAATCCTTTGCTGTTTTGCCACCAGTGTACAGGGTCGAACGAAATATCCCTGTCGGCATAAATCCCAATTTTATATTCATCGCCAAAGGCCTTTTTAAACATAAGCAGGCTGCGGCGCGAATGCACGCCGAGCGAATAGATATTAAACGACTTATCCCATTGCGGATGCTGTTCGAATATCATTTTACTCATCACCGCCATGGAATAGGTGCGGTCGCGCAATATTGTGGATGGAATACCAGCAAGATAAATGGTATCGGTAAACCCCATTTTTTTTATTTCGGCTGCCGTGGCCTCGGCCACATTATGAACACCTGTAACAGACTGCCACTGCTGAACGGGAATACCGGTAACAATCAGGTTTTGATAATGTCCTTTTTTAAATAGTTTAACTGCCTTTTTTAACGAGTAGTCGGGAATCCACCCTTCGATGATCATATTTTTTGATTTCACCGGCGCGTTGACCGTTAAAAAACGGTAGCTGTTTATCAGCAGCAGTTTAACAACAATAAACAGAATCAGTCCTGTAAGCAGCCATCCCAAAAGGGTAGGGCGGCGGCATGTTTTCTTTTTAAAGAGTCTGATCTTCATATTAATTTATTAATCGTTAAAATGCTTCGCCAAAACCAAAGAAGAAAAAGTGCTGATCTTTCGAGATTCCGTAATCAAATCGGATATTCGCTTTATGCTGACTGTCAACCATCAGGCGGAGTCCTGCGCCTGCCGACCAGTGTATGCCGTTTAGGGTATAGCCGTTAAAGTCGGGGGCTACCTCACCCACGCCTCCGAAAGCAACGGCAGAGATTATCCAATAAACGGGAAATCGTATTTCCGACTGAACAACGGTCATTAATTTATCGCGATAGCGCCCCAGGTATATACCCCGCATCTTTTCGCCGCCACCCATTAATGCAAGCGATTGTACCGGAATATCGCCCCAGTTAACCTCGGAGTAAAACTGTGTGGCAAGGGTTACTTTTTTGGCAAGCGGAAAATATTTACGATAATCAACTAAAAAGTAACTGAAATTAAAATCGCTTCCAAAAGCCTGATTATAAGTTACCCACGCCGCCACAAGATAACTTCCCTTGTGCGCATTTATGTTGTTATCTCTTGCTTCGTTGTACAACATCAACCCTAAACCCGATTGTATTCCTTCGTTTTTGTATAGGGATGAATCCTGCGGACAGGTAATGGAATCTTCGGGGTTGGTATAATTAATTTTTGTGAAATTTTTAAAACGATAAATCAGGCTGGCATAAACTTTTTTATAAAATTTATAACCAATGGCATCCATAAACTCTTTCTGTTCAAAAGTTATCAAACACTCATCAGACAGTTTGGTGTTGTTTCCCGTTCCGTAATATAACGAAGGGAAACTAAGAATTATAAACTGGGAATAGTTTCGCCAGCCCGACTTTCCGAAAAACAGGTCGGAATTGACAACAAATTTATATTGATTGTTCAGTGTGTAGTAAGCCAGTCCCGTAACGGTTGATGAAGGTACGGTACTGTCGTTTCTTACATTTTTTCCCAGCTTAAAGGAGTTGAATTTGGTAAGCCCGAACAACCAGTTGGTTTCGGTATTATACGACACCACCGGCAACGGAAACCATTTTACAATCCACTCCATTTTGTCATTAATCTTTTCAAAAGCCGATCTGTGGTCAACAACTGTGTCGGCAGCCTGTTGCGACAGGGCATTAAACGACAATCCAATAAGTAGTAACAACAGCGGTAATTTAATAAAGTAGGAGGGAAGAAATTTTTTCATGCAGATATTGTTTGTTGAGAGTTTCAAAGATAAAACAATAATCTTAAGTACACGACGGTTTCCCGTCAGGAAAAGCGAAAAGGTTATCCGTTATAATGGACGGAAAACGTGCAACACCTGCAAAAAAACCTGTAATTTTAAAATCGGTACGCTATTCCCAGCATAAACTCAATTCCGTAAGCAGGATGCAGGTAATAGTAGTCATACTCGTGATTAAGCAAATTTGTAACCCTCAGGAAAGCCGAAAAATTTTCATTATGAAAATAATCAAGCCCTACATTTATGTCGGTAAATCCAGAAAGTTCGTAAAACGAGGAAGTGCTTCCCATGGCAGCCCACCGTTTACCCACGTAAATAACTTCTACCCAGGGTTTAAATTTATTATTAATAAGATACGAACCGCCGGCCTTTACCTGCGAAAGCAGTCTTCCGAAAGGCTTTTTATAAGTATTAAGCGAGTAGCTGTTGTATTCATAGGAGGCATACAAATCGATTTTTCGTGTAACCGAATAGCTTAATCGGGCCGTCATGGTAAAAAGGCTTCCGGTATCGGTTACAATAAGAAATTCATTTTTGTAGTCGTTATTAACGATTGGCATTGTGAGTGTTGGAAATTCATTGAAATAGAAATAATCGTTCTCAAAGAAAGTCCATGCCGCTTTTACATCAAAACCAACCTGTTTGCCCACATTTCCTTTCAATCCGCCAAAGAAACCAATTTTGTTGTTGGTCCATGTATCGGGGATTACAGATGAGATGAACGGATTTTCTTCCGACAGTTTGCGGTAACTGTTTTTTTTGTATCCGCCATCAAGACCGGCATATAACTGAAGATATTCGGGCAGGAGGTTCATGCTGACCTCAATATCGGGGAAAACCCTGAATTTTGAAACCGAATCGGCTTTGAGATAAGCCAGCCTGATGCCTGCTTTAAACCTGAAGATACCGAAACCTGCTCTGAAATAGGGGGTGGCATCGACAAAGATGTCAGAAGTGCTTAATGTTGAGTCGTTGTTTCCGTAATATTCAATATTGCCGTCAATTCCCAGATACTGATACTCCGACAAGTCGGTTACATGAAACGATTTATGGAAATCGAAGTTTAATGCCGCCGACAATTCGGAGGATTGATGCTTATCGAAATAATAATAGGTTTTAAGCCCGATGGTATGATGCAGCTTGTCGTTACTTTTATAATGGCTTACAAACTTAGTGTCGAAAAATGCAAGATTATAAGCCTGCTTAAGAATGGCGGAGTCGGAGTTCGCGGAAGGGTAATCGCTTTCGGGAAAATAGTAACGATTGGTATTATAGCGGTAGCCGGCATTAAACGACAGGGTTTGATAACGGAAAAACTTATCAAATCCCAGTTCTGCCACTGTTGAAGAATAGGGAGCCGAAGAGTAACCTTCAATTTTTCCGAAAGTGGAAATATGCTTTAAACGGGCATCGAACCTGAATTTACCCTTATGGGTTTGCGAGTGGAACAGCTCGGCATAGGGTGTTAAGCGGCTTCCGAAACCTGCTTTTATCAGATTGTTGTATATATCGCCCGGCTTGCCGGCACGAATAGAAGCCGGCTTGATGGCTTTAAAGGTAATGGGTGCGTAAAAGTTTTTATTGATGGGGGTAAAAACAAAATCATTGGTGATTGAAGGTAGTTCGGGAGGCTCGGGCGAAAGCGATATTTTATAACTCTGATTTACCGACGGGTCAACCGAACCGACAATGACCACCTGTTCGTTATGGCCGGTTTGCGTGTTTTGTGCATGTAACGACAGGGCCAGCATAAATACCGGTAACAGCAATATAACCTTAAACTTTGTCATACTGTAAAGCGGATTGTGTGTCATGGTCAACCAATTAATTTTTATTGTCGATTTATTCATTTTCGGCCTCCTTTCCACTCTTTTCGGCGGGTTTGGCACTTTCAATTCTTTGTAATTTTTCGCGGGCCTCCTTTTTAATGTCATCATCACCCGAATAGTTATCAATAATACTCTTTAAGGTTTGTTCGGCCTGAAAGCTGTTATCTCTGTACAAATAGATGTCGGACAACAGGATAAACCCTTTGGCCACCCAGTATTCAAAGTCGGAATAGTGATCGGAAAGCTGATATATCAGCTCCTCCGACTTTTTATCGTCTTTATTTTTGAAAGCGATAAGTGCCTGATAGTATTTGGCTTCGGCTCCCAGCTCTCCCGATGTCAGTTTGTCGGTAATGGCAAACTCGCGGGCAGCTTCGGCAAAGTTACCCTTACCGTAAGCATTTTTGGCAATAACATAGTGGGCAAATACTATCTGGTTTTCGCTAACCTTATCGGTTTTCAGCAGTTTGCGGGCAGCATCTGCGGCCGCCTGCCCTTTGCCGGTATAAAAGGCGCTTCGCATCATACCGTCAAGCGATTCCAAAACAATCGATTTGGTTTCGGCACGCGCTTCGAGCCGTGCATAATATTCAAATGATTTATCAAAGTTTTTATTGTCGAACTCCAGCCGGGCAGCCATCAGCAGAGCTTTTAAAGTAAACTCGTTATCCGGAAATTCTAAAATCTTTTCATAATAAACCAATGCCATTTTCCGGTCGTTTTGCTTGCCGAAGCAGTCGGCAAGGTAGTAGTACGATTTTAACACAAATCCGCCTTTGGGGAATTTGTTAACATATTTCGATAATGCCTCGATGGCGCGGTTACAATTGTTGTTGATATAATAATTCTCGCCTGTAACAAAGGTGAGCGAATCCTGCTCGGAAGTTGAAACCTGAATAAAATCAAGTCCTTTGGCATAGGCAAAATACTCGTCCACACGGCCGGTTTCGGTGTAAATATCCTTTAAAGTATTGAGTGCCTCCTTAGCCTCGTTTGAAGCCGGATAATTGTTTACCACCTTTTTAAGGGTAGTAATGGCTTCGTTGTATTGATTGTTGTTGTAATAAAGCAATCCTATCTTTGTCAGCGCCTTTTTGGCATAAACACTCTTTGGCTTTTCTTTCACCAGCTTATCGAAACTGGTAATGGCGTGGCGCTGGTCGTGCAAAATAAGGTAGGTTGATCCGGTTTCGTAAAGCACCTCGGTGTAGAGCGGTGAATTTCTGAACTGCCTTGCAAAAGCGGTAAGCACCATGATTTTTTTATCGAATTTACCCTGTGCTCCGTAACAGGAGGCCTTTTGAAACATGGCATAGTCGGCATCCTGTGCTCCGGCACGCACCACGGCATCGTACAAATTGAGCGCCCGTTGAAAATCTTTTTTAATGTAATAGGAATCGGCCAAACGAAGCCGGGCATCGGTAATAAGCCTGTCGGGTGCTTTACCGTATTTGATAAAGCGGTTGAAATTGCTGACGGCGGCATCATAATTTTTTTTGTTGAAAGCCGTATATCCGAGGTTGTAAAGTGCCGTTGAATAGAGGTTAAGCGTAACGGCATTGCGCTGTTTTAAAAAGCGCCGGTAATACTTTTCGGCATCCGAAAACCGGCGCAGCTGATAATAAGCATCACCCTTCCAGTAAAGGGTTTTGGTATAAATATCTTTATCTACCGGATATTTCAGGGCTTTATCGAAAAAGGTGTTGGCACCGTTATAGTCGGAACGCCTGAACAACTCAACGCCCTTTGAATAGGCCAGATTCTGATAGATTTTTTGCAGCTTTTTATCGGGTTTTCCCGATTTGTCGATGGACTCGAGGGCTGCCTGATAATTTTTTGATGTAAGGAAAAGTTGTACCAGTAAATCGTAGGCTTCGTCAATGCGGGGCGAATCCTGATTGTTTTTTATAAACCCTTCCATGATTTTGATTTCATCATTGTAAGGGTCGCCACCCGACCGAATGGTGGTTTTGGCATAGCTAAAGAGGGCATCGGTTGTAATTTCGTTGTTCCCTTTCATTTTATATGCTTTAAGAAAAGCATCGCGGGCAAACTTTTCCTGTTGCGTGTTAAGGTAGCAATAACCAAGGTAGTACCATGCGCTTTGGGCTATTTCGCCCGTTGTTTTTGTGGCGGGCTGAAAATTGCCGATGGCGGCATTGAACATGTCTGCCTTATATTTAACAATTCCGATTTTATAATTTTCTTCGGGACTGATGTTGCGGGTACTTCGCTCGTAAAGCTTGAAATATTTAAGGGCTAAATCGTACTTTTTCAGCTCATAATACGAGTTGGCAATCAAACGGGCAATTTCACCTTTGGATTTGGACGGTGCGTTCCGGTAATACCTTTCGGCCTTGTCAACCACCTTTTGATACTCCTTTTTCTCGAAATAGATATGTACCAGATAATCGGGAATGTATTTGCGGAAGCGGCGGTTGTTTTCAATTTTTTTAAAAGCTTTAAGGGCTTCATCGTAGTTGTGTTTCAGATATTGGATATGGGCGTAGTAGTAATAGGCTGGTGCGGCATAAGGCCCTTGTGTGTCCATCACCCTTTTAAAATTTGCCAGTGCCTGATCGGGCTTATTGATTTTCAGCAACGAATATCCGGTTTTATAATAGTACTCCGCTTTTTGACCGGACGAAAGGCTCGTGGCACGCACTTTTTTAAATGATTCGAGGGCATACCTGTATTTTCTTTTGTCGAAATAGAGCCTTCCCATCTCAAAATATACCGAAGCAAGACGGGCACTTTCGGGGTATTTCTTCACAAACTCAGTGGCAAGCGACAGGGCATCGCTGTTTTTCATTTCAACGGCACAAACCAAACGGTAATATTCGGCATTTTCAACAAAAATATTGTCATCATCATCTATTTGTTTGATGTAATCTTCAAAAAGTTTTCCCGCAGGGCCGTAAATTTTTTGGGTGTAAAGGTCCATGGCTTTACGATAGGTTATTTCCGGCTCCGAATAGTACACCGGTTTTTGAGCCGTAACACCAAAAGAAAAGAGCATCAGCCATAAAACAAAGCTGAATTTGAAAAGGTTATATTTCATTTTTGTCGATTGTTTTGTGAACCTAAAAATATTGAAACCCTGCATTGCAACATGGTTGCTTATGAATAGTTATTAACAGGTACGCTTTATTAACGTTTAAGCCGGGGAAAAGTTATACAGGCAATCGATTTTTTTAAAGCAGGAGTTGTTTTAACCCGATAGGGAAGGAGTGGAGCCACTCTTCGACTACCTGCCCTGCCGACAGACGGGAATCCCCTGCTATAATCGACCGGATTACCTTTTGTCTGAAAGGCAGGTTGATACAGGGGAGATTCCCGCCTGTACCGAACGGTACGGTCGGGCGGGCCTCAGTCGTTCCTCCTTCGGAATGACGACGGGTTGTGCTGCAAAAACTTTGCAAAATCTATGGGAACAATATTGTACGAAAGGGTATCAGGCTAAAAAATGCCGAAAACGCCATTGGGAACAATGCCTATCCAGTGCCAGTATGTTTCACCGAGGAAGATGTTCAGAAACCATCCGACAAACATCATGGTAATACCGTATTTAAAGGTATCGGTTAGGCTGTACTGATCGGTTTCGTATAACAGGGCTGCCGGCTTACTGTTAAAGGGCAGTACAAAAACATATTCAATTAAAAATGCAACGGGAAGTGCCAGGCTTACCACCGGATAATTAAAACGGTTGGCAATACCAATGGCGATGGGAACAAAAATCATGGTACGCATGGTTTTGGACTGGAACAGCAAAGCGCTGAACATCATGGCTCCGGTAAGCGAAACATAAAATATCCAAAAAGGGGTGTTGTCGCCAAATCCCAATGAGTCGAAAGCGGCATTTACGGAAATTGAAGGGAGGTCGGTTGCTTTAAAACCCGCTCCCAGCGTATAAGCACCTGCCGAAAAGAGCATGAGGTGCCAGGGAATATCAACCTCATTCCATGTTAAAATACCAATACGCGGTAACAGGGCAATTACGGCCCCGAGAAATGCCACTGCCGTAGGGCTGATTCCGTGATATTTATCGGTACTCCACAGTGCCAAAATCGAAACAAACAAAATAATGGCTTTAACCTCCTGAAAGCTCATCTTACCCATTTTAACAAGCTCGTTTTTCAGTCTTTCCATACCACCTTCAATTTGTGGTAAGCGCTCCTCCTTTTTCAGAGGGAAAAATATTTTAACGGCAATGATGTATCCCAAAAACATCATCACCAACGCCACCGGGAAGTTGGCAGCCATCCAGTCGGAAAAATAGATGTCGGCGCTGGTTGCTCCCATTATTAACGAAGCGGCAAGCAGGTTGGCTCCCGAACCGGTGATGAATCCACCGGCACCAATGTTGATATAAAAGAGGTTTTGAAGTACAATGTTACGGCCGAAGTTGTTTTTGTTATCACCACCTCTGGCACCATACACTGCGGCAATAACCATAAATATGGGAAGCAAAATGGCTGCTTTTGCCGTGGTTGCCGAAATAAATGCCGACAGTACCACATTGATAAACAAAAAACTTAAAAAGATGGAAGAGGCATGTTTGCCGAAATGGACAATGAACCAAAGGGCAAAACGTTTGGCAAGTCCTGTTTTTACCAGCATACTTGCCAGCACAAACGACATAATGTTCAGCCACATTACTTTATGGCCCAATTGTGCGTAAGCCTCTTTTTCGCTTAGCACTCCGAGCAACACCAGCGAAATAATTAAAACAAGCGATGTTAAATAGTTGGGGATGGCTTCGGTCATCCACAAGATAATGCTTAACACAAATACCGCCATCATGGCAACATTCATCCTTGAGAACTCTGCCGCCCCAACGGTATCGTAAATCTTTTTAGCGTAGATGCTCAGCGAATCAGGGTTAATATTGCTTAAAAAGGATGGTTGTGCAACAAAATAGATAATAATAAATAGCAGAATAGCCAATGGCCCTCCGATGGTTGCCAAAAAACGCTCAAATTTTGATTTTGACCTTTTGGGTAGCTTTTCGATACGGTAGTTATTCATATCCAGCGGATCAAACTCCTTTGATTTTTTTGCTGCTGCTGTTTCGCTCATCTGATATGCTTTTGGTGTGACTGCTTATTGGTTTTCTGGTAACGGGTTGTCTGTCCCGCCCTGAACATCTGTTCAGGGCGGGACAACAATTGTTAACTAACGGTGTGATTATATCAATCTTTACCAGTTTTTATAAGGATTTTTCATTAACATGGAATTAAAATATTTCACATCACCGGTTACCTCTTCGCCCAGCCAGTCGGGCTTTGTAAAGGGGTGATCTTCCGAAGGGAGTTCGATTTCGGCAACGGTTAAACCGTCGTTATCGCCGTAAAACTCATCCACTTCAAATACCAGTCCGCTCTCTTCGGGGACCAGATAACGGGTTTTGTCGATAACACCCGGTTCACAAATTTCGAGTAACGATTTTGCTTCGTCAACCGGAATTTCCTTTTCCCACTCAAAACGGCTGGCTCCCGAAGCGTTGCCAATTCCTTTGATGGTTAAAAATCCTTTGTCGCCTTTAATCCTTACGCGAACGGTTCTTTCCGGTACCGATGAAAGATACCCTTGTGTAATTCTGGTTGATTTGGTTGCAAAAGGTTTAAAATCACCTTTTACCAAAAATTTTCTTTCTATTTCCTGTGCCATTTTTCTGTTTTTTAATTAGCAAGCGGTTTGTCAATCCATCCGAGAACTCTTTTAATTGCCTGCAGATAGTTGATGTTTTCAACTCCTTCAAGACCCAGTGCGGTGATGGTTTTCTTAATGTCTTCAACTTCGGTTGACTCGGAATTTACGGTGATTACCATGGCTCCGTTAATCCAAACATTGGCCACCTCACAAATGGTATCGTTAACCATGTAACCGAAGCGTTGTTTTTCAACCTTAACGGCTTGCAGGTCGGGATGGTTTTTAATCATTTCCATAAATTCGTCGTACGAATAAGTGTCTTTTTCAAAATCGGGAACATCAACCATAAAGGCGGGATAAACCTCATTTTTCAGGATTTCAGCCGAAATGGGAAACTCTGCTTTCATTAACGGATTCCACTGTTCCAGTCCGTCAACTTCCTGAACAAAGGTTTTGATATCCATTTTTCCGTCGCGGATTTTTGTATTGTTGATGTCGTTTGTTTTTGAAACAATGTAATACTCTTCCGAAGTTCTTTCCCAAACTTTTTCGGGAACAGGTACCGAAAGTCTCGACATCAGGAAGGCTGCTTCTTCAAAGTCGCGGCCAAATGTTCTAAACTCAAATCTTGGTTTTGAGATTTCTCCGATTTTTAATTCTTCTTTTTTTGCCATTTTGTTATTTTTAAAATGTTACTACCAATTATTACATAATGTTTTCCCAAATTCCCGGTATCTTAATAAGCCCCATAATTTTTTTAAGGGCCGTAGGGTAATTTACGTTTTCCTCATCTTCGGAAATGTTAAGAATAGCCTTTGTTTCCAGTACTTTTTCATAACTTTCCGATTCGATACAAATTGTTTTTATACAGGCCGAATTAATGGTAACGTCGGTTATTTCAAGTTCGCACTCATTAAACTCATACTCTTTTCTCGATTTGGAGGTGTAAGCCACAAAAAGATCGGGGTCATGATAAACCAGCTCGTTTAAAAACTGATTCAGTTTATATTCGGTGCGGTTAAAGGCCGGTGAAGGAATACCGAGTGCAGGAAAAACCGTGCTTTTAATCACTTCCGTTTCCATGGGAAACTCACCAATCATGTAAGGTGTCCAGCGCTCAAGCCCTTCAAAGGTTTCTTCGAGCACCTTCATGTCCATTTTCCCGTTTCTGATTTTTACGTTGTTCTCATTGTCGGCAGCCGTAAGCAGATAAACATCATCCATACGGCGGTTTCTGATAAACCCTGCTTTTTCGCCAATCAGTTTTTCAAGTTCGGGAAAAGACTGCCCGAATAATCTGAACTCATATTTTGGAATATAATTCTCTTCACTCATAATTAATTTACCATTTTATATACAAACAATTTCGACAACTTGTCGCTGATAACATAAATTCTGTTGTTTTCATAATCAACGGCAATGCCTTCGGCTTTACTGAAATTCAGTTCGTACTTTTCTAAAACTTTTGCATTGTAATTACAACGGTACAACATCTGCGACTCATCGCTTACTATCCACAGAAAACTGTTTTCGCTGTCGGCATATATTCCCGAATAGTCATAAGCAAAGTTCATATCCACTTCGCTTATTATTCCCGCATCGGGTTTCCAAACCATCATCAGGGCAGGGTTGTTTTCATTCAGCAAATAGTAAGCGCGGTTATTGGTATTCCACGAAATACCTTCGAGGCCCTTATTGGAATCGCCTTCCTTAACATTGATTTTGTATCTGTTAAGCTCTGCGCCCGTTTCGTAATTTAAAAAAACAACCTCGCGTTTTCGCTCTTCCACAACGGCCAGCACATTGTCATCAGGATTACAGGTAATCCCTTCCAAATCCTCACCGGTATAAGCCAGTTCGCGGATAACATTTCCCTGCAAATCCATTTCATACACTTTATTGCTGTTATCGCTTACGGTGAACAATGATTGTTTGGTACGGCCAAAAGAGAGGCCCGACGGCTCGGCAATGTTCATATGGAACTCGTCCAGCTTTTCCAGCTTACCTGTTGGTACCGTGTTACCGGGGTCAGCGGGAAGGGTATCTTCATTCTTCTTACAGGCCGTACCAAACATAATCAGCAAAACAATTGTACCAACAACTTTTACTATGTTATCTTTTGTAATCAAATCAATCTGTTATTGATTGTTGCTTTCGCCGGGTGTGGGTTTGCGTGCTGCATCAGGGGCAAAATCAATCCATGGCATGCCGCCGTCGCTGTCGCGACCTAAGGAGTGATCGGTTGCCGGTGAAGGCAGGTCGGCACCATCACCATAAGTAAAGCTTTCGTCGAAATCGGTACCGTTTTGCGAAATGCCGATGGCTTCGCCGCCACTGGACAGTTTAAAATTGGCATGCAGCCCTTCGCCTAATCCGTCGCAAATGATAACCAAAAAGCCATGAGGTGCAACGATATTATTTTCAGGTAACTGATATTTGTCGGGGGTATCCAAATCGTCGGTTACATACCAACCACCCATATCAAGAGGGGTGTCGCCGGTATTGTAAATTTCCATCCAGTCGGGCTGATCACCATTATCGCCGGGAACATCCCAGCTGTCGTTACTTACCATAAACTCGTTTACAACCAGTTTGCCGGTAATAACACCACCGCCGTTGTCGTTGGGAGCGCCCGGTGTTTTTTTAGCCATAACCGTCCAGTTGACCGAACCGTCCTGTTCTCTTCCAAAGGATTTATCATCTGGCATTCCGTTAAAGTTTCCCGAACGGTCAACCTGCACCTTTTCGGGATCGAAAAGAGTGATTACGCTGTCTTTTGAAGCGCTGATGCCCATATCGATAAACACTTTGCCGTCAAGGATTTGTGTTTCCAGATCAATACCGCCGGCATCGGCAGCACCACAAATCAGCACCAGATGACCGGCAGGAGGAATGGTGGTAACGGCATCGTCACCGGTGGGTATTTGTTGCCAGTCGGCTTCGCTTCCCTCTTTATCGGTAATATACATTCCGGCCACGTTAACGGCTTTGTTTCCTTTATTGTAGAGTTCAACCCAGTCGGCAGCACTTCCCGAAGCATCAACAAAATACGGGCTGGAGGTGTCTTTGGCAATAAGCTCGTTGATTACAATTTTTGTATAATCGGGTTTTTCCGGCTCAGGAGGTGTTCCGCCTCCCGGAAGTTCATCTTTTACACATGAGGTAAAAAACAATCCCGTAAATATTATCATTAATAACCAGTATCTTTTCATCTTTCTGTTTTTTTAAGTTAACTATAATGGGTTAAAAATCAATTTCAATACGTGCCTGTAGCATACCAAAGTCGATGCCTCCCTCTCCCGTAGGGGTGATGTCGTTACCGTTTTGGTCAACCTCCCAGGTTTTGTATTTTCCTTTTCCGTTGGCCCACCGGTCGTTATTAACATAGGCATAGCTCAGCATAAATTTCACGTTATAATTTACATAGTAATTTATACCGAGGGTATAAGCTTCGGCCGAACCGCCTGCGATATACGGAATATCTTCGCCTTCTTTAAAGCTGTTTGCATCGATAAACGAATAACGAAGGGCAACTTCAAGGGATCCTTTTTTATTGTTTCTGAAATCGATTTGAGAAAATTCGGCTTCGGCCATATTGTAATAGTAGTCACCGTTGTTTATGATCCAGGCACCGTAAACGAAAAAACCACCGATTGTAGGTTTTTCTTCACCTGTAGGCACTTTGTCTTCATCCCTGTTTACAATGCCGCCTAAATATTCGCCGCCCACTTTAAAATTTTTATAAGCGTATGCCAATTCAAAATTGTAGAGAACAGCAGATTCCGAATTTTCAATAAAATCGGTATCAAGGTATTTTTTACGGTTGATGGAGGTTTCGGCACGGGTTGAAAATCTGAAACTGTTTACCGGATCGCCAAGTTCGGGTATCTTTGGTGTACGATACGAGCCTGAAGTACCCAGATGCAGAACCATTTTATCCTTTTTAATGGGAGCCCATGCAACACGACCGGTAACCGACCATCCCGAATTGGTTCCGAACTTTTTATTTTGATCCTGCATCAAATCGTTGGCAATTTCGCTGGAGAAAAGTCCGCCCTCAAAAAAGTATTTGTTACCGAAACGACGATACGAAATACCGATATGACGGGAGGGGTCCATTTTACTTAACATGGGCCTTTCGATAAAGGTAAGATAACGAGAGGTGGTTGTAACCTCCATTGAAAAAGGCTCTTTAAAGCTACCTGCTTTTACCTGCCAGTTTTTACCGATATAGCGAATAAAAGCATCTTTGATATCTACTTCGTTGTAGGCGAAATCAAAATCCACTTCACCTCCCCAGTGTCCCCAGAGGATGGTTTTCATGGCAAAACGCATACGGCGTATGTTAACTCCGTTACCTATTTTATTTTCTTCACCCTGATAGGTGTTGTCGCCAAAATAAGCAGCTCCGTCAATGTAAACACGGTTATCAAACCAATATTTGAATCTTTTATCGGTTGAAGAAAGCATCAAAATACCGTCACGCGATTCGGGATTTAACGATACCCTAACACCCACCGATTTTCCATAATCGTTTTTTACCTTTGAGGCAACAAGATATACCGTAATATCGTTAGGGCCGTTAACGGTAACCTGCTGCTTTTCGTAATTTTGTTTAAACACTTCGAGAACAACAGGAAACGAGTTAACTTTAATTTTAAAGAATCCGTCGCCATCGGTAAGAACGGCTGTTGACGGTTCTCCTTTAATTTGAACGGTTACATTCCGCATGGGGGTGTGCATTCCTACAGGGAAAACCTTACCGGTTACCATATCACTCTCCTGCGAAAAAACATTGCCGGCAGAAACGACCATTAAAATCATTGCCGTTAGCATCCACTTGAATAATAAACTTTTTTTCATTTTGAACATGATTTATTAGTAATACGTTTTTCAAAAAAATTGAAGTTCAAAATAAACCGATTATTAAGTAAACAACGATAAAACAACCTATACACAACCACTACAAATCACCCGACAATACCCCTAATGCCTTTATAAATTATTGATTGTATGGGTAAATGGTGGTTTGGGGGAGTTAAGAGGTTTCATGTTTGAGTATTCAAAGTTTGAAAGTTCAAGGTTCAATGAACCGCGAAGGCGCGAAGGCGCGAGGGAACTTTTTTGGTTGCTGGATGCTGGATGCTTGTTGCTTGTTGCTTGTTGCTGGGTGCTTGTTGGTTCAAGGTTTGAATGTTCAAAGTTTGGAGGTTTGAGGTTT
>CAYNVN010000108.1:0-5817 GCA_964400655.1 uncultured Lentimicrobiaceae bacterium
TTTCATAATACCTTATTACAATGATTAAATCTTATTAAACAGGCGCTTAAAGAAAGATTTCTTTTTAGTTGGTTTGTCGTCGGTATAATAACCGTAGCCGTAACCATAGCCATAGCCGTAACCATAGCCGTAGCCATAACCGTAACCGTAGCCATAACCATAGCCGTAACCATAGCCACCTTTAAGGTTAATATCGTTAACTACAATGTACATTTTTAACCCGCGCTGTTCAATACTTTCGATAATGGAAGCAAATACCTTTTTATTGGTAAGATTCTGACGCACAAGATAAATATTAACATCACAATGCTCCATTAACAAAAACGCATCGGTTACAAGCCCTACCGGTGGTGTATCAATAACAATGTAATCATAACGACTGCGCAGCTCTCTGAAAAGCTCACTTGTTTTCTCCGAAGCAATTAACTCGGCAGGGTTGGGAGGTACCGGACCGGCAAGAATAATATCAAGATTGGGGATTCTGACCGAAGGTTGAATGATCTCCTCAATGGTGGCTTTGTTAATCAAATAAGATGTTAAACCAACATTGTTGGAAATCTTAAAGTCCTGATAAATTTTCGGTTTACGCAAGTCGAAACCTAACAGTACCGTTTTCTTACCATATTGTGCATACACACTGGCAAGGTTCATCGAAACAAACGTTTTACCCGCACTCACCATATCGGCAGTAACAAGAATGGTTGTTTTTTCCTGTCCTTTAACCAAAAACTGAATATTGGTTCTAAGCGAACGGTACGATTCGGCAATACTCGATTTGGGCGATTCGGCAACAACCAGCTGTGTCTCTTTATCCGAGTGAAGCAACTGCCCGATGATTGGGAAATTGGTAACCGACTCAATATCTTTTTTATCAATTATCTTGTCGTTCATATAATCGCGGCCCAACACATAAACCACCGGAAAAACAAGACCGAGAATCAGAGCAATAAGATAGTTCAGACCTTTTTTTGGAAACACCTGTTCGTTAAGCTCTTCGCGGGCAATATCTATTACTTCGTTATCGGGCATATTGGATGCCTTGGTAATTTGAGCTTCCGACCGTTTTTCGAGAAGATAGGTGTAAATTTTATTACTTAACTCAAATTTTTGCTTGTAATTGAACAGTTCACGCTCGGTAACCGGCAAATTACTTGCTTTTCCCGAAAGGTCACTAATCCGTTTATTAATATCTTTTAAGGCCTGGTTCGAGTTACGGATAATGTTATTAATGTTCTCAAAAATAGCATTTTTGGTACTCCTGATCTGGCTGTTCAAACTGATTACCGCGGGGCTTTTTTCGGTTGACCCCAAAAGGCGCATCGATTTTTCGCTATAAAGGTCGATCAGTTTTCCAACCAGCTGATTTAATATGGGATCTTCGATACCCATGGCCGACGGGGCAACCAAATCATCAACATTATCTTTATTTTTCTTAATGTAGTTTTTAAGGTTCTGATAATAATTTGATTTAACCAATAATTCGGCTTTTTGTTTTTGCAAATCATTCAGATATTCGAAAAGTTGTTGCGACTGAAAGGTAATATCCATCACCTCATTAGCCGACCTGAAACGTTGCAGCTCCATTTGTGCCGAATCAACCGAAGTACTAATCAAACCTAACTGGCTGTCGATAAACCTAATGGTGTTATCAGCAATCATGTTTTTCTTTTCAAGGCTCTGATCAAGATATTCGGTGGTTAAGGTGTTCAGGAAGTTAACATCCTTTTTTACGTTTTTACCTTTAAAGGTAATTTCCAAAATAGAAGCCTCCCTGTTGATGGGTTCAATTTTAAAATCTCTGTAATCCCGTGTTAAGCTAAAATAGTCGTTAAAGGTAAAGCCGTAGGTATTGTCAAGGTCCTCTTCCATATCAAACTTATCGTTCAAAATAATCTTGAACACATTATAACCGTTGTTAACCAATTCTCCGAAACGATGGGTCTCTTTTATCTCAATTTTATTCAACAGGGTGTCTTCCAAAAACTTCTGTTTGGAGAAATTATACTTTTTAATCAGTTCACCCTCAGCTTCAATAAGATATTCGTTGCTGTTAAGAATTTTCATGGAATAGTTCAATGCCACAGCCTGCGGAACGGCAGTATCAAACTCCACTTTAAAGGGTGCCTCATGATACAATTCTTTTTTTAACAGACCTTCTTCAACAAAGTAGGACACTTCAAAATCAAGTTTTTTTATAGCCCGATATGACAAAGTAAATGAAGTTAGTTTCCCAATCTCATTTTCTACATTTTGCTGATTATTGCTTAAACCGATACCTATTAACGATGAAGGGTCAAGCGCCGATTTATCATCTTTTACCAATACCGATGTTTTAACTTCAAATACCGGAGAGGTATATTTATTAAAAAGAAAAGCTATTACGATGGCAACAAAAACAGCAATGGCAAACAGGTACCAAAACCGTACAAATTTAAAAAACATCGCTTTTATGTCAACAGATTCTTCCTGTTGCTGTTGCTGGTATTGTAAGTTATTTAAGTTGTTATCCACTTCTGAAATATGTTTTAGAATTTATTTAAAATAATTAACTACGAGGAATGCAGTTGATATTGCACCGAACACCACGCCATACGGAAACTGGGCAAAGGTGAACTGTTTCCCTTTAACCGGGGTTACATAAACGATATCGTTGGGTTTAAGATAAAAATAATCCGATTCGAGAATGTCTCTTTTGGTCATATCCAGATATATAACCTTTGATCCGGTTTTGGTTTGGCGTATTATGGCCACTTTTTCACGATTGGCAAAGTCGGTTAAATCGCCTGCCATGGAAACCGCCTCAAAAAGGTTGATGCTGTTTTGATACACCTTATACTGTCCGGGTCTGTTAACCTCTCCCAACAGCGTCAGGTTAAAGTTGACCATTTTAACGATTACAACAAACTCTTTCAGGTAAACTTTCAGGCTCTCTTTTAGCTTTAGCTTTATTTCATCAACGGTTAAGTTTTTAACCAGCACCTCACCGGTTAACGGAAAATCAAGGTACCCCTTTTCGTTTACGGTATAACTGTTAAGGTAAATAGAAGCATCTGAATTTAAATAGTTATTACTTCCGCTCGGATTTAACAAAATGGTAGTTTGTTCATCCAAACTCACCACTTTTACATAAAGGTTATCACCGGGTTGTATTCGATATTCAATATTTTTATCATTATAAAAAGAACTCAATGTATCCGCCTCATCTTTTACCTGCATGTATAACATCTTTTTTTGCGGCACACAGGATGAAAACAGCACTGCCACCAATCCAATCCAAAAGATTGATTTCAAACTAAAAGGAATAAATTTTTTCATTAATGTAATTGTCTTATAACTTGTTATAGTCTTTGTTGTAATCTTTTAAACACAAAAGATAAATGGCAAATTTAAACCTTTTTTCAAAAGCGGTACAAATTATAAACAAATAATCATATTTCACCTTTAAAAGCGATATCGTTAAACTTCAAATAGTACTTTTGTACAAAAACTAAAATATTGAATTATGAAAAGAATTTTCCTTTTAACATTTGTGTTGATCGCATATTTTTATTTACCCGTACAAAGCCAGAACAAACAGTCAATACCGGCAATTTTAAACAACATTGAATATGATGACGCGGGTAATTTAATCCATGTTTCTCCCAAAACGGGAGCCATATCACCCATGGTAAGCAAAAACACATTTTTAACCACCGATAACATCCTGATCAATCCCACAGGTACCGAAGACGGGATTAGTTTCGACTTTAAAAAAGCAGATTTTCGGGGTACCATTTATTATGGTATGTATGCTAAGGACGGAGGTAAATTTCCACAGCCGGTATTTTTTAAAACCCCGGCAAAAATTGTTAAGGGCAAAGCCGATATCAACTTGCGTGCACTGGCCGGCAAATACGACATTGCCCGCTACGAAACCACAAATAAAATGAAACTGGGTTATCGTATTGTAAACAGTAATGGCAGTATAATTTGTGATGGTAAAATTAACATTAAAGGCAAAGGGCCGTTTACGGTTGATGTTTCAATAGTTGAAGGGCCGTTTGTAAATAAAATTACGGAACATGAAGCTGTTATTTGGTTTAACACAAACAAACCCTGCAATCCGGTTGTGGAGGTGAATGGTAAAGAGTTTGCCGCACTTGCTAAAATGGCCAATATGACAGGTGATGTTCATCACGAAATCAGAATACATCACCTTAAGCCGGGAACCGAATATAAATACACGGTAAAATACGGCGACAGTGAAGAAACCTATTCGTTCAAAACAGCTCCCGCTAAAGGAAACCGCAAACCTTTTGTTTTTGCTTTTGCCAGCGATTCACGTCAGGGAAAAGGAGGCGGCGAACGCAACATTCACGGGGCCAATGTATATATAATGAAAAAAATGGCGGCACTTGCCGTTGCAAAAGGAGCTGCATTTTTTCAGTTTACCGGCGATATGATCAACGGATATTCTTCAAGCATTAGCGAAACAAAGCTTGAATACAAAAACTGGAAAAGAGGAATAGAACCTTTCTGGCACTACATCCCTTTTAATGTCGCACCGGGAAATCACGAAGTTGTGGTTACTACATTTGACGACGGCAGCAAATACGGATTATCCGTTGATCGTTTTCCGTATAACTCCAACTCGGGAGAACGGGTTTTTGCCGATGAATTTGTAAATTATGAAAACGGGCCCGTAAGCGAAGACGGTAGCAAATACGATCCCGATCCCAACCATAAAGATTTTCCTCCCTATCGCGAAACATCCTATTATTACGTTTACGGAAACACAGCCATGGTTGTTTTACACTCCAACTACCTTTATACGCCAAGTACATACAGCATTCCCGATATCGGCGGAAATGTTCACGGATATATAATGGATAATCAATTACAATGGCTTGACGAAACACTGGCGAAACTAAGCAACGACAACGATATTGATAACATATTTGTAACCATCCACACACCTGCTTTTCCTAACGGTGGCCATTCGGGCGATGATATGTGGTACGGCGGTAATAATAAAATCAGACCTTATATTGCCGGCAAACCGGTTAAAAAAGGTATTATTGAACGCCGGGATGAGTTTTTAAACATCATTGTAAATAAAAACCCCAAAGTTGTAGCCCTTTTAACAGGCGACGAGCACAACTACTGCCGGATGAAACTTACCGACGACACCCCGAGGTATCCCGAAAACTGGAATCATAAAAAGTTGCACATCAACCGCCCGTTCTGGCATATCACCAACGGTTCTTCAGGTGCACCTTATTACGGTCAGGAAAAATTACCCTGGTCGGCTTCAGTTGAAAAATTTTCAACCCAATACGCTTTAATGCTTTTTACCGTTGAAGGAACAAAAGTGACGCTGAAAGTATTAAATCCGGACACCATGGATAAAATTGAGGAAATTGTTTTAAAAAAATAATATTTCCCATATCTGCTCATTTGTAAAACATTAGCCTGTTAAGTCGGATAAATGCTTTACAAGTGGTCGTTGCCCTTTGTTTTATAGGGTTGGAATTGCTATCTTTACCAACAAATTTTTTTACTATGGAAAATCGTTGGGTGTTAAAAAAAGCACCTGAAAGTGAGGTTGTTGAGCATCTTTCAAAAGAGCTCAATATTAATCGCCGACTGGCAGCACTGCTGGCCCAACGGGGAATTACCGACTATAATCGGGCAAAAAGCTTTTTCAGGCCGCAACTGTCCGACCTCCACGATCCGTTTTTGATGAAAGATATGGACAAAGCCGTAAAACGGATTTTGACTGCAAACTTTAAAGCCGAAAAAATTGTGGTTTACGGCGATTACGATGTTGACGGAACA
>CAYNVN010000109.1:0-10169 GCA_964400655.1 uncultured Lentimicrobiaceae bacterium
TATCAACAACGTTTTCGGAAAAAAACATACCGAACATTTTACAAACGGCATCAAACCGTTTGTTGACGATAAAAAGGTAATTCAAAAAGGTAACCTCTATATTCTGTCGGATACCGGAAAACTCTTTGCCGACGGCATTGCCGCCGAAATATTTATGTAGAAGCTTTAATAAAAATAGACCAGCAGATAAATTACCGGAATAATAATTCCTGCCAGCAGAAGCCAGATACCACGTTTTTTCAAACCGGTTTTACCACGGGGAATAAATATTCCGCCAACGGCCAAAACAATCAACGCGCCCGCATAAATATCCGAAAACCACGTCCAGTACTTTATGGGGTTATAATGCAGATAATCCATTTCGCTAAAGAGGGGCCTGCGGCGGGTTTTTTCAATAATACCCTTTCCGGTGGACAAATCAACGGTAACCGTTCCGCCTTTGATAAAAACCTTCAGGTATTTA
This sequence comes from uncultured Lentimicrobiaceae bacterium, assembly GCA_964400655.1. Taxonomy (GTDB): domain Bacteria; phylum Bacteroidota; class Bacteroidia; order Bacteroidales; family F082; genus B16-G9. The sequence goes on from CAYNVN010000109.1 coordinate 464, forward strand.
CCTTTCGATGGAAAATAATGTTTTTTATAATTTTCTTTTTCGCCGTAGTTATCCAACAAATCCAGCACTGCCTGTTTATCGGTTTCCCTGCTTAACCCTGTGGTTTGTATCTCCTGTGTGGTAATAATAAACTTGGGATCCCAGTCGTCAAGATGATTAAGGGCAATTCCCGAAATAGCATATATCAGGGTCATTCCGAAAAAGAAATAACCAAAATCGCGGTGGATGGCTCTGTTCCACTTTCGCCATTTAAACGTCATAAAATGTAATTAAAAATGAATTCGAAAGCCGGTACTTATCATCAGTCCGTTGGAATATACAGGTTGATTAACCGCTTTATCGGCAATGGCACCGGTTCCTATTCCGCCTATTTCGATAAAATAATTTCCGCCTTGATAAAAGTAAAATTCAAAACCAAATACCCCGTATCCCCCGAATACAACACTTTCGGAGGAAAAATCATCAGAGGGGAAGAGGGCAATCATACCGCCTTCGCCGTATAATCTGATAAAATCCCCGATGATTCCGGCAACACCAACCATTCCAAGCGAAACATTTGAATATGGTGACCAAACGGTAACATCGTCCGATACATGTTCGTTGAACATTAAATTTCCTCTTAACCGCAGGGCTACCCGTTTATTGGCAAAATAGGGAGTGGTAAAATTAAGGCCCAAACCAAAATCGTTTTGAAACTGATTCAGCTGAAACCCCATTGAAAAATCAGTACTGATTTTTTTCTCCTGGGCATTGGTAACTCCTGTAAGCACAAATATTATCAATGCAAAAAAAGCAAGTTTTTTCATTGTAATACCTTTTAGCACAAATTTATTTAATAACCTTATATGAAATTGCCTCTACGGAGTAATAAGATAAATGATCTTTGCCTGAATCTTTGAGTTTTTTGCGAAGGTTTTCAATTTGTTTTAACCGGTCTTCGGTACTGTGCTCTTCTTTATTGCCTTTGTGCTCACCGTCGCCCATGTGTATTTCCGATTCTTCCTTCGAGTCGGCTTTTACCTTTTCTTCCATCTCGATAAGGTAATCTTCATCAAGGCGGAACTCTTTTACAATACCGGTAACTTCAACCGTTTCACCTACCATATCCTGTTTAAAGGCTGCCAGCTCTTCATTGGGAACTATTTTAACACGGGCATCCGAATTTTCATCAACCAAAAACATCTTTTTGCCGCCATGTTCACAAACATGATCAACAATACCTTTTAAAACAATGGTTTTATCAACCAATTCTGGCGCTTTCTTTTTAAAATCGCTCAATTTTACGTTGGTAACTTTATCTTTCGATAAACCGGAAACGGCATAAACATTAAACGATGTAAACATCATTATCATCGACCAGGTAAAAAGCAAAATTTTCTTCATAATTGTGAGAATTTTAATTAATTGTTAATTGGCTCACAAAAATAGAAAGTTATATCAATAAACCAACATATTTTTTAATAATTACCTGTTGGCCGCCGGTTAAAAGCGCTTCAACAAAGCAACCGGTTATTTTTTTACGACTTTTACCCTGTACACGGTTCCTGTTTCACTTTGTAGCTTAAGGATATATATTCCTGTTTGGTACGAACCAAGATCAAAATTAAAGGTACTGTTTCCTTTTAGAATGTTACCTTTTTTGAGCAACCTGCCCGAAACAGAATAAACCGAATAGCTGAACCCTGCTTTTGCAGGAAGCGAAACCGTAAACATTCCTGAGGTGGGAACAGGAAAAGCTATCAGGTCGTTGTATTTTTCCGAACAATTACCGGTGCCGGTAATATCGGTACAGCCTACCACACTAAATTCGGCAGCCGATGCCCATGGACCTCCGTTTACTTCCGAAAGGGCCACCAATCTGAAATATTGACCCACCACTGCCGTATCAAATTCTATTTTTTGTGGGGCGGATGTATTGGTCCATGTTCCGGTACTTACCGGTTCTCCCCAGTTTAACGAATCTTCGCTAATATACAGTTCATAATCTTTTATTCTGCCGTTTGGCCCGTCCTGCCGGGTATAATAGGTAAAGCTGTAAATCAGATAGGGTTGCCCCATATCAATTTGTATTTCATGGGGATAAGGATCGGTTCCGGTACTCCAGCGGGTATGCCATATGGTTGAAAAATCATCGTCATAGGACATAATCGCTTTGCCGGGAAACCCCAGCTCTTCGCTGTCAACATAAATCAAGTGCCACATATCTTTCGGTACTTCTGCCGGATTGTTACAATCATCAATGGAGGGACAGGTGGTGGTGGTTACCATATCTGTAATCTCTTTTTCGTAGTTAACGCCGTTTTGGGTAACCGTTAACTTAACCGTGTAGGAACCCGGGTTGCCTAACACCACTTTCGGATTACGAATATCGGCATTGCTTATATAAGCGGGGTCGGGTGAAATATCCCAATGCCAGGCTGCACCGGCATGTTTCATAATGGAATGGTCATCAAAATACAATGTATCCGACATACAGTTGTAATGCTCCTTTTTTACCCACGGATTAACAATCGGTTTATAATTTGTATCGCTCATGGGCGATTCCCAAACACCTCCCGAACCGCCAACACGCAATTTTGCATCACGGTAAAACGGCATGGCAAGATTAACATAAAATCCTGCCGGGTAATTGTTATTAAACAGCACCCAGTCGGTCATACCCTGTTTGCGCATATATACTTTTGCCGTTTTATCGTAGCGGGCATTGGTAAACAAATAAACAATGTCGTTTCCGGCCGAGTCGGGTTGAACAACAATATCTTTGGTATATTCCGAAAGAGTTCCCGTCCAGTCTTCCCATGTATCACCGCCATCGGCAGATTTAAAAATTTTACCTATATCGCCACTCCATGTTCCGTTTTGTAAACAGGCGTAAACGGTGTTTTCATCATTAGGGGAAATGGCAATAAAGGTTTTTCCTTTCCAGTTTGAGTTTCCGTAATTACCGCTTGTAAGCGATGGTTTATATTCCCATGTTTCACCTCCGTCGTTGGTGCGGTAAAGTCCTTTGTTTACAATGTCTGCATACAACACATCGGGATTGTGATAGCTTATTTGCAGATATCTGACCCTGTTACCGAAATCGTAAAGCAGGTCAAAGGTTTCTCCCATGTCGGTACTTTTCCAAAAACCGTTACCCTCACCGAGGAAAACGGTACCGTAATAGTTGGTATGAAAAACCATATTGCCTCTGCGGCCGCCATATTCATCCATATTGGGATATTTCGTAAACAGGAAACGTCCTTCCGGCGGGTCTTCAGCCGTAGGAGGCAAAATCCATCCGTTGCCCAAATCGTTAAAAGCGGCATACCGGCTTTTTCCTTTCATTATCCAACCTGTGGGCGATTCGGCACCTCCCATACGCAATGCTTTGGAATTATAAAAATCGGCAATGGCTGTATTTCCGTTATGATATCTTCCGCCCACCACAAGGTCTTCGTTCCATCCCTGATCAAATCCCCACATGTCGGAACCAATCAAACCGTTGTTTAATGCAAAATAGTTTTGCGTACTGCCAAAATCGTCGGTGGTTAAATACATACCGCCGTCGCACGACATCCATGTATCACCGTCATCAAGCATTTTAATATCCTGAAAATCGGGGTGCACGCTAAACGGGCCGTAATATCCGCCAATGGCTGTAAAACTTGTTCCGCCGTTGGTTGACCGAAAAGAGGTGGTAGTTCCAACAAGTACCATGTTTTCGTTTAACGGCGAAACATCCAATACCAAATCGAAATAACCCTGACCGTTATCCATTTTAAATGCAGGTGTATTGCCGGTGGCAAGCAAACTCCACACACCGGTTGACAGGGTTTCTTTATACAAATAAGGTGTATTGTTGGCACTGAGTAAAATGGCCAGTAATTTATCGGGATTGGCAGGTGTTACGGCAAGTAGTCCGCCGCTTTTGTTATAAATATTATTGGGAAAAGTTGTTTGTTCGGCAAATGTATTGCCTCCGTTTGTTGACTCTACGATTCTGAAATTAGCGCCGGCGATTGTTATACCGTAAACATAATTACTGTTGCCGGGTTTTATGGCCACATCATAGGTTTTTCGAGACCATTTACGTTCCCAGCTTTGACCGCCATCGGTACTTAGATACAATCCCGAATTGGCAGCGGCAAAAATTTTATCGGAATTTTGCGGATCAATAATCAGCCGGTCGGCTTTAAACTGATTACCAACAGCAAGCAACGGAGTCCATGTAGTGCCACCATCGGTGGTTTTGTGCACCTGATTTCCCGCTGCAACATAAACCATATCGGGGTTAACGGGATTGACAGCAACAGCGGTAATTCCTCCTCCAAAATAGTAATCACAGCCTAACAATTGCCATGTGTTACCTTTATCGGTGGTTTTATTCATAAAACCTGTTTCTGTACCGGCGTAAATAATATCGTGATTTGAAGGCGCTACATCAAACGAATATACATTAACCTGCCAGGCACAGGCATCGGGGGGTACAGATGAGCCCTGTTCATTAAGCCAGTATGTTTCTTTCGGGCCGAGAAACGACCATTGCGAATCACCGGTGCTGTTTCTAACCGCATTGTTTTTCTGAACCGCATACAATCGTTGATAATACTCATTCATATCGGGCAAAAAAACGGTTCCGTCATCTTTTACCCACTGTAAGAGATTTCTTTTCCATAATTTGTAATATCTAACCAGTGCTTTATCATCTTTTTGACTGGAATTATTGAATGCTTTAATCACTGCGTTGTAATTAACCGGATATTGATACAGCATTTTACCCCAGCGGGGATAGCTGTTTTGATAAGCCGGTTTATAACTTTTTATCATTCCGGGCAAATCGTCGTAAGGGGTATATTGTTGCTGAGCGTTGGTAAACGCATAAAAAAACAACCCGATAATTACTGCTAATGATTTGAAAAATACACGCTTCATAATATAAATTTTTAATGAGCGAAAAATACGAAAAAAGAAACTACCGCATTTTCTTTTTTAGAATCAGTTCAAAAAAATATTTAACTATCTTGCTATCCAAAAAATAAAAACAGCTTACCATGAATTTTGAATTTACAGAAGAACAGGAAATGATTCGTCAGGCGGCCCGCGATTATGCACAACGGGAACTTTTGCAGGACGTTTTGGAAAGAGAAGAAAAAGCAGAATTTCCAACCATACATGTTAAAAACATGGCCGAACTCGGTTTTCTGGGTATGATGGTACCTCCGGAGTATGACGGAGGCGGAATGGATACGGTATCTTATGTGTTGGCCATGGAAGAGATTGCCAAGGTAGATGCTTCGGCAGCTGTTATCATGTCGGTTAATAATTCGTTGGTTTGTTACGGGTTAAACCGTTTTGGAAACGAAGAACAGAAACAAAAATTTTTAAAGCCGCTTGCCCGCGGCGAAGTTATCGGTGCATTTTTATTATCGGAACCCGAAGCGGGATCGGATGCTACCCACCAGCATACCACCGCCGAAGATAAAGGCGATTACTACCTGATTAACGGCACCAAAAACTGGATAACCAATGCAAATTCGGCATCCACATATATTGTAATAGCCCAAACCCACCCCGAAAAAAAACACCGGGGCATTAATGCCTTTATTGTTGATAAAAACAGTCAGGGAATTACTTTGGGGCCTCACGAAAATAAAATGGGAATGCGCAGTTCCGACACCCATTCGGTGATGTTTCAGGATGTGAAGGTACCGAAGGAAAATCGCATTGGTGAAGATGGTTTCGGTTTTAAATTTGCCATGATGGTTTTGGAAGCCGGACGTATAGGTATTGCATCGCAGGCATTGGGAATCGCATCGGGAGCCTTTGAACGTGCGGTAGCCTATGCCCAGGAGCGTAAAGCATTCGGCACCGAAATAGCCAACCATCAGGCCATTGCTTTTAAACTGTCGGATATGGCCGTAAAAATTGAAAATGCGCGTAACCTTTGTATCAAAGCCGCATGGTTAAAAGATAATCACAAACCCATTACCGTTGCCAGCGCCATGGCCAAACAATATGCCGCCGATATTGCCATGGAGGTAACCACCGAAGCGGTTCAAATTCACGGAGGTTACGGTTATGTTAAAGAGTATCATGTGGAACGTTTGATGCGCGAAGCCAAGCTTACTCAAATTTACGAAGGTACTTCGGAAGTACAAAAAATCATTATTTCGAGAAGTGTATTGAAGTAATTATTTTTAGTTCCGTTATCATTAATAAATATTAATGTTTGTAATCATACGAGATTTAACTATGTTATGACGAAAAATCAAAACATAGTTAAATTCCCGTATATTTTTTTATACTTATTTGTCAATTAATATTTAGGGTAAGCAACGTAAGCTATAAAACAATTATCAGCGAAATTATTTATTCTTCTTCTTTTTCCTTCCACATTTGGGCAAACGATTTTTTTGCCATTTCAGGAAGTTCGCGACGGGGCCCCCAGGCTTTTTTAACGGTATATTTCATCACCATATTTTTCAGTCCGCCACCCACCATATCCAGTCGTTTACGCGACGAGAGCGCAAAAGTGGCAACATCGTTGCTTTTTTTCTCAAAATAGGTATAATAACCTTTATCAACAGCTTCTTTACGATTGAAAAGTAAAAGTTCGTGCAACGGAATACCCACCGGACATACTTCGGTACAGGCACCACACAATGTGGAAGCAAAACTTAAATGCTTATAGGTTTTAAAATCTTTAAGATGGGGTGTAATTACGGCACCGACAGGACCGCTGTATGTGGTGTTATAGGTATGACCTCCAATGTTTTTGTAAACCGGACAAACATTTAAACAGGCACCGCATCTGATGCAGGACAATGCCTGACGTTGCCGCTCTTTTGAAAGCAAATTGGTACGTCCGTTATCAAGCAGTATTAAAAACATCTCTTCCGGCCCGTCTTTTTCACCCGGTTTTTTAGGTCCGCTTATAATGGATTTATAAGCTGTAAGCAGTTGTCCTGTTCCGTGTGTTGAAAGCAGCGGCCAGTAAAGATCCAAATCTTCCAGCCGCGGTATGATTTTTTCAATGCCGGTAATGGCGATGTGCAATTTAGGAAACGACATGGAAAGAAGTCCGTTGCCTTCGTTTTCGGTAACGGCAATGGCTCCCATATCGGCAATTAAAAAATTGGCTCCGGTTATGCCTGCATCGGCAGATACAAATTTTTCACGAAGTTTTTCGCGGGTATAATTGGTTAATTCGGTCGGGTTTAAATCTTCGGGAGTGTTAAATTTTTCGTGATACAGCGAAGCAATATCCTCCTTTGACAAGTGCATGGCAGGTGTAACAATATGATAAGGCTTTTGACCCGCCTGTTGCACAATAAATTCACCCAAATCGGTTTCGGTTACCTCAATTTTTTTCTTCTCCAGGGCTCTGTTCAGTTCTATCTCTTCGGTAACCATCGATTTTGATTTTACCACCGATTTTACATTTCGCTCCTTTAAAAGTTTAAGAATCTCTTTAATTGCCTCTTTTTCATCGGCCGCCCAAATAATTTTACCGCCGTTGGCTATAAAATTATTTTCAAACTGAATCAGATATTTTTCAAGATCGTTTATTGATTTGTATTTAATGTAACCGGCTCTGTTACGCGCGGCATCAAGATTTTTAAAAATGGCTTTACCCTTTTTTACGGCAATATCATAACGTCCGATGTTAAATTTTATCTTGGCTCTGTGTTCTTTATCAAAAGCTTTTTTTTCCGCCTTTTTTAAAAAATATTTATTTTCTAACGTTAGTTCCACTTGTTAATCATGTTTAATGAATTGCAATTTTTTCCACTCTTCTGATATGTCTTCCTCCCTCAAATTCAGTATTTAAAAATATCTGAACCATTTTCCATGCTTGTTCAAAAGGAATAAATCTGCCGGGTATCGACATAATGTTTGCATCGTTATGTAAACGGGTTAACCGGGTTTGTTCTTCGTTCCAGCACAATCCTGCTCTTACATTTTGATGTTTGTTGGCTGTTATCTGAGCTCCGTTACCGCTTCCGCACATAATAATACCTCTAATGTATTCGCCATCGTTAACGGCTTTTGCCAAAGGATGAATAAAATCGGGATAATCCACACTCTCTTCCGAAAAAGTTCCAAAATCAACAATTTCGTAACCCGCTTCCTGCAGCTTCTTTTTTAAAAATTCTTTCATGGCAAATCCGCCATGATCGGTTGCCATCGGTATTATTTTTTTCTTATCCGCCATTGTTAATAAATTTCTTTGACAAAGTTAGATAAAAAAAACAGCATGTGATAAACTTACTGATAGTTAAGATTTTTATTTTTTCAACATATTTAAACGACCATTACAAATATTTAAAATTCACTATGTTATAATTTATCAACATAATTACAATTTCGTTTGTTAATTATTTTGGAAAAAATAGCAGTTATAAACAGTCATTGCAGCGTGCCAAAAAATGATGCCGTCCGGTCAATTAGTTTTTACAATTTATTGTGCCGAAATGAACAAAGATTTTGAAATATCATAAATACAATTTTTCAAATCAACACTGTTTTAACAACATGTTAATTACTTTTCTTCAGCCTTGATTTATATAAGACTTAACCCGTTAAAACTTGTTAATAATAGTTGATAAAACACTATTTTTGACACATCAAAATAAACCGCAAAAAAGTTATACAGCTTTTCAACAGGATAAATATTACATTAATATATTTTTATAAAAAAATTAATATAAGAGGTTAATTGTTAAAAAGAGAAAATTTAGAAAAATGGATTATAAAACAGAGATATTAAAATTAAAAAAAGAAAAGAACGCGGTTATTCTGGCGCACTATTATCAGATTCCGGAAATACAGGATATTGCCGATTTTGTGGGCGACAGCCTGGCGCTTGCCCAAAAGGCATCGCAAACCGATGTTGATATCATTGTTTTTGCCGGGGTTCATTTTATGGCCGAAACAGCAAAGATATTAAATCCTGATACGAAAGTTCTGCTGCCCGATATGGAAGCCGGATGTTCGCTGGCCGATTCGGCACCTTTGGACGAATTTGTTAAATTTAAAGAACAATATCCCGATCATATTGTGATTTCATACATCAATACCACTGCAGCCATAAAAACGGTTTCGGATGTTATATGTACTTCGGGAAATGCGGTACAGCTTATAAATTCGTTTCCTAAAGAACAAAAAATTATTTTTGCTCCCGATAGAAATCTGGGCGGATATGTAAACAGAGTAACCGGAAGAAATATGGTTTTATGGAACGGTGCCTGTGAAGTTCATGATATTTTAACCACCGAAGCCGTTATTAAATTAAAAGAAAAAAACCCGGAAGCAAAATTAATTGCACATCCCGAATGTCAGGCAGCGGTATTGGAAATTGCCGATTATGTGGGTTCAACAACAGGATTGTTAAAGTATGCACGTGAAAGTGATGCTGAAAAATTTATAGTAGCTACCGAAACCGGTATTTTACACCAGATGCATAAAGAATCACCGGATAAAGAATTTTTAATTATTCCTACCGATGAAACCTGCTCATGTAATGATTGTCCTTATATGAAACTGAATACAATGGAAAAGTTGTATCTGGCATTAAAAAATGAACAGCCTGAAATATTAATGGATGAGCAGCTGATGAAAGAAGCAGGAAAACCTATCGAAAGGATGTTGGAAATTTCCAGAAAACTCAAATTGATTTAATCCCAGGAGGTTTTTTTATCGATGTTTTGTAACCTGCTTTTTT
>CAYNVN010000110.1:0-9517 GCA_964400655.1 uncultured Lentimicrobiaceae bacterium
TAAGTTGTTGATCCTGTTGGTGACAGCAGGTTTTTTTTATGGATGTGAAAGCAGTAGGAAACGGTACATTCCTGAAGTTGACAACTCAAAACTTACCGAAATCTCCATTCATATCAAGAGGTATGGCGAGGCTTTGTTCTCGATTGACACCAACCGTTTTAAAGAAGGATTGAAATCGATTAAGCCCGATTTTAAACTTTTTTTGGATGCCGATTTGGATGATCCGGCCAACGTGAAGCAGTTAAAAGATTTTGTAGAGGATACCTTAAACCGTTATCTGTACCGGCACACCATGCGGCAGTTTCCCGATTTGTCGTCAACTGAACGGGATATTTCGCAGGCCATGTCGTACCATCATTACTATTTTCCAAATTTCAAAATACCCGATTTTTACTCTTATGTTTCGGGTGCTTATTACGAAGCACCGGTAATTGTTAACGGCGATGTTGTATTGATAGGACTTGATAATTATCTGGGAGCCGATTTTGTTCACTATGCCCGTATGGGGTTGCCGCGATACAAAATGCGATGGATGATAAAAAAGGAGGTGCCGGTGGATGTTATGCGGGCGCTTTACCGGGCCATGCCGTTCCGTGTTTCAAAACCTCGAAATTTGCTGGATATGATGATAGCAGCCGGAAAAGAACTTTTTTATCTTGATGCTGTAATGCCGGGTGTTGCCGACAGTTTAAAGATAAGATACACACAACAACAACTTGCATGGGTTGAAAACAATGAAAAAAATATCTGGGCATTTTTAATATCGCAAAAGCTGCTATTTAGTGCCGATTTTATGCAAACCAATAAATTGATGCAGGACGGGCCATTTACCAAAGGTTTTAAGGGAGATGCGCCGGCACGGATAGGGGAGTGGACCGGTTGGCAGATTGTAAGTGCCTATATGAAACGGCATCCGGAGGTAACGTTAACACAATTGCTTAAAACAGGCGACTCGCAAAAAATATTGGAAGAATCGGGTTACAAGCCGTAGGACAGTATGCCTGTAACGGCACTAATTTTCCTCTTTATTGTCCTCCGGCGGCAAAGGTTCTTTATCGCTGTTAATAACCTCCGATGAATTGTCGGGTGCTTTGGGCATAACAATTTCGGGAGATTTTGTCAGACTGTCTTTTAAATGCACATCCATTTGCGGGAAGGGAATTTCAATTCCCGCTTCGGTAAGGGCATTGTAAATGTCCACAAATATTTCGCTTTTAACCCCAAGCCCTTCCTCAAAATGTACCCAGCACAGCAGGCGGAAATTCAGCGAGCTGTCGCCAAATTCAATAAACAAAGGCCGCGGAGCGGGCTCAATCAATACTTTATTGTGGTTAACCGCAACCTGTTGCAAAAGTTTTAGCACCTGGTTGGGATCGCTGCCGTAGGCAACCCCGATTCTTATATCCAACCGTCGTTTATTATCGGAAAGTGTCCAGTTGATCAGGTCGTTTGAAATAATGTTTCCGTTTGGAACCACCACCTCGGCACCGTCGTAGGTGCGTACCCGGCTGGCGCGAACGCCGATGGATTTTACTTCTCCCATCAGGTTACCAACCTCAATGGTGTCGCCTACTTCAATGGGCCGTTCATAAAGCAGTATCAGGCCCGAAATAAAATTATTGACAATATTCTGCAGTCCGAAACCGATACCTACTCCCAGCGCACCGGCCATTAAACCGAATTTCCCCAAATCGATGCCGGCATAGGCCAGTCCCAGCACAATCCCGAAAATAATGATCAGATATCGGATGGTGGTTGAAATGGCAAACGACATCCCTTTGGATATCCTGTTTTTTATATAGTTGTGATTTTCAAACAGTATCCTGAAAACATTGGCCATAAAAAAGGTGAGCATAAATATCAGTATCATCCCAATGATGCCGCCCAGCGAAAGAGTAATGGTTCCTATTTTTATTTTATAAATCAAAACATCGGTTAACCATCTTAATATGGAGCGGTAAACTTCCATGCTTTCCAGAATCAGTTTAATGGCAAAAAATATTGCCAGTACATCAAGTGTTTGAAGCAGGCGTTTTTCAATTAATTCCCAATAACCTGCAAGCATATTGTCTTTGGAAGCTTTTCCAATTTCGCAACCGCTTTTGATGATAATGCTCAGTACTTTATGGATGCCGTAAATTACCAGGACTATGGTAGCCGATTTAGCCGCAATTTTTAAAAGAAATACCGAAAGATTAACAAAACCGAACAGTCCGCTAAACAGTGCGGCAATAAACAGAGCAAACAAAACAATCGACAAGGTATAAACATTACGCACAAAAGGAGCAACATTATCGGACTCTTTTTTAAACCTGTTAAGACCGTAATTGTAGCTGAGCCAGATACCAAGCAGGGCTTCAAAAGTTATGTAGTAACGTGCCAGCGACCCGAAATACCACATGAATATTTCCACTTCGTTAATGAAAAAGAGGGCAAAAATCATAAATATTCTAACCTTGCCGCGTTTGCCCATAAACCCGGGCAAAATAAAGTAAATGCTCCAGAGGATAAAAATGGTTATTGTTGCGGATAATGAAAGGGGTATGGTTGAAAGAAAGAGGATTATGGTAGTAAATACAATAAGTAAAATAGAAGCAAACCAGTGAATGTTAAATATTTTGTTGGCATTTACAAATCCGGGTTTCTCTTTATCGTAGTTAAGTTTGTTATAATAATATCGTAAAACAAAAAAACCGATGACAAATAAAAAGATGATAACGGATAAACCGAGGAAGTTTTGTTGAGATAAAAAATTAACAACGGTTTTGGAGTTTTCGTGCCAGGCCTTTTTAAAACGTATGCTTACCGGAAATACATCGTTCTTAGTTACTTTAACTTTCCATAAAGGAGGTTTGTCGGCCACAAAAAGATTGTCGCGCAAATGTTCCTGAAGGGAGCGTATTTTTTCGATAACGCTATTTGAAAAAAGGGTGAGGTCGGTTACTTTGTCCTCCCAGATAATGTATTGTTTCTTGTTCTTATTATAATTTCTTTTTGTGTTGTTGATGTCTCTGATTAATTCGGATATCCTTTGTTTTAGCTGTATGGGAACATCTGTGTTTTGATTTAACTTTTTTAAGGAGAGTGTCCATACCTTTTTTTCCTTGTTAAGAACATCAATGCCTTCCTGGGTGGAAGTAAGTTTGCCGTTAATTATTTTTTTCCATGTGATAAGCTCCTTTTGGTTACCCTGCCAGGCGCGGAAAGCATTTTCGAGGAAAAATTTTGACAGGTTACGGGGATTGTAGTCGTTAAATTCGGCAGCCTCTTTTTCTAAAAACTCTTTTTTGTTTTTTAGTAACGAATCGATATTGGCCTCAAAGCGGGTTTCTTTTAATGAATTTTCCAGTTTGGCCAGGGTGCGCTGTGTGCGTTCCAGTTCGTAATTTATATCAATAAGATCGTAGGCAGTAGGCTTGTTTATGCTGTCAGCCGTAAGCAGATTTTTACCGCTTCCGCCCTGTGCAAAGTTGATAAACGGAATAGCAAATAATGCGATAACGAAAAAAAAACGTAAACGATTTGTCATGGAAAATAGTTTTTTCCAAAAATAGGAAAAGATATGATATGAAAAAAACAAGGCTGTTTGAAACGGATTTGAAGGTTTCAAACAGCCTCGTTTTGGCTTGTCTAATGTGTATTACTATTTGGTTTTGTCGGGGAAGGGCGGGATTGGCGGAACCGGTTTGGTGTTTTTCATCTGTTCCAGCACAATCTCAATCGCCTTGTTGAGTTGCTGGTCTTCGCCGGCGTACTCTTTGGCGGGATCGTTATCAATCACAATGTCGGGGTCAACGCCGTGCCCTTCAATGGCCCATTGTCCGTTGGTGTCGAAGGGGGCAAATTCGGGTTTGCGCAGGTCGCCGCCGTCGATAAAGGGCAGCGAGCCCCTGATGCCTACAACACCGCCCCACGAACGAACACCGATAACGGTTCCCAACTTAAGTTTTTTGAACTGATAGGGAAAGAGGTCGCCGTCGGATGCCGAATAGTTGTCGATCAGCAGCACCTTGGGGCCTGTCATTATCTGTTGGGGTTTGGTAGTAATGTCGTTGTTTCGCGAAGTGCCGTACAGGGTTAGTTTACGCGACAGGCGTTCGATGATCATGGGTGAAACATTGCCGCCGCCATTTCCGCGGTCATCAATAATCAACGCTTTTTTGTTTAACTGCGGATAGAACAGTTTTACAAATTCATTTAAACCTTCGGGGCCCATATCGGGGATGTGGATGTAACCTACCTGTCCGTTGGTGGCTTTGTTTACCTTTTCAATATTACCCATCACCCAGTTGTAGTAGTAAAGCCCTGCCTCGTCGTCAATGGGGATAACAATTTCGTTATGGGCTCCCTCTTTATCGGGACGCGAATTAACCGAAAGCATCACCTCTTTGCCGGCAGTGCCGATTAGCAGCGAATAGAGGTCGTTGGTTACGGTTACGGGTGTTCCGTTAACGGCAATAATGTAATCGCCCTCTTTAATGTTAACACCCGGTTCGGTTAGCGGCGAGCGTGTTTTTTTGGTCCAGTTTTCGCCTTTTAAAATTTTATCGATACGGAAATATCCAGAGTCATCGCGACTGATTTTTGCGCCGAGTAATCCTGTTTTAATGCGTTTGGGCGACGGTTTGTCGCCACCGTTAACGTAAGCATGGCCAATGCTAAGCTCGCCAATCATTTCGCCAATAATGTAATTGAGGTCGTTCCGGTTTTTAACATACGGAACCAAAACCTGATATTTTTCTTTGATCTTATTCCAGTCGAGTCCGTGCATGTTGGGGGCGTAAAAGAAATCGCGCATCTGTCGCCAGCTTTCGGTGTAAATCTGGTTCCACTCTTCTTTAAGATCGACCATTACTTTCATATCGCTTAAGTCCAAAAACTCTTTGGGATTAATTTTACCGGAAGGCAGGTCGATAACCGCATATTTTCCGTGCGTGCTTACCAGCATCTTCTTTTTATCGGCCGAAATGATAAATGAACCGATTTTGCCCAGGTTGGTCTCTTTTTTATCTTTTAATTTAAGGAGTTTCATTTGCATGCCGTCACGGGATGAGTTAAATACATAATAAATTTTCCCTTTAACGGCCGACAATCCCCAGTAGCTTCCGGGTTTGTCCGATACTTTGATTATCCTGTCGGCGATACCGTCAAAATCGATGGTGATGTTTTGAACCTTTGGTTTTTCATCTTTTTTATTGTCCTTTTTGCCTGACTTTTTACTGTTGGTCTGTTTTTCTTCTTTTACCGACACTTCATCGTTTTCGGGAGCAAAAGGGGAGGGGATGTCTTTGCGAAGGGTAACCATGTAAACCTGTTCCATATCCCTGTAAGCATGGTTCCATTCGGTCCAGCTGTAAATGGGGTGAAAATCGCGAGAGGAGGTAAAATACAGATATTTTCCTTCAGGGTCAAACTCGGGGTCGCCGGCACTGTACCAGCTGCTGGTAACGGGTTTGGTTTGTTTGTTTTCAACGCTGTAAACCATAATCTGGCTCATGGAATGGTTGTGGGGTAATGTATAAGCAATCCAGCGGCTGTCGGGCGACCAGGTGTAATCTCTAATTTCCCAGTCTTTGGAGTCTTCAACCACCGTTGTTACCTTTTTGGTTTCAATATCAACAAAACTTAACCTTCCCATTTTGTCGGACCAAAGCAGCTTTTTACTGTCGGGCGACCATATGGGGTTGTATTTGTAGGTGTCGGAGTTTTTGGTGATTTGAATGGCATCTTCCAGTCCGTTTTGGTTTTGGATGTAAATTTCATCTTCACCGGTGCGGTCGCTGATATAAGAAATATATTTTCCGTTGGGCGACCATTCCACGTTGCGGTCGTGTGCACCCGACGACCGGGTAAGGTTTCTTGTGATTCCCTGTTTTGAGGGAACGGTGTAAACATCGCCTCTCGCACCGAAAACCACCCTTTTGCCATCGGGAGAAACTGCCCGGGAGCGGATAAGTTTGGAAGCATCTTTTAATTGGTTTCTGCCGGTAATTAAATCGTTTTCGATGTAAACCGGAATTTTTTTGATTTCGCCGGTGGCAATTTCGTAATTGTACAGATAACCGCCGTTCTCATAAATAATTGAGTGGTCACCAAGGCTCGGGAACTTAATATCGTAATTGGTGTAGTCGGTTAATTTTTCGGTTTGTTTGGTTTCGACATCGTAAACAAACAGGTTCATGGTACGGTCGCGGTCTGACAGGAAAAAGACTTTGTTTTTGTACCACATGGGGAATATCTCCTGATTGACGGTATTGGTTATGTTATCAACCTTTTTGGATTCGAAATCGTAAATCCAAACATCGTCGGCCATACCGCCTTTGTAATATTTCCATGTACGAAATTCACGAAAAACGCGGTTGTAGGCCAGTTTTTTCCCGTCGGGAGAATAGGAACAAAATCCGCCCGAAGGTAGCGGAAGTTCGTCGGAGAGTCCTCCCTCAACGGATACTTTAAAAAGTTGTCCTTTAAAGGAGTTGAACGACTGTTTTCGGGAGCGGTAAACAATATGGTTGTCGTCAGCCCAGGTCATAACGATGTTGTTGGGGCCCATGCGGTCGGAAATATCATCCCTGTGCAGGGTTGCGGTATAGGTAAGCCGTTTGGGAATACCCCCCTGTGCAGGAATAAGAAATACTTCGGTATTGCCGTCGTACTGGCCGGTAAAGGCAATTTGTTTTCCGTCGGGCGAAAACCGTGCAAAAACTTCGTAACCTTTGCTGTATGAAGTTAATTTGCGTGCAACACCTCCCTGTAGGGGAACGGTGTATAAATCGCCTGCATAGGTAAATACCACCTGATTGCCGTGAACGGCCGGAAAGCGCAGAAGCCTTGCTTCGTGCGGCTGTGCTGTTCCCATGCTCCAGAAAAGGATAAGGGAGAACAGAATTGTAAATGTTTTTTTCATTGAATTTAATTATTGTGATTTTGTAATTTTCGAGGGTTGTATGTTGTCGGTAATTGCTATTGGGTACAGGTTAAACGTTGATTATTTCCATATTATTTCCCAAATAAACCAAAAGTCCGTTAACTTTATCGTAACCCTCTCCTGAAAAAGCATCTTTATAGTTTTTTATCTGTTGAAGGTGTTTGTTTTCTTTTTCGCCGGTTTTGTAATCAATTACGGTAATGGTGTTGTCTATAAGTACTACCCTGTCGGGGCGTATTAAATCACCACCGGGTAAAATAATTTCGGTTTCGGTTTTTATGTTTGCCTTTTCCGAAAAGAAATCTTTTAACAGCGGATGATTGACAACGATTTCGGTTTCGTGTTTTAAATCATTAAACTCCGTATCATCAATGACACCGTTGGAGGCATAAAGGTTTAATGTTTTATCAATATCTTTAACGGTTTTGATGTGAGATAAGATTTCGTGGATGAGTTTGCCTTTTACGCGGTGCGAGCCCGTTCCGGCCATTTCCCAGTAAATCTCTTCGGCGGGAGCCGTTTTTACCGGAAAATCGCCTCCGTTGGTGGTCCATTTTGTAAGCGGCAAATGGTTGCCTGACGGCTTGCCGGCTTTGTCATATTTAGCAAGGGTGCCGTATTGGTAGAGTAATGTGTTTTCGTTATAATCACCGGTTTCTTTCAGGAAACTGTTAATTGTTTTCGAAAAAATCTCTTTATTACCTTTTTTCGGTGCTTCCGCCAAAATAAAGAGTGCTTCAACAGGTCTGGTGAAAGCCACATAAACAAGATTTAAGAAATCGAGGCGGGTTTTTGTCTGTTCGTGTTGATAAACTTCCTGATAGCCGATGGCCGTTAATTTTTCTTTTTGAATGGGTAAAAGGGTTGTTTTTAGGTCGGGAAATTCGGGAAGATTGATGTCGGTCCAAAACTCATCTTTTGTGTTCCTGTTTAACCTGTCCTGAAAATCAACGATAACCGCCTGGAATTTTAATCCTTTGGCTTTATGAATGGTCATCAGCCTGACGGCATCTTCACCGTCGGGCATAATGATGTAAAGTTTCTCTTTTTTTTGTTCCCAGAGCTCCAAAAATACATCCGGCCGGTTTTCAAAAACAGCCTCCTTTTCAATGATAAAGTCCAGAAAATATTGAAACCTGATATTGGGTTTATTTTCAGGGTTTAAATAATTGTACAGGGTTTCGGCAAGTTGGTAAACCGGCTTTTGTTTTAGCAGTTCAACGGGCATATCAATACCAGCCCATTGCAGCATTGCTTTAAGCCCTTTGTTTTTTTGCCGGCAAAAAAGCAGCGATAACTCTTCAAACTTTTGTTGTTGGTTTTTAATGATAACAAGGTTTTCGAGCAGTTCGGCCAGCGCTACGGGGTTTTCGGGTTCAAGCAACGATTTGATAAGGGCTGTTGTTGCGCGTACTTCGGGTGAGCCTGTCAAAAGCAACGACTCGGACGAAATAACGGGAATGTTGTTGGACAGAAGCCACGAAGCATCTTCGGTGGTTTCGCTTTTGTTGCGGGTAAGGATACAAATGTCGCTGTAGGCAAATCCTTTTTCTTTTAGGTTGTTTACATAATGCAGTATTGCATCCAACCGTTTGGCTTTGTAATCCCCGGTATTTTCGTGGTCAATCAGTTGGATGGAGACATATCCGCCGCTTTTTTTTCCGGGGGAGATTTTTTGCCGGTGGTTGTTGTAAATGTTTTTTATAAGGTGGTCTTCGGTGTTGGTAATAACGTTAAAAAAGCGATTGTTAAACTCCACAATCTCTTTGTAGGATCGGTAATTGGTGTCGAGTATTTTTTCTTTAAAGCTCTCTTTTAAAAGTTTTTCGCGTTCGGCTTTGTAGGGCAAATCGGGTTTGCCGTAAAGCAACGGCAGGCCGGTGAACAGCTCCACTTCGCCGCCCCGGAAACGGTAAATGGCCTGTTTTGCATCGCCTACCAGCATATTGAAATTACCTGAGGCAAGCGAGTTTTCAATCAGCGGTAACAGGTTATACCATTGTAACAAAGAGGTGTCCTGAAATTCGTCGATTAAAAAATGGTCGTAATGGTTTCCCAGTCGCTCGTAAATAAAGGGGGCGGGCTGACCTGCAATGGAATCGCTGATTTTTTTGTTAAAATCGGAGATGTGAACTTTGTTGGTGCGTACGGTAAACTCGTCGAACAATCTTCTTATTTCGCGGGTTAAGGCAACGGCATACAGTTTGTCGTAAATAATTTTCAGCAAAAGAAAATTTCTCCCCTTTTGTTCAATTATGTTGAAATAATTTATCAACCGCTCTTTTATGGCCTCAATGGCTGCTTTGTCGTCAGGAGTGGTTTTTCCGCCATACCACTTATCATCCGAAATGGTTCTCTGTGCATAGGAGGCAGGAATAAGCGTTTTTGCATTTATCTTATTCAGGTTTTTTTTGAAATAGGAGGGAAGCCCCCGGTTGCCCTGAAAAAATGCCGCCGGTTCAAGGCCGTTTGATTTAAGGAGCATCATGGCTTCGGAGGCAGCCGTGTTGATCTCTTTTTTGAGGGTATTTAGTTTGTTGCCGATTGAAGTGATGATGGTAAGGAAACGTTCAAGACTTAGTTTTTCAA
>CAYNVN010000111.1:0-14286 GCA_964400655.1 uncultured Lentimicrobiaceae bacterium
GGTAATATACAACCTGCAACAAGGTCGGATACCGTTTGCGATTTGTTGTCGGGATGAGAATAGGAGAACCCGCTAACAGACTTAAAGACTACCTTTTTCATTTTTTTGTAATGCGATAATTCCTTCGGGTTAATGGTTACAATAGCTGCCGAATCAACCCAGGCAATGTAACGGTTGGGAGTTTGAACCAAATACCATTCACCCATTTTTTTGTAAACCCGCACAGGTGTACCCAGCAAAGCCTGTGTGGCCATTTCGGCACTGTGTTTGGGCTTTGTGCGCAGGTTGGCCACCGAATTGTTGATAAGACCCGACACAAGCCGGTTGCGGTTGGTTTCGGGCAATAACCGGATGTTGGTTTTAAATGACGGAGATAGCTTTTTAATGGCTGCGGTTACCTCTTTAAAAGCCATTTCGTTGTCAAGCAGCAGGGTAAAAGCCGAATCTGTTTTGACAGCTTTCCATAACACCACCCTTTTGTCGGGGGCATAAACTTTTTGAAGGGAATCGATAACCGTGATAAACCGGTTGTTGCTATTTTGCTGCCTGCCCGTTTGTTTGCAACATCCGGCAAAATAGATTAATGGAATAGTAATTATCAAAATCTTTAAAAGAGGTTTCATCTGTTTTGTTGTTTATGTTCCGGTTTTTTATTTGTTATAACGACAATAAATTACTCATTATTCTTTTCTTCCAGCATATCCTCCCTGAAACCCAACAGGAAAAGTTTTCGTGTGGCGCGGGTAAAGGCGGTGTACAGCCATCTGAATAATCCCGTATTGATCATGTCGTCGGTAAGGTATCCCTGATCGACAAAAACGTTTTTCCATTGTCCTCCCTGTGTTTTGTGGCAGGTCATGGCATAGGCAAATTTAACCTGAAGCGCGTTGTAATAGGGGTTGCTTTTGATGGCATCCATGATTTTGGGTTTGGAGCCCAGAAAAGCAAACTCCTGCTGCAAACCTTCAAAAAGTTTTTTCATCTCCCCGTAATCCATGTTTGCTTTTTCCACATAGAGGGTGTCGAGCAGCAGCATTACCCTGAAAGATTTTTGGGCGGGATAATCTGTCATCTTAACATCGGCTTCGGCAAAATGAAAACCATACTGATCGTGAAAGCCAATAACACGAATGATCTCCACAATATCGCCGTTGGCCACAAAACCGGCTTCCGACTTTTGGTCGAGCCAGAAATAGTTGTTTTTAACCACCATCAGCAGGTCGCCTGCTTCCAGTTCCGATTCGCGTTGCAAAATCCGGTTGCGTATCTGGCTGTTAAACTGGTTGGCCCGTTTGTTTGAACGGCACACCACAATGCTCTCTTTGATGTTTTCGCCGTAGAAATATTCCTGAAACAGTTCCTGCATCTCCATGGCATCCTGAACGTGCGTAACATCGTTTTTAAAATCGGCTTTCGACAGTACGGGCAACTCAAAATTGTTATCGGAAAGTTTTGTGCGCAGGGTTGTGGCCAGTGTTAATATTCCCGAATCAAGTTCCTGACGCATCACCTCTTTCATTTCAAAAGCGTAAGCGGTAACCGGATAGATGCTTTTAAGGTATTGCAGGTTGAGTGCAGGACTTAAATCGAGACCTACGGGAGGGAGCTGTGCGGTATCGCCGATAAGTATGAGGCGATTGCCTTCGCCTGAAAAGACGTAGCTCATTAAATCGTCAAGCAGGTTGCGTTCCGAAAATACATCGTTGCCTCTGTTGTTCTCGCCAATCATGGAGGCTTCGTCAACCACAAACAGGGTGTTAACAGCTTTGTTGGCGGTTAAGTAGATTTTGGTTTGGTTTGAGCTGTTGGTTTGGATGTTGTAAATCCTGCGGTGAATGGTGTAGGCCTTAAACCCTGTATAAACCGAAAGCACTTTGGCGGCCCTGCCTGTGGGAGCCATTAACACAAATTTACGTTTTTGAGATTTCAGCTCTTTAATATAGCTGCCGATGAGGGTGGTTTTTCCGGTTCCGGCGTAACCTTTTAAAATGTATAACGGGTTTTCGGTTTTGCTGCCGTCAAAAGCGGCAAGGTGCGTAATTACCGTTTTTTGATCGGCAGTGGGAGCAAAGGGAAACCGCTCTGTAAGTTTTTTTTCAAGTTCTAAACGTTTCATCCGTCAAACTGTTAAAAGGGGTAACCGATACCGAAATTGACAATAAAATCGCTAAATCTCAAATAATTGAATCTCCATCTGCTGCCACTTGGATAGGCGGGATCTACAATGGGGATACCGGCATCCAGCCGGAAAATAAAATAGGTAAAATCAAAGCGTGCCCCTGCACCCACGTCAACGGCGAGTTGTTTGTAGAAGGTGTCGAACCTGAATTGCCCGCCGGGAAAGTTCTCGGTATTACTGGACCAGATGTTACCGATGTCGGTAAAAAACGCTCCTTTAAAAAAACTGTAAATGTTAAAGCGGAACTCAATGTTTGTTTCCAGTTGAAGTTCTCCCAACCTTTCGTTATCATCAAATTTTGAATAGGCTCCCGGTCCGAGGGTTCTGAAACGCCATCCTCTCATATCGTTGGCACCACCTGCATAAAAACTCTTTTCGTAAGGGATTTCACTGGAGTTTAAATAGGCTATTCCTATACCTCCCAGTCCTCTGATGGCAATTATATTATCGGGATTGTACAGATGAAAGTAATGCCTGTAATCCAGATTTATTCTCACGAACTGCGAATATCTTACCCCAAAGATTTTATAATATCCTTCCGAAGTTTTTGGTATTCCGAACATCTCTTCGATACCATACAAAAAGTTTCCGGAGGTTTCAAAATTGAGACGTATGTAATCGAAACTTGTGGAGCTTTTTATTTTCTGATTGTCATAAATCATACTGATGTTGATACCGGCAATGAGGTGGTCGGAATATTGTTCTTTGAGCCGTTGGTTGGTTTCCTGATCGAGGATGTCCTGAAACTCGGGGGTGGGATTAACATTTACAAAATTGATGTTGATGGCACTAACGATAAAATGGAGTTTTTTGTTTTTCTTCCATTGATAGTTCAGCAACAGGTTGGTGGAATTTCTTGAATAGTTGGGGCGGACCATATAATTAAATCCGAAAGTTACGCTGGTGGTTGGATGGTATTTTTGCCGGAATTTACGAAAGGGGATGGGTGAGAAGAAACGCGGGAAAATAATGGATGCGTCGATTCCAGCTTCAAATGTATTGAAAAAACCACCGCTGTTATCAATACCCGTTGAGTCGTTAGACGATATTGATTGTGCTTCGAAACCACCGTTAAGCCTTACGCGAAGCACTTCGGCTCTTCTGAAAATGTTTTTGTTGGCAATTACAAGATTGCCTCTTACGCCCGGGTCGCCACTGCTGTTGGTTAATACACCTTCAATGCTGTAGAAGTTCAGTTTACCTGTGGTTATTTGAATTTTTGAATTTAGGTATTTAACATTGGCCGAGTCGTTATTGCCTGCGCCGGTGGTATCGAAAGAGATGGTAGCGGTTTTAACAATGGGAAAACCGAAAAGCCTTCGATAGGTTTCCCGTACATCTTTATTGGAATAGGGTACACCGGGTTTAACCATTATTGACTGGTCGAATGTGTTGGGTTTGAAACGGTGTGAAGGCTCGTGGAACAAAAAGGTGTAAGGATAGGCTTTGACGGAATCTTCATATTTTTTTATAATATGCTCATAAGGTTTGTATAATTTATATCGTACGGGGTTGTAGTCGGGTATTACCTCTACTTTTTTAATAAAGTAGCGTTCGTGCGGAAGCTCAATGAAACTACCCAGGGTTGACGGGTCGGGCAACTTCCGGTTGGTGATGATGGTTTTTACCGAAAGCCGGTGATTGTTAAAGTTGCTGTCTATTTCGTAATTAACATAGTTGCGATTAAAGTAATAATACCCCACATTTTGCAGGTCTGCCGTGATACGGTCGCGTTCGTCGTCTAACGTATAAGAATTATATATGTCGCCCTTTTTTATAAGGCTTTTGTTCAAATCATTATAAACAAAACGGCGAATGGTTGAGTCGGGAATGGAATAAAAAAGGGTATCAATCCGGTAGGGCTCGCCCGTGTAAATGGTAAATACGATTTTTGATTTCTTTTTCTGTTTGATGATTTCGTAACTGACTTTAGTATTGAAAAAACCCGAGTTGGAGAGAAAGCGTTGCATCTTCATTGCCAGTCTTTCGGGATCGACATCCTCAAGATACACAGGTTCTTCGCCCAGTTTGCGGTTAAGCCAGTTATAAAATTTTGTGGGTTTTGATTTTGACAGATAATATAAGTATAAACTGTAGTAGAAACTTAAAAAATGGCTGTTGGGTTTAGGACGAAGATAGGCTTTAACTTCCGAATTGTCGATTACATCGTTTTTTTTGTTGTCGTATTTTATGGTGTATTTTTTTAATAGTTGTTTGTTTGGCGGGATGAATTTACTGACCGAACAGCTGTTAAAGATAAATACAGCAATTAGAAAGAATAAAAATATTTTTCCGCTTTTCATCCTGAATCATTAGATTAATATGCAAAGGTAGTAAAACAGTGAGATTAGGCCGGGGCCATTTTGAAAGATATAAACAGAGAATTTGTTATAAAAACCGCTTAATCATTTTCGTCCAGTAGTTCCGGCCGGCGTTTTTTTGTTCTTTCTATGGCCTGTTCAAGTTTCCACTGGTCAATCAGTTTTTCGTTACCGGAAAGCAGAATATCGGGAACTTTCCAGCCTCTGAATTCACGGGGGCGTGTGTACACCGGAGGCGAAACAAGGTTGTTTTGAAACGAATCGGTTAATGCCGACGATTCGTTTCCCAAAACGCCCGGCAGCAAGCGTACCACGGCATCAACAACGATAGCCGCTCCCAGCTCCCCGCCCGAAAGCACATAATTACCAACCGATATTTCGCGGGTGATAAAATGCTCACGGATGCGTTCATCAATGCCTTTGTAGTGCCCGCAAAGAATAATGATGTTCCGGAGCATGGAAATGCCGTTGGCCATTGCCTGGTCAAAAAGCTCTCCGTCAGGGCTCATATAAATAATTTCGTCGTAACTGCGTTCTTTTTTTAGCGCTTCGATGGCGTTGGCCACCGGCTCAATCATCATTACCATTCCTGCACCTCCCGAAAAGGCGTAATCGTCAACCTTACGGTGTTTTTTGTCGGGACTGTAATCCCGTAACTGGTGTAGATGGATGGAGGCCAGATTTTTTTCTTTTGCTCTTTTAACAATGGAGTGCGAAAATGGTCCGTCAAACATTTCCGGAAACAGGGTAATAATATCTATTCTCATAATAAATCGGGGTCTGGTTTAATTGCTGTGCAATTTTTTATCGGAATTTACAAAATAGGGCTTGGCAGTCAGGTAAGCGAGCAGGTACATAATGTTGCTTTCGGCTCCCTGATTTTGACTAACCTCAAATTCTTCGAGCCCGTCAAAAACGCCTTCGTTTACCGGGTTATACATAGGAATATTAAGGTCGTTTTCGCCAAAAAACCACATAAACGATTTCTTTAGCAACTCTTTACTCGTATTGTCGCGTTTTATTTTATAAATAATATCATATAATATTACCATCGCTGCTGCATCCAACGGTTGTTGTCCAACGTACGACCGGCTTTTCAGCGGATTGCTCCATGTCCGGTTGCCAATTAACGAGAGGTGCCCTTTGCTAAAGCAGATGTCTTCGAGAAACCGTGTGGCATCATCGGCAATGTTCAGGTATTTTTTGTTTTTGGTGAGTTCGTATGTAAGATATAGCGAAGCCGGCAACAATCCGTTATCGTAAGTCAGTTCTTTATCAAACCAGTTCCAGCGCAAAACACTGTTTTCTTTGTACTGGCTGCAAAGCTTGTCGGCAAGAAAAGTTATTTTATCAATAAAATATATCTGGTCGGGAAACTTTTTTACATAGTGATACAACCCGAAAATGGTATTGGCAAACCCTCTTGTATGTTTGAATTTTTCAATGTTTGATAACGAAAGGTGAAAAAGTTCGTGCGAAAGTCTGAAAATCGCATCGTTATTACAATTTCTGATGAGATAGCCCAAAGCCCACATGGTTCGGCCCACTGAATCTTCCGACCGTTCCAGTTCGTAGATATTCCGCGAATAGGACAAAATATTGTTAAAAGATCCGTTGTTGTACATCAGCATAACAAAAGAGAGATATTTGATAATATATTTCAAATAGATTTCTTCACCTGTTGTGTAATATGCCATTTGGGCCGCAATAAGGGCACGCGCGTTATCATCAAGGCTGTATCCTTCGCTGTAATAGGGTACAATGCCGTTGGCATGTTGTAATATTCCGGTGTCGTCGGTTAGCCTTTCAATAGCATTGAAACTGAATGGTGGAATTTCAAAAGGTTTACGCTCTTTGTATAAAGTAACGGCATGTTTGACAACGAAATTAATCACTTCGAGGTAAATTTTACCGATTTTAGGCCATGTGTTTTTAATGCCGTACCCGCGGGCTCTGGTTTTAAGTTTTTGTAACAGTTCATTATCTTGTAACAGATTATTAAGGATGACACTTAGTTGTTTGGAGTTGCCAAAATCGAATATCATGCCGGTTCCTTCTGATAAAATACTTTCGGCATGCCAGTACGGGGTTGATACCACTGCTAAACCCGCTCCCAATGCATATGCCAGCGTTCCGCTAGTTATTTGTGTTTTGTTAAGATAAGGGGTAATATAAATATCGGAAAACGATAATGTTCGGGCAAGCTCTTTTTCCGATATATATTGGTCGATAAACTCAACATTGTTTTTTAAATTGAGTTCGTCGGTAAGCCGTATAAGCCAATTTCTGTATTCTTCACCATATTCCTTTACAACATTGGGGTGGGTTTTTCCGAGGACTACATATAATACATCGGGGTTTGATTTTACAACTTCGGGAAGCGCTCTTATAACGGTTTCAATTCCTTTGTTCCTGTTCAGCAGTCCGAAAGTAAATATCAGTCGCCGGTTTTGCCATTTTTCGGGTTTTTTGCTGTTGTTTTTTAATAACGAAGCAAAGTCGGGAACACCGTGCTCGATGATCTCTATTTTACTGCTGTCAACACCATATGCTGTTTCCAGCATTTTTATTGCACGCCGGCACATGATGACCACTTTAAGCGAATAACGGGCTATGGTTTTAAGTACTTCGCGCTGATGAAAACCGGGATGTTCCAATACGGTGTGAAATGTTGTTATCAGCGGCACCTTTAAAGCTTTAACCAGCGACAGGATCATCAGTCCGCTGTTTCCGCCGAATATTCCGTATTCGTGTTGCAACAAACATAAATGGGCACCTGAAGCGTTAATATAGTTGGCAACTTTTAAGTAAGAAGCATTGTTGTTATCGGTAATGGTTGCTTTTACAATGTCGGGATAACTGTATTGTCTGCCCGAATCGTTCATGGCAATCACCTCGATTTCCAGGTTGGTGCCGGAGGTTTCCGAAGCTGCAATAAGCGAATTTACAAGGTTTTCGGTAAATGTCGCAATGCCGCATTTTCTCGGAGGGTAATTTCCAATAACAATAATTTTCATCTCTTCACACTTCGTGTTTTTACGGTATCTAAGATAAGAATAATTTTGATTGGGGTGGCGTTTTGCCGGTGCTTAGTTGTAACATCGCTAAATAGCTGTTGCCTTTACCATGTTTTTCAGCTACTTTTGCGAACCTGAATTATTGTTATGAGCAGAAAAAAAAGATTATTGAAATTTTTAAAGTGGTTTGCGGCACTGTTTATTGTTGTTATGGTGCTGCTTGCCGTTGTGTTTGATGTTGCCACACGTATCGAAAATCCTCATATTTCGGGCGAAACCATTTTGAAATTGAAACGGGTAAAAAGGGCGGATAATTTTTATCTGGTCGATAATAATATGCTGCGAAAGAACCGTTTCGGCCTTTGGGAAATGTATCTTGAAGGAAAACCTTTTAATATGGGAGTTGCCAACGGTAAACTTACCAAAGAGCTGATTGAAATTCAGGAAAATGCTTTTGTGGAACAGATTAACCGTATGATTCCTTCAAAATTTTATCTTAATTTTTTAAAGTATTTTATTGCCTGGTTCGACCGTGATATCGACGACTATATTCCCGATGAGTATAAAAAAGAGATTTACGGCATTTCGTTTTCCTGTTCCCATAAATTCGATTTTATCGCTCCTCCCTATCAGCGGATGCTCAATTATCACGGAGCACACGATATTGGACATGCGCTTTCCGATCTGGCAATGGTTGGGTGTACCTCTTTTGGCGTGAACAAAGGGGAGGGGAGTAACCATATGATTGTCGGCCGGAATTTCGATTTTTACATCAATGATGATTTTGCCCAAAATAAAATTGTTGTGTTTGTTAATCCCGATGAGGGATACCGGTTTGCTTATGTCACATGGGCAAGCATGATCGGAGTGGTTTCGGGTATGAATGAAAAAGGGCTGACCGTTACCATCAATGCGGCTAAATCGGATATTCCCGTTAAGGCTGCCACCCCTATTTCCATTGTGGCCCGGTATATTTTGCAACATGCCGCTAACATTGCCGAAGCCCGAAAAATAGCCGGTGAGTTTCAAACTTTTGTTTCCGAGTCCATTTTAATAGGTTCCGCTGCTGACGATGATGTGGCCGTTATTGAAAAATCGCCTGCAAAAACGGGCTTCTATTCCACTGATACCAATTATATTGTTTGTGCCAACCATTACCAAAGCAGCACCTTTGCCAACGACCCCATGAATTTGGAAAATATTAAAAACACTCCTTCGCTGTATCGCGAAAACCGGTGTAAACAGCTAATCAGGCAGGCTGAAAATTCAGGCGGGTTTGATGTAAAACAGGCGGCAAAGGTGTTGCGCGATAAAAAAGGAATGGACGGGCAAAACATAGGGCTGGGTAACGAAAAGGCCATGTGTCAGCTTATTTCGCATCACAGCGTTATTTTTAAACCCAAAGAGCTGAAAATGTGGGTGTCGGTAAATCCATGGCAGCTTGGAAACTATGTTTGTTACGACCTGAATAAAGTTTTTAATAACGTTAAATCGCTGATGCCTACCGAGCCGCTGGACGAATATAGAGACACCATTGGAAAAGACCCGTTTTTAAACAGCAGCGGATACATTAATTACCTGAAATACCTCGGGTTTAAAAAAGAGATTCAGCAGGCGATAAAAAATAAACGAAGCCTTGCCGATGAGCAAAACATTATTTTCGGCATGATCAATGCCAATCCGAATTACTACAATGTTTACAAACTGTCGGGCGACTATTACTACGCTTTGGGCGATAAAGAAAAGGCCAAAGGCTTTTACAAACTGTCGCTTGACAAGGTTTATGAA
This sequence comes from uncultured Lentimicrobiaceae bacterium, assembly GCA_964400655.1. Classification (GTDB taxonomy): domain Bacteria; phylum Bacteroidota; class Bacteroidia; order Bacteroidales; family F082; genus B16-G9. Next base: position 9,306 of record CAYNVN010000111.1, read on the forward strand.
AACCGGTCCGACAGGGAAGAGGTGTTAAAACGCATAGCGGAACAAAAGTAGCAACTGATGCGTTTAAGCGGGCATAGGCCGCCTGTTATCCGGTAGCGTTACGCTTTCCTTACTTTATAGTCCATTCCTATTAACAGGTCGGCTTTGGGTTTAAGCGATTGTACCTCCTGATGCTCTTTTTCCAATACCCTCATGCGGTACTCGTTTTGGGGTTCCTTGCCCCTCGACGACTGGGCTTTTTTGGTTTCGTGGTAGGTAAGCTCAATAAATACCCTTAAATCAGCCTCCCCACAGTTTATGGCGTAAAGCCCGTCCATAATTATCATGTCAATGCCCTTAAAATCGGTTGTTAACCGGTCAACCTGTTCCGTAACAAGGTCAACACAGGGCATGGTATTTTTGCGGGAGTTTTTAAAATCGATTACCGTATTGTGCACTCCTTCCCAGTCGATTTCGCTCATGCCGACCACCTTTTCAATGCCGTTATCCTGCCGCCACCGGGTGCGTTCGAGCGGAAGGGTTTTGTAAAAGTTATCGATATGAACCGGCTTGGCAAATATGCCGTGTTTACGCAGGTTTTTGGCAATAACATGGGTTAGCTCCGATTTTCCGGAACCCGACTCACCCGATATGGCAACAATGAATTTGTTTTTTTTGTTTGCAAGAATTTCTTCAACAATAGCTTCCGCTGCTTCGCGGTGTTTGTCGGTAATTAACAATACGTCTTCAAGCATATTACTTATATTTTAACGGTTTTATTATCAATAATTACTTCGGCTTTTTTATCGGCTTTAACGGAGATGTGATTGTTTATTATCTCAATTTGCCAGGCTGTTTGTTTAAAATGAAGCATTGAATTCAGCCCTTTCCACCGTGCGGGCATTTTCGGGTTGACCGAAAGTTTCTCGCCCCGTAAATCGATGCCTGCAAAGTTGGTAAGGGCAATCATCAGCGTGCCGGCCATAACGCCCGCATGGATGCCTTCACCGGTGGTGCCTCCCTGGATGTCGTTAAAGTCGCTCTCTAAAGCATCGTAGTAAAGTTTCCAGCTTAAATTTTCATCTCCGGCCATGTTGGCCAGCTGTGCATGAACCACGCGGCTAAGGGTAGAGCCGTGAGATGTGCGGGCAAGATAATACCGGAGGTTTTTTTCCAAATAATCTTCGGGCAGATGATATCCCATATCAGCCAGCAGTGCGTCAACCTCTTCTTTTTTAAGGTTGTAAAATATCATCAGCGTATCGGCCTGTTTGGCAACTTTATAATCGTCGGCCGATTTACCTTCGGCTTTAAGCAACCGGTCCATCCGGTGGATATTACCATATTTTTGACGGTAATAATCCCAGTCAAGTTCTTTTAAATCAAAGTAGCCGTCGTATTGCGAAATGATGCCTTCAGGGTTGATAACAACTCTCAGTTTTTTTCTTATTTCCTGCCAACGGTCAATTTCAGTATCGTTGAGGTTGATTTTTGAAAGCAGTTTGCTTTTGGTATCCGGTTCAAGTATTTGCCATAACTCCATTGCTTTTTTAAAGAGCCATGCAGTCATGATGTTGGTGTAAGCATTGTCCTTAAGTCCGCCTTTATCGGCTCCCGGATACATTTCATGAAATTCGTCGGGCCCCATCACGCCTTCAATTGAGTAACGGCCTGTTGCTTTGTCGAACCGGGCTTTGTCGGCCCAAAACCGGGCGATTTCAAAAAACATTTCGGCTCCGTACCGGTTAATAAAGTCCTGGTCGCCGGTGATGTGAAAATATTGATAAACGTTGAATGCCACCGCCAGCGATACGTGCCGTTGCAGAGAGCTGTAATCGTCGCCCCATTCACCCGAAACCGGATTGAGGTGTACCACCTGCGTTTCTTCACGGCCGTCGCTGCCGCTTTGCCACGGGTACATGGCTCCTTTATAACCATGTTGCCGTGCATATTCGCGGGCTTTGTCGAGCCTTCTGTAACGATACATCAAAATGGATTTTGCCACATCGGGGAAATGAATGTCGTAGAAAGGAAGAATAAACAACTCATCCCAGAAGATATGGCCGCGGTATGCCTCTCCATGCAATCCGCGGGCAGTAATGGAGGCATCCAGTTTAACATTGTGTGGCGATGCCGAAACCATCAGGTGGTAAATGTGCATCCTTATCAAACGTTGAGATGCGCGGTCGCCGTCAATACGGATGTCGGTTTCGTCCCAAATATCGCCCCATGCCGCCGAACTTTGTTGAAAGAGAGCGTCGAAACCGTTTGTCTGTTCAAGTTGTTGTAAAACAAAGGCACGTATATCGCCTTCGGTCTCCAGCGAGGTGGCAAGGCTCACCAGTTTTTCAAGCACAATGGTTTTGCCCTCTTCGGCTTTTACATCCATATAGGTGTACACAATCCCGTCGTCGGAACTGACACCGAATTCGGTAAGTTTTTGGCTTCCGTTGGAAAGTGAGAGCTTTGCCGCTTCGGCAATGGTAATGTTTGACCGGTTGGTTTTAACCTCTAACCATGTAAGGTTGTTTTTACCGCCCTGTGCCTTGGGTTTTAAATGTTGCGATTTTAACGATTTGTACCGTTCAACTCCCAGGTTTTTTACGGTTCCGTCAAGTGCCGAATAGATGCTGATGTCGGCGGAATAGTTTAACGGAGTTATTTTATACCGTAAAGCGGCAAGGTGCATGTTTTTCATGGAGGCAAAGCGGCACGATTCTATTTTTGTTTTACGTCCCTCATCATCTTCCGCAATCATCATTCTTAAAAGCAGACCCGTTTTAAAGTCAAGAGTTCTTTTAATTTCAATGATTTTACAGTTGTTGGGATCGAACCATGTTTCGTCGTCAATTTTAAAACTTACCGGAAGCCAGTTGGGGGCGTTTACAAAGTCTTCGTTTTCCACCTCGCGGCCCGCCACCGGAGTGGTAAGGCGGTTATACAATCCTGCTATGTATGTGCCGGGATAATTAACCTTATTGGCGGATGTTTCTTCCATGGCTCCGCGTGTGCCGAAAAATCCGTTGCCCACGGTAAGCAGGGCTTCGCGCGAACGCTCTTTGGCGTTGTCGTAATCGTGGTAAATTAAGCGGTTGCTGTTTTGTTCCATTTCCACGTTAAACCAGTGGTCAATATCTTCGATGGAAATTTCTTCAAGGTCTTCCACCACCACATCGGCTCCGCCGGCCCAAAGTCCGGCTTTATTGTTTTCGCGTGCCACCCCGATTACCATTCCGAAGTTTCCGTTTTTGCCGGCTGCCACCCCCGAAACGGCATCCTCTACCACTACCGAGTAATGGTGGTCGCAGTTTAGGTTTTTAGCGGCGGTTAAAAAAATATCGGGAGCAGGTTTACCTTTTAACCCCGTTTTGGCGGAGACCACACCGTCCACCCGGGTTTCAACAAGATGCGATAATCCGGCAGCTTCCAGTACCGCTTCGCAGTTTTTGCTGGATGAGGCAACCCCCACACGGATGTTTTCTTTGTGAAGTTGTTCCATCAGCTTAACGGTTGAGGGATAAACTTCCACTCCTTCGTTGCGCAATACCTGGTTGAAAGACTCGTTTTTCCGGTTTCCCAGTCCGCATACGGTTTCTTTGTCGGTGCTGTCTTCGGGGGAGCCGAAGGGCAGTTCGATGTTTCTGGATTCAAGAAAAGACTTTACTCCGTCGTACCTGGGTTTTCCGTCCACAAAAGTAAGGTAATCTTCCTGTGTGAACGCTTTGAAAGGTTCGTTACTCTTTTCGGACCTTTCACGCAGATAATCGTCAAACATCTTTTTCCATGCGTGGCTGTGTACGGTGGCGGTTTTGGTAATTACCCCGTCGAGGTCGAAAATAACGGCTTGTACTTTATGTTGTGTCATTGGGTGATAAATTTCGATATTTAACTGCAAAGGTGATAAAAATCATCTAAACTGTTAACAGGAATTGCCGGTAGGTGTTAAAAGTTTTGATAAACTTCTTTTGGATGTTGAATAAAATCGGATGCAAACGGTTGCAGGGAATCTTTAGCAGAAAGCGGTTCGTTGATTATAATTTTTGTTTACTACTGTTTTAAATTTAACTTATAATTGTTATTGGAAACAAGTATTAATCGGGTTCGGTTCTTTAATTCAATTTTAAATCTTTGAATTTCGGAATCATTATCAGGATGAAACACAAAAATTAACCCGGGGATGTGTTTTCTTAAATTTCTTGGAATTTTAAAATCAGAAAGGAGCCCTAATTTTTGTTTATCAAGAATTATGTTTTCAACGTCCTGAAATAAGTTTTCTTTGAAATAAGCACTATTTTTTCCTTTGATAAAAGTGTTGAAATCTTTGATATGGTCGTCTATTCCGGATTTTCCTTTTGTTGCATTCATTCCTTTTTTTACCTCAAAGAAAACAATTTGGCCACTTTCCTGGTCAATTCCCAGTAAATCAAAAACAGCTTTTTTCACTCTTTCATCTTTCTTTATCATTTTTTGTTCAAAAGCATATTCCATGTCAATGATAATGTATTTATTGTCTTTGCTTTGGTTGAACCGGGCAATATTCTGTTGAGTATCAAATTCAGCCCTGTTTTTATTTCTGCCAAGCCAATTATCAATACTTTGTTTTATTTTCTTAAAATATTCGGATGGATTACTAACAGCTAATTCAGTCGGCGGTACATTGCCATATTTTTTATCAACTTTCAAGTTTCCTATTTCTAAAGCTTTTCCTTTCCGGTAATAAACGAATGCTTCTCCTTTTGATCTAACTTCCAGGCGTAACTCATTGTCAGCTTTAATATAGTTAAGCAACGGCAACAAATCACCCTCTGTTAATCGTTTTAAAAGTTTTGCGTCTATTTTTCTCACATATATTTGTTTTTCTCAATGATCGTCAGGTTGGGGTGATGACGCTCTGATACTTTTGTCAATCAACATCAAATCGGCCAGCACCATGGCTGTTACCGCTTCAATAATCACAGGTATTCTAAGAGCAATGCAGGTGTCATGGCGACCCTGAATATTC
>CAYNVN010000112.1:0-4051 GCA_964400655.1 uncultured Lentimicrobiaceae bacterium
TTTTATGGTGGGGCTCATACTAATTTTAAATTTTATACCAAAAGTAATCAACGGATATTTATATCTGGCTTTAAACGACCTCATAATAAAATTAAGAAAGGAGATAGATTTTTAGTGTTATATCTGCCTGAAAAGCCAAAGACAGCTATAATGCTATTCGATTATCCTATAAAGGATAGTGCTGATTTTAAATGGTATGTAAAAGAATTTGAGCATTTGCGCAAACAGAAAACAAAAAAATGAAAATAAAAAATCCCGGACGTACCGGGATTTTTTTATTAGTATGTCGGGCATGGTAATAAGCTATCAAGGTGCACTTTGGGGTGGTGGTATTGGATTTGCTACCGGTGCTTATGCCGGCTACGGAATTGCCAAAGATCGCGGGTAAAACCCTAACCGTTCTATCTCACGGTTTGCAACCGTGAGCAACCCATATCCCGTAACGGATTATTGGCTATTTTTGTACAAAACAGCAACCATTTCCAAGAGACCTCCCGGTCATAATTCCATCGGGTTTTCGGCAGGATTGCCTCCGGCATAACCAACATTGAAAACAAACATCTTTTTGGTTCCCCAATCGTGAAAAACCGACCGGTCTTTTATAACACTACACTTTCGCTAATAAAATTTTATCTTTGCATACCTTTTAAAAACAGTTATCATGCAAATGCCAAAAGTTTATCAACCCAAAAACCATATCAGGGTTGTTACTGCCGCTTCATTGTTCGACGGACACGATGCCGCCATTAATGTAATGCGTCGCATCATTCAGTCTTCGGGTGCCGAGGTTATTCATCTCGGACACAACCGTTCCGTTCACGAAATTGTGAATGCTGCTATCCAGGAAGATGTACAGGCCATTGCCATTACTTCTTATCAGGGCGGTCACATTGAATTTTTTAAGTATATGTACGACATGCTTAAAGAAAACGGCTGCGAACACATTCGTATTTTTGGCGGCGGTGGCGGGGTTATTTTACCCGAAGAGATTGAAGAACTGCAAAATTACGGCATTACCCGTATTTACTCTCCCGACGACGGCATGGAGATGGGGTTGCAGGGCATGATAAACGACCTGCTTGAAAAATCGGATTTCCCCACGGGAAAAGAGATAAAAATAAAAAAGGAAGATATTCTTTCAAGAGATTATATCTCAATAGCAAGGCTTATTTCAGCTGCCGAAAACAATCGTGATGCCGTTGCGGAATTATTGGACGAACTGGCAGCGGAAGCCCATAAAAAACGTTCGCCCGTAATAGGTATCACCGGTACCGGTGGTGCCGGAAAATCATCACTGGTTGATGAGCTGGTACGCAGATTCTTAAACGATACCCAAAATAAAACCATTGCCATTATTTCGGTTGACCCGTCAAAACGTAAATCGGGCGGCGCACTGCTTGGCGACCGCATCAGAATGAATGCCATTGATAACCCGCGGGTTTATATGCGTTCGCTGGCAACACGACAGGCAAACCTCTCCATCTCAAAATATGTAAAAGATGCCGAAATCATTGCCCATGCTGCCGGTTTCGATCTAATCATTTTGGAAACCTCCGGAATAGGGCAGTCGGATACCGCCATTATCGATCACAGCGATGTTTCGCTTTACGTAATGACTCCTGAATATGGTGCGGCAACCCAGCTGGAAAAAATCGATATGCTTGACTTTGCCGACCTCATCGCTTTAAACAAATCGGATAAAAGAGGCGCTCTTGATGCGTTGCGGGATGTAAGAAAACAGTATCAGCGCAATCACAATCTTTTTGAAGAGGAGCCCGACTCCATGCCGGTGTTCGGAACCGTGGCATCGCAGTTTAACGATCCCGGAGTAAACCGTCTTTATGTAAGCCTCATTAATCTGTTAAACGATAAAACAGGTATCAATTTAACCACTAAAATTGATGTTAATGCCAAAGAACAGGAAAAAATATACATCATTCCTCCGCAGCGCGTAAGATATCTTTCCGAAATTTCCGAAACGGTAAGAAAATACAACCGCTGGGCCGAAAGCCAAAGCGAAATCGCACAAAAATTACACAGTTTGGCGCTTACCATGGATGCTTTAAAACAGGCAGGAAAAGAAAAAGAAACGGAAAATATAAAAAACCTGTACGATGAACTCGTAAGAGAGCTGAACCCTAAAAATTTACACGCACTGGAAACCTGGGAAGAGAAAAAGAAAAACTACTCCGACGAATATTATCTGTTTAAAGTAAGAGATAAAGAGATAAAAATTAAAACCTATACCACTTCGCTGTCGCATTCCAAAATTTCAAAAGTAAGTTTACCCAAATTTAAAAGCTGGGGCGAAATATTAAAATGGATACTGAAAGAGAATGTTCCCGGTGAATTTCCCTATGCTGCCGGCGTTTTTCCGTTTAAACGCGAAGGCGAAGACCCTACCCGCATGTTTGCCGGCGAAGGCGGGCCGGAACGTACCAACAGAAGATTTCATTATGTTTCAAAAGGTATGCCTGCCGCACGCCTTTCAACCGCTTTCGACTCGGTAACACTTTATGGCGAAGACCCCGACAAACGCCCCGATATTTATGGAAAAATCGGAAATTCAGGAGTCTCAATCGCCTGCCTTGACGACCTGAAAAAACTATATTCCGGTTTTCATCTTGCCGATCCTAAAACTTCGGTATCGATGACCATTAACGGGCCGGCACCCACAATGGTTGCCTATTTCCTTAATGCCGCCATCGATCAGCAATGCGAAATTTACATTAAAGAAAACGGCCTTGAAGAGGAAGTTAACCTGATGATTGATGAAATTTACCGGCAACGAGGAACCCAACGCCCGCACTATAACGGCAACCTCCCCGACGGTAACGACGGATTGGGGCTGATGCTGCTTGGCGTTACCGGCGATATGGTTTTGCCAAAAGATGTTTATGAACGTATTAAAGCCGATACCCTTACCAAAGTGCGCGGAACCGTTCAGGCCGATATTTTAAAAGAAGACCAGGCACAAAATACCTGCATCTTTTCAACCGATTTTTCGTTGAAACTGATGGGAGATATTCAGCAATATTTTATCGATAATAATGTACGGAATTTCTACAGCGTCTCTATCTCGGGGTATCATATTGCCGAAGCGGGAGCAAACCCCGTAAGCCAGCTGGCATTTACCCTCTCAAACGGGTTTACCTATGTTGAGTATTACCTGAGCCGCGGGATGGACATCAATAAATTTGCCCCCAACCTTTCGTTTTTCTTTTCCAACGGTGAAGACCCGGAATATGCCGTAATAGGCCGTGTAGCCCGTCTTATCTGGGCCAAAGCCATGAAAGAAAAATATGGTGCCGACAGCCGTTCGCAAAAATTAAAATATCATATTCAAACGTCGGGGCGGTCGCTTCATGCCCAGGAAATTGATTTTAATGATATTCGTACCACGTTGCAGGCACTTTATGCCATATATGATAACTGTAACTCGTTACACACAAATGCTTACGACGAAGCCATTACAACACCTACGGAAGAGTCGGTTCGACGGGCCATTGCCATTCAGCTGATCATTAACCACGAACTGGGTCTTGCAAAAAATCAAAATCCTTTGCAGGGTTCGTTTATTATCGAAGAACTGACCGACCTTGTTGAAGAGGCCGTATTAAGCGAGTTTGACCGCATTACCGAACGGGGCGGCGTACTCGGAGCCATGGAAACCATGTATCAGCGCAGTAAAATACAGGAAGAGTCGCTTTATTATGAAACACTGAAACATTCCGGCAAACTGCCCATTATCGGCGTTAATACCTTTTTGCCGCAGGGAGGTTCAAAAACCACCACTCCCGGTGAAGTTATCAGAGCTACGGAAGAAGAAAAAGTTTTCCAAATCAGGATGCTGGAAAATCTTCATAAAACCTGGCAAAAAGAAACCGAAGAAAGTTTGTCGCGTTTACAGCAGGCCGCCATCAACAATACCAATATTTTTGAAGAGTTGATGAACACCGCCAAATATGCTTCCATCGGTCAAATTACCGGTGCCCTTTTTAATGTTGGCGGGCAGTACAGACGAAATATGTAAAGAGCTGTTTTTTTTTGA
>CAYNVN010000113.1:0-2784 GCA_964400655.1 uncultured Lentimicrobiaceae bacterium
CCTCGTCGCTCCCCGAAAGCTTTCGGGTTCGCTTCCTTCGGAATGACATTGGGGCTTGCGGGAAAGGCAGGCCCGCCTGCTTCACATACGGGCAGGCAAATCAAAAATCATAAATCAAAAATCAGCAATCAAAAATCAAAAATCAAAAGTGCCTGGAGTTGAGCGTTCAGCGTTCTGACAGGCTTCGGTTTTGGTAGTGCCTCCTTTTCTTTCTTCGTCATTCCGACGACGAAGGAGGAGGCCTGCCCTGCCGGCAGGCGGGAATCCCCCGCTTTAATCGACCGTACTCACTTTTGCCTAAGGGACAGGATGCTACCGGGGAGATTCCTCAGTCGTACCTCCTTCGGAATGACGTTGGGGCTTGCGAGAGGGGCAACAAGCATCCAGCAACCAGCAACCAGCAACCAGATTATCCTTAAATTTTCAAACCTTCATTCTTCCCTCTCAACTTTTATCACGCTTTACTTTCCACTTCATTCTTTTTGCTAATTTTGATTTTTTAATTAAAAACCGTTTGCTCATTTGAAGCGTCACAATATCATAACAGGAATATGGGTTGTTTTTGTCTTGATAACTCTCCGTTATCAGGTTAATGCGGAAACAGTTTCCGATTCGGCTTCAACCTGGGTTGATGAAAAAGATTCCATAGAAGTTTACTATTATCAGGGTGATATTCTTAACCTGAAGCTCAACAACCTCACTTATATTGATACCACCATAACCGATTTTCACCAGTACGATCCGTTGTATAAGGGCAACAATGTATATTCAACACTCAGTAATATTGGATTCATCCACAACAACTTAATGTTTTCGCCGTTTTTAGCGCCGGGCTATTCCAAAAGTTTACCCTGGTATCAAAAGTATTTATACACCAACAATAAAATCAGGTATTATAAGCTAAGCAAACCTTACACCGAATTATTTTACACCATGGGGCCCAAAAAAGAACAGGAGTTTAAAGTGGTGTTTAGTCGTGAATTAGTTAAAGGCTTAAGTTTCGGGATGAATTTTTACCTTATCAGCTCTCACGGCAATTATAAACGAAGCAAAAGCAACAACAATACAGGTTACCTTACTTTGGGATATATTACACCAAACAAACGATACATTGTAAACATCAACTATATGTTTAACAAGCTCGACATGCAGGAAAGCGGAGGCATCTCCGACGATTCCTATTTTTCAGACAACCTGGAACCTGACAGGTCGGTCATTCCCGTAAATCTCGATAACGCCAACAATACGGTAACCGAATCGGGTGTGTTTGTCCAGCAATATTTTAATCTTAGCAAACCGAAGGCAAAAAACGACAGCAGTTTTTATCTGGATATGGGTAGTATTTCGTACAGCTTTCAATACAAAAAAAACCATTATCTGTTTACCGATCATGACCCTCTGTCACCTTTTTACGATACCATTTACGCTCCCCTCGACAGCACAAACACCTACGATTCAACCGGACAACAATTCATCATTAATACCGTGGGATGGACCAGTGCCGGATACGAAAAGGAGAATAATGAAAAACCGTTTTACATTTATGCAAACCTTACCCACGAAAATATTAAACAGCAGCTTCCGGCCGACAGTTTAAGTTCAACCATAAATCAGATGCACCTTTGGGGAGGTATCGGCATCAACATTAAAGAAAGTTTTTATTTAAAAGCAGGCGGCTTCCTCTATTTCGGCGGATATAATTCCGGTGATTTCGGTATAAACGGAACCATCAATCAATTTATCGGGAATAAAAAACATAACTACGGCGAGTTATTGCTGGGCGTTAAACTGATCAACAAAATGCCCTGGTGGTTTTATCAGAACTTCGGATCAAACCATTTCAGGTGGAACAATAATTTTGACAAAGAAACCTACCTGATATTAAGCGGTCAGTTTATTTATAAAAAGATAAATGCGGGGGTTGACTTTACCACCGTTGGCAATTACACCTATCTGAACGACAGCATCAGACCTGCACAAATAGAAAGTGCCGAAACCATATTGACGTTGTATTTAAACGGCAACATACCTTTCGGGAAATTCGGAATCGACACCAGACTATCGTATCAGGCAACCAGCCGGCCGGGCATTATCAGGCTTCCGGCATTTCTCGGCTCAATGAATTTCTATTTCAAATCGCCGGTTTTCAAACGGGCTGCCACCATTCAGATGGGTTTACAAATGCGCTATTTCACCTCCTATTATGCCAATGCTTACATGCCTGAGTTGCGTGCGTTTTATCTTCAAAACGACAAATTAATCGGAAATTACCTTTGGGCCGATGTTTATCTGACCTTAAAAATACAACGCGCACGCCTTTTTGCCAAGATGTCGAATGTTACCGGATATTTTGAAGGATACAACTACTGGGCAGCACCACACTACCCCGATCGTGATGCCCGTTTTTACTTCGGTGTTTCATGGAGGTTTCATGATTAAAAGTGCCTAAAGTACTTGAAGTTTGGAGTGCCTAGAGTGCGCTAAAGTTTGGAGTACTTGGAGTAAATTCCAAATATCAAGCACCAAATCACAAACCTGCCCGTCCGGCAGGCGGGTAAATTCAAAAAATCAAAAACAAAAAACCCAAACGCCGTTCATTTAAACCTTGAACTTCCAAACATTGAACAGCCGTAAGGCAAATCAAAAATCATAAATCAGCAATCGAAAATCTGCAATCATAAAGTGCCTAAAGCAAGATGAAGTTTGGAGAGCCTAAAGTTTGGAGTGCCTGGAGTTGAGCATTTGGCGTTTGGGCAGGCTTCGGTCGCGCCTCCTTTTTATTTT